>JANYKR010000193.1 GCA_025358155.1 Betaproteobacteria bacterium
CATCGCGCAGCACGACCTGGTGCTGACCAGCTACCCGCTGCTGTGGCGCGACGCGATGGCGCTGCAGGCCCAGCCTTGGCACTTGGTGGTGCTGGACGAGGCGCAGATGGTCAAAAACGCCGGCAGCCGCACCGCCACCGCCGCGCGCCGGCTCAACGCCAGGCACCGCCTCAGCCTGACCGGCACGCCGATGGAAAACCACCTGGGCGAGCTGTGGGCGCAGTTCCACTTCCTGCTGCCGGGCTACCTGGGCGATGCACGCAGCTTCCAGCGCGACTGGCGCACGCCGATCGAGAAAAACGGTGAAACCGCCCGCGCCCGGCTGTTGGCCGAGCGGGTGGCGCCCTTCATCCTGCGCCGCCGCAAGGACCAGGTAGCGAGCGAACTGCCCGCGCTGACCGAGCAACTGCACCGGGTGGCGCTGACCGGCGCGCAACGGGCTTTGTATGAGAGCGTGCGGCTGGCCTGCGACGAACAAGTACGCCGGGTGCTGGCAAAGCAAAAATTTTCGGGCGCGACGGTCAGCATCCTCGACGCCCTGCTGCGCCTGCGCCAGGTCTGCAACGACCCCCGGCTGCTGGAGCTGCCCGGCCCGGCCGAGCGCGCCGCCGCCGACAAGTCAACGCCGGGCCGCAACGGGCCAGAGGCCGTGGCCTTCGTCAGTCACCCAGCGTCCTCAGCACGCTCGGTGTCCGGGCGTAGCCCCAGGTTGACGCACTCCCCCCCGGGGCGGCGGGAGCCGCAAAGCGGCGACCTTGGGGGCCAGGTTCACGCCAGCGCCAAACTCGGCTGGCTGCACGCAACCCTGCCCACCCTGGTCGCCGAAGGCCGGCAGATCCTGGTGTTTTCGCAGTTCACCCGCATGCTTCGCTTGGTCGAGCCGGAATTGCAGGCGCTCGGCCTGACCTGGCTGACGCTGACCGGCGACACCCCCACCACCGAACGCGGCGCCCGGGTGGCGCAGTTTCAGGCCGGCGCCGCCCCGGTATTCTTGGTCAGCCTGAAGGCCGGCGGTGTCGGCCTGAACCTGACCGCCGCCGACACCGTGATCCACCTCGACCCATGGTGGAACCCGGCCGTCGAGGCGCAGGCCAGCGCAAGGGCCCACCGCATCGGCCAGACCCGGCCAGTGACCGTCTATCGGCTGGTGGCGGCTGGCAGCATCGAGGAGCGGCTGCTGGCGCTGCAAGCGCGCAAAGCCGCGCTGGCCGATGCGGTGCTCGGCCGGCGCGCGCCGGCTGACGAAGCGGACCCGACGGACGAAACGACCACCCCCTTCGCGCTGGAAGACCTGCAAGGCCTGCTGGCGCCTCTGCAGGGATAATGCCGGGTTCTCGACCAGCTGCCGCTCAGCCGCTGGCCGACACCACGCTGCCAGCCCCGGCGGCAGCACCCCCCAAGCAAGACGCCCCCCCTCACAGACCACCCGGCAGACCCCCCACCATGGCCCAGTACGTCTTTACCATGAACCGCGTCGGCAAGATCGTGCCGCCCAAGCGGCAGATCCTGAAGGGCATCACGCTGTCCTTTTTCCCTGGCGCCAAGATCGGCATGCTGGGCATCAACGGCTCTGGCAAGAGCACCTTGCTCAAGATCATGGCCGGCGTGGACAAGGAATACGAAGGCGAAGCCACCCCGATGCCCGGCCTGAAGGTCGGATATTTGCCGCAGGAGCCGGTGCTGCCGGCCGAGCAGACCGTGCGCCAGGTGGTCGAAGAAGGCATCGGCGGCGTGCTGGCCGCCAAGAAGCGGCTCGACGAGGTGTACAGCGAATACGCGGACGAGAACGCCGACTTCGACAAACTGGCCGCTGAGCAGGCCGAACTTGAATCGATCATCGCCGCCGCCGGCAGTGAAAACACCGACCTGCAGTTGGAGCTGGCCGCCGACGCGCTGCGCCTGCCGCCCTGGGACGCGGTGATCGGTGTGCTGTCAGGCGGCGAAAAGCGCCGGGTAGCGCTGTGCCGGCTGCTGCTGTCCAAGCCCGACATGCTGTTGCTCGACGAGCCGACCAACCACCTCGACGCCGAGTCGGTGGACTGGCTTGAGCAGTTCTTGAAACGTTACTCGGGTACCGTGGTGGCCATCACCCACGACCGCTACTTTCTGGACAACGCGGCCGAGTGGATTCTGGAGCTCGACCGAGGCCAGGGCATCCCCTGGAAGGGCAACTACTCCGATTGGCTCGACCAGAAGGAGCGCCGCCTGGAGTCAGAGCAAAAGAGCGAAGACTCGCGCATGAAGGCGATGAAGGAAGAGCTGAAGTGGGTGCGCAGCAATGCCAAGGGCCGCCAGGCCAAGAGCAAGGCAAGGCTGGCCCGGTTCGAGGAACTCAGCGACGTTGACTACCAGAAGCGCAACGAGACCAACGAGATCTTCATCCCGGTGGCCGAGCGCCTGGGCAACGAGGTGATCGAGTTCAAGAACGTGTCCAAGAGCTTTGGCGACCGGCTGCTGATGGACAACGTCAGCTTCCGGGTGCCGGCCGGTGCCATCGTCGGCATCATCGGCCCCAACGGCGCCGGCAAGTCCACGCTGTTCCGGCTGATCCAGGGCAAGGAGAAGCCCGACAGCGGCGAGGTGGCGACCGGCAAGACCGCGCAGCTGGCCTTTGTCGACCAGAGCCGCGAGAGCCTGGCCGCCGAGAAAACGGTGTGGCAAGACGTCTCGGGTGGCCTCGACAACATCGTCGTCGGCAAGTTCGTGATGCCGAGCCGGGCCTACCTCGGGCGCTTCAACTTCAAGGGCAACGACCAGCAAAAGCTGGTGGGCAGCCTCTCGGGCGGTGAACGCGGCCGGCTGCACCTGGCCAAGACCTTGTCGCAAGGCGGCAACGTGCTGATGCTCGACGAGCCGTCGAACGATCTGGACGTTGAAACCCTGCGCGCGCTCGAAGACGCCTTGCTGGAGTTTGCCGGCTCGGTGATGGT
>JANYKR010000152.1 GCA_025358155.1 Betaproteobacteria bacterium
CGTGTGATCAAGGAAGCACAGCAATGAAGACCATCGTCATCGGCGTCATGTCCCAGGAACAGATCCGGGCCCGCACGATCGCCATCGCCAAGGGCGAGTACAAGCCCAAGCCCGGAGAGCCCAAGATCTGGTTCACTTCCATGAAGTCGGTGGCCGAGGTGCTGAGCGATCAGAACCGTGCGCTGCTCAAGGTCATCAGAGAGACCAACCCGGATTCCATGGCCGTGCTGGCCAAGACCACGGGGCGGCAGCCTGGCAATCTGTCGCGCACCTTGAAGACGATGTCGCGTTACGGGCTGGTGGATCTTCAGCGCGGCAAGACACACGTGAGGCCGGTAGTGAAGGCGACTGGATTCCGAATCATGGCTGCGGCCTGATGTTGTGCGCCCCTGCCTTGAGCGTCGAACGACGAGACTCCGCCGTTCGGGGTAGGGCGGTGCTGGCATGGTCCCTGAAGCGTGGCAAGCGATGAGGCCGGCGATGGTCCTCGATAGTCCGCGAAGCTTGGTTGCCACCTGCGTAGACTGGTGGTCCTGGGTCCAGATCAAACGAAATTCGAGCTTTCTTGGTCTGACGGTAAAGCTGACGGTAATGATGCAGCTTCTAGTTGTTAAAGCCAATGACGACAACGTTTTACCAGCGCAGGAAATGATCGAGTGGGAATAGCGTATGGCCTGGCGACCCCGGATTGCAGTACCTAAAAAGACCAACTTGGAGACACACATGTTCAAGAATTTCCTCACTACAGCGATCGCGCTCACCGCCATTCAAACCGCCGCCGCACAGCCGCTGCCAGCGGCAACACCCGACAGCGTGGGCATGTCGGCGCAGCGACTGGCCAACATTGACACATTTTTCAAGAGCGAAATCGACAAGCAGCGAGTGCCGGGTGCGGTGGTGGCCATCGCTCGCAACGGCAAGCTCGTCTACTTCAAGGCCTTTGGCATGGCCGATGCGGCCAAGGGCGTGGTGATGCAGACCGACACGATTTTCCAGCTGGCCTCAATGACCAAGATTCAGGCGGCAGTGGGCGCGCTGGCTTTGACAGAGCAGGGCAGGCTGCCGCTGCAAAGCAGGCTGACGGATTACTTCCCGGCCTTTGGCACGGGGCAAGTGGGTGTACCCAGCACTGATGGCAAGTTCACGCTGGAGCCACAGAAGCGCCCGATCCTGATCCACGATCTGTTCCGTCACACGTCGGGCATCCCCTATGGCGGTCGGCCCGATGGCAGCAGCGCCATCGCAGCGCTTTGGCCCAGCGGCGGTGCGGCGCAAAATATGGGCACGTCGGCTGAATTTGCCAGCGCCATCGCCCAATTGCCGCTGGTCTACCAGCCGGGTACGGTATTCGAGTACGGCCTGTCGTTCGACGTGCTGGGCGCGGTGGTCGAGAAGATCACCGGCAAGTCGTTGGGCGGGCACCTCTCGGACACGGTCTGGACGCCGCTGAAGATGAACGACACCACCTTCCGCCCATCCGAGGCGCAGATGGCCCGCGTGGCGCGCCCGTTCCCGAACAACCCGCTGGACGGCAAACCGCAATCCATTCTTGCCCTGCAGCGCGCACCCAGCTTCGACTGCGCGGGGGCGTGCGCCTTCGGCAGCATGGGCGACTACATCCGTTTTGGCCAGATGTTGCTCAATGGCGGCAGTCTGGACGGTGCGCAGGTGCTGAGCCCGGCCTTTGTGCAGCTCATGACCAGCAACCACCTGGGTGCCGGCATCAACAACCGGGTTGCCGCGGTTGAGCCGCACCGCGATGGCTACGGATTTGGCCTGGGCGTGGCCGTGCGGGTTCAGTCAGGTCTGGCCGCCGTGCCCGGCAACCCCGGCGAATTCAGCTGGAACGGTGCCAACGGCACGGGCTTTTTTTGCGACCCGAAGGAGCAACTCGTCGTCGCCTTCGGCACTGCCGCGCCGGGTGAGTTGCGCAAGTACTACCGCGAGCAGGTGCAAGACCTGGTCTATGGCGCGCTGACCGGCCGTTGATGCGCCGGCCGCCGGGGCTGCCGCTGTCAAGCCAGGTCGAACCGGTCCAGATTCATCACTTTGGTCCACGCCGCCACGAAGTCCCGCACAAAAGCAGGCTGCGCGTCACTGCAGGCATAAACCTCCGACAGCGCCCGAAGCTGTGAGTTGGAGCCGAAGACCAGATCAACGGTGGTGCCTGTCCATTTGAGCAAGCCGGTCTTGCGGTCACGCCCTTCCAGCACATGCTCGGACGAAGCGGTCCTCTGCCACTGCGTGCCCATGTCGAGCAGGTTGACGAAGAAGTCGTTGCTCAGCGTACCGAGCCGCTGGGTGAACACGCCGTGCTGGCTTTGCCCGACGTTGGCGCCCAGCACGCGCAGGCCTCCCAACAGCACCGCCGTCTCGGGTGCGGTCAGCGTCAGCAGCTGCGCCTTGTCCAGCAGCAGTTCGGCCGTGTTCGCCTCCAGCCCCGGACGGACCTGGTTGCGGAACCCGTCGGCCCTGGGCTCCAGCGCGGCAAAAGATTCGATGTCGGTTTGCGCCTGAGAGGCGTCGGTGCGGCCCGGCGTGAAGGGCACCGTCACCGAGACGCCGGCCTGCCTGGCGGCTTGCTCGACAGCCGCGCCGCCGGCCAGCACGATCAAGTCGGCCATCGAGAGCTGCTTGCCGCCCGTTTGGGCGGCGTTGAAGCGCTTCTGGATGCCCTCAAGCACCACCAGAACCTCGGCCAATTGCGCCGGTTGGTTGACTGGCCAGCCATTTTGCGGGGCCAGGCGGATGCGCGCACCATTGGCGCCGCCACGCCGGTCGGAGCCGCGGAAGGTCGAGGCCGATGCCCATGCGGTGGCCACCAGTTGCGAAACCGTGAGTGCCGACGCCAGCACCAAGGCCTTGAGCGCGACGGTATCGGCCTCGTCGATCAGCTGGTGGACGACAGGTGCAACCGGGTCTTGCCAGATGAGTTCTTCGGTGGGCACTTCCGGGCCGAGGTAGCGTGCGCGTGGCCCCATGTCGCGGTGGGTCAGTTTGAACCAGGCGCGTGCAAAGGCGTCGGCAAACTCCTCCGGGTTGTGGTGGAAATGGCGCGCAATTTTCTCGTAATCCGGGTCCATGCGCATCGCCATGTCGGCGCTGGTCATGATGATCGGCACCTGCCTGGACGCATCGTGCGCCGCCGGGGCCGTGTTGCTCGTATCGATGACCGTTGGCACCCACTGCCAGGCGCCGGCAGGGCTCTTGGTCAGCTCCCACTCGTTGCCGAACAGCATGTCCAGGTAGCTCATGTCCCATTGCGTGGGCGTAGGTGTCCACGAGCCTTCCAGACCGCTGCCGGTCTGGTCGCCCCCCTTGCCGCTGCCAAAGCTGCTGATCCAGCCCAGGCCTTGCTGATCGATGGCCGCCCCCTCGGGCGCTGTGCCGACATGGCTGGCCGGACCGGCGCCATGGCACTTGCCGAAGGTGTGGCCACCGCAAGTGAGTGCCACGGTCTCGTAGTCGTTCATCGCCATGCGCGCAAAGGTTTCGCGCACGTCGCGGGCCGACCCGAGGGGGTCGGGTTGACCGCCGGGCCCTTCGGGATTGACGTAGATCAGCCCCATCTGGACTGCTGCGAGCGGGTTTTCCAAATCACGATCGCCGGTGTAGCGCTGGCTGTCGTCCAGCCAGGTGGATTCGGCGCCCCAGTAGACGGACTCGTCCGGCTCCCAAACGTCCGCGCGGCCAGCGCCAAAGCCGAAGGTCTTGAAACCCATCGATTCAAGTGCGACGTTGCCCGTGAGCACCAGCAAGTCGGCCCAGGAGATGCTGCGGCCGTACTTCTGCTTGATCGGCCACAGCAGCCGCCGCGCCTTGTCGAGGTTGACGTTGTCGGGCCAGCTGTTGAGTGGCGCAAAGCGCTGTTGGCCGCTGCCCGCGCCGCCGCGCCCGTCGCCGATACGGTAGGTGCCAGCGGCGTGCCAGGCCATGCGGATGAACAGCGGCCCGTAGTGGCCGTAGTCGGCCGGCCACCAGTCTTGCGAGTCGGTCATCAGCGCTAGCAGGTCTCGCTTCAGGCCGGCGAAATCGAGCTGTTTGAAGGTCTCGGCGTAGTTGAAGTCTGGCGCCATCGGGTTGGACCGGGCAGAGTGCTGGTGCAGCATCGCCAGATTCAGTTGCTCGGGCCACCAGGCCCGGTTGCCCTGGCCACCACCGGCCATCGTCTGTGATTTCGCGCCGTTCTGGAACGGGCACTTTGCTTCGGCTGTCATGCGAATCTCTCTGGGGATGCTGATGAGCCCTCAAGAGTAGTCGGCCGCGGCTGTCCGGGCCAGTCGGCTCTGGCTATGCCCACCATAGCCCGGTGTGGGCGCCTGACAATGTTGCCTGCATCACCTCATTCACTGCGGGTGCGGTAGTCAGCCGAGCTTTTGCACTGGCAGCGTGGTCGGATGGGCGTTTGATGGCCTGACGGTCAGACCGGTGGGTTGTCAGGATGCAGACTGTTGACGCAGGATTTCGTCCTCGACGTCCTGCAAGCGGTCCTTGCCAAAAAACAGCGCCTTACCCACCAGGAAAGACGGCGAGCCGAATGCGCCGTGATCAAACGCCGACTGCGTGTTGGCGACCAGCCGGGCCTTGATGTCCGGTGCCTGGGCCAAGGCCAGCAGCGATTCGCCGTCCAGGCCAGCCTCAGCCAGCACCGCTGCGATCTCGCCGTCATCGCTCATGTTGCGCCCCTGCTCCCACATCGCCGCGTACATCGCATCGATGTAGTGTGGCCCGCAGCCCAGGGCCTGTGCTGCGACCGCCAGCCGCATGATCTTCAAAGTGTTGACCGGAAAGTGCGGGTTCATCTGGAATCGCCCAAGTTGGTGTTTGGCGACGAAGCGCTCCAGCTCCAGTTGGTCGTAGGCGCGCTTTTTGGGAATGTTGGCAAAAGCCTCCGCCGGCGAGCGGTTGTTGCTCAGCTTGAACAGGCCGCCGAGCAGGATCGGCACGTACTCGATTTGAACCTCGGTGCGCGACGCGATGCCTGGCAACACCTTGTGGCAGAGGTAGGCATTGGGGCTGCCGAAGTCGAAGAGGAATTGCACTTGAACCGGTTTCATGGGGAGCCTGTCTGGGTGGTTCCGGGGGGGTGATCAGTTCGAACCGGGCGTTCACCAGGCCTCAAGCCAGGGCCTCAGCTCGGTCTCGTGGGTCCAGGCATCGCGGGGCTGCTGGTGGATTTGCCAGTAGGCGTCGGCGATCGAGTCCGGGTTCAGGATGCCCTGCTGGCCCTTCATCGCGTAGCGGTCCGGAAAATTGCTGCGGATGAACTCGGTGTCGATGGCGCCATCGATCACCGGATGGGCCACATGGATGCCCTTGGGCCAGAGTTCACGCGCCATGCTTTGCGCCAAGGCGCGCAACGCATGTTTGGCGCCGGCAAATGCTGCGTAGCCTTCGCGGCCGCGCAGGCTGGCGGTGGCGCCCGTGAAGATGATCGTGCCTCGGCCGCGGGGCAGCATCACCTTGGCGGTTTCGCGGCCCATCAAGAAGCCGCCAAAGCAGGCCATTTCCCAGACCTTGTGGTAGACCCGTGCGGTGGTCTCAGTGATGCCGAAGCGCACGTTGGCGCCGATGTTGAACACCGCCACTTCTATGGGTGCGATGTCGCGCTCAATCTGCTCGACGAGCGCGACCATGTCTTCTTCTTTGCGTGCGTCGCTGCCAAAGCCGTGGGCCTGCCCGCCTTCGGCCCGGATTTGGGCGACCAGCGGCTCCAGCTTGTCGGCCGTGCGCCGGGTGACGCAGGCGATGTAGCCCTCGCGCGCAAAGCGTCGGGCGATGGCGCCACCGGTGGCATCACCGGCTCCGATGACCAGAATGGCCTTTTTGTCTGACATTGGGCAGGCTCCTGCGCTGGGCAGCTTGAGTGCCGACGCTTCACAAGCATGGGCACGTAAAAAGGGCCAGCATGCTGGCTGGCCCTGTCAGATCTTACCGACAGCTGCCGGTGACGGCCAGCCGCTGGCGCGGGCTCATGCGCCCGGCGTCGTCACTTGGATGCCGCCTCGCTGGCTGGCGCTGCGGCTGCCGGGGCCATCGTCAGGGTCGGTGTGGCCGCAGAGGCCACCACCGTTGGCGCCACCACCGCAACCGGCGCAGCGGCTGGCACCGTGCCCGCGTGCACGCCCCCGGTGGGCACCGGCAACAGCGGCACGATCAGCAGCGCCACGATGTTGATGATCTTGATCAGCGGGTTCACAGCCGGGCCGGCAGTGTCCTTGTACGGGTCGCCCACGGTGTCACCAGTGACGGCGGCCTTGTGGGTCTCGCTGCCTTTGCCGCCGAAGTGGCCGTCCTCGATGTACTTCTTGGCGTTGTCCCAGGCGCCGCCACCGGTACACATTGAGATCGCGACAAACAGGCCAGTCACGATCGTGCCCATCAGCAGGCCACCCAGCGCTGCCGCACCCAGGGTCAAACCGACCACCACAGGCACCACCACCGGCAGCAGCGACGGCACGATCATCTCCTTGATGGCCGCGCTGGTGAGCATGTCCACCGCTGCGCTGTAGTCGGGCTTGCGCTTGCCGGCCATGATCTGGCCGTCGGCAAATTGCCGGCGCACCTCAACCACCACCGACCCGGCAGCACGGCCCACCGCCTCCATCGCCATCGCGCCGAACAGGTAGGGGATCAGCCCGCCGATGAACAAGCCGATGATGACCTTGGGGTCGCTCAGGTCAAACGAGATGGAAAAACCTCGCCCTTCCAGCGAGTGGGTGTAGTCGGCAAACAGCACTAGCGCGGCCAGGCCGGCGGAGCCGATGGCATAGCCCTTGGTCACCGCCTTGGTGGTGTTGCCGACCGCGTCGAGCGGGTCGGTCACGTCACGCACCGATTTGGGCAACTCGGCCATCTCGGCAATGCCGCCGGCGTTGTCGGTGATCGGGCCGTAGGCGTCGAGTGCCACCACGATGCCGGCCATGCTGAGCATGGCGGTGGCTGCGGTGGCGATGCCGTACAGGCCGCCCAGGCTGTAGGCCGCCAGGATGGCGGCGCAGATGCACAGCACCGGCCACATCGTCGAGCGCATCGACACGCCAAGGCCGGCGATGATGTTGGTGCCGTGGCCGGTGGTGGAGGCTTGCGCAATGTGCTTGACCGGCGGGTACTGGGTGCCGGTGTAGTACTCGGTGACCCAGACCAGCGCGGCCGTCAGCACCAGGCCCACGGCGCAGGCGCCCCACAGGCGAATCTGGGTGCCGGCACCCAGCGCGTCATCGGGCATCACCGCCTTGGTGACAAAGTAAAACGCGATCAGCGACAACACGCCTGCCACCGCCAGGCCCTTGTACAGCGCCGGCATCACGTTTTTCATGCCGGGCGATGCCTTGACAAAGCTGCAACCGATGATCGAAGCGATGATCGACACCCCGCCCAGCAGCAGCGGGTAAATCACCGCGGCCATCGGCGCTGCGGCCACTATCAGCGCGCCCAGCGCCATCGTCGCAATCAGCGTGACGGCGTAGGTCTCGAACAGGTCGGCGGCCATGCCGGCGCAGTCGCCGACGTTGTCGCCGACGTTGTCGGCAATCACGGCCGGGTTGCGCGGGTCGTCCTCGGGGATGCCGGCTTCAACCTTGCCCACCAGGTCAGCGCCCACGTCGGCGCCCTTGGTGAAGATGCCGCCACCCAAGCGCGCAAAGATCGAGATCAGCGACGAGCCGAAGGCAAAACCCAGCAGCGGTTTGAGCACCGTGGTCAAGCTCTTGTCCGGCGTCAGGTTGCCATTGCCGGTGAGGAACAGGAAGAAGATGCCCACGCCCAGCAGGCCCAGGCCCACCACCAGCATGCCGGTGATGGCGCCGCCCTTGAAAGCGACATCCAGTGCCGGGCCGATGCCCTTGGTGGCGGCCTGCGCGGTGCGCACATTGGCCTTGACCGAGACGTTCATGCCGATGAAGCCGCAGGCACCCGAGAGCACTGCACCCAGTACAAAACCGACAGCGGTGGTGCCGTCCAGAAACACCCCGATCAGCACTGCAAGCACCACACCGACGATGGCGATGGTGCGGTACTGGCGCGCCAGGTAGGCGGCGGCACCTTGCTGGATGGCGCCGGCAATCTCTTGCATCCGGGCGTTGCCCGCGTCCTGCCGCAAGATCCAGCTGCGTTGCACAAACCCGTAAAGCACAGCCGCGAGGCCGCACGCCAGCGCTACGTAGAGCGCCATGTTGTTCGAAATCAAGGTATCTCCTTCCTCGGTACAAGTCCACTGATGGATACGCCGCCGTTGGTGTTTCAGGTGCCCGTCTGCCGATTGGGCAGCCAAGCCAGGCGGTCGCGCAAGAAATGTAAGTGAAGGCTGACGGCCCCGGCACGGTGTTTTCCTGCGGTAGCGCAAATGAATGTCTATCGCCCGAACCCCGGCGGTTGGCCCGGCCCCGGCTGTCAGGGCCTGGCAAGCCCGCTTCGTAGAATGCGGGTTTCCCCCTTTGCCAGCGAGTCCTCCATGAGCCTGCACAACGTGACGCCCGGCGCCAAGGCGCCCCAGGAATTCAACGTCATCATCGAAATCCCGATGAATGCGGACCCGATCAAGTACGAAGTCGACCACGAGACTGGCGCCATGTTTGTCGACCGCTTCATGAGCACGGCGATGCACTACCCCTGCAACTACGGCTACATCCCCAACACCTTGTCCGACGACGGTGACCCGGTGGACGTGCTGGTGATCACGCCGGTGCCGCTGCTGACGGGCGTGGTGGTGACCTGCCGCGCCATCGGCATGATGAAGATGGAAGACGAGGCTGGCGGTGACAACAAGCTGCTGGCGGTGCCGATCGACAAGGTGCTGTCGATCTACAGCCAGTGGAAAAAGCCCGAAGACCTGAACCCGCTGCGCATCAAGACCATCCAGCACTTCTTTGAGCACTACAAGGATCTGGAAGAAGGCAAGTGGGTCAAGGTCACCGGCTGGACCGGAGTCGAAGGCGCACACGAAGAAATAGTCAACGGCATGGCCAGCTTCGAGGCGGCCCAGCAGAAGCGCTGAGCCGGCCATCGGACCGGCTCAGCGCAGGGTGGCTGGCTACAGCGCCTTGCGCACCAGCTTGAAGTCCGGGTCCTCGGCAAACGGCTGCACGCTGTAACCCAGGCTGGTCATCAGGCGCAGCATGTTGGGGTTGTTGACCAGCACCAGGCCGTCGATCTCGGTCAGGCCTTTGGCGCGGGCAAACTCCATGATCGACAGCATCAGCCGCGATCCCAGGCCCTGACCCTTGTGCTGGTCAGACACCGCCAGCGAGAACTCGCAACTGGTCTGGTCCGGGTTGGTGATGTAGCGTGACACGCCGATGATCTGTTCGGTCTCGCTGAACTCGCCGTCGGCCGCAGCCGAGCGGCTGCGGTGCACGGCCACCAGCGCCATCTCACGGTCGTAGTCGATCAAGGTGTAGCGCGCCAGCATGCGGGCTGGCAGCTCGGGCATGGTGCTGGCAAAGCGGAAGTAGCGGCTCTCCTGAGACATGCCGCGCACAAAGGCCTGCAGCATGTCGGCATCGTCGGGCCGGATCGGCCGGATGGTGTAGAGGTCACCACCCTTCATCGGCCATTCGCGCTCGTAGGCGCTGGGGTAGGGCAGGATCGCGAGGTGGCTGTAGTCGCCCGCGCCCCGGCTGTTGCCAGCGGTCGAGGGCGGCGCGTGTTCGATCACCACCCGGGCGTCCACCGCCACCGCGCCGGTCTCGTCCACGATGATCGGGTTGATGTCCATCTCGCGCAGCTGCGGCAGTTCGCAGACCATCTCGGACACCCGCAGCAGGATTTGCTCGATCGCCACCAGGTCGGCAGCCGGTGTGCCGCGCCACTCGCCCAGCATCTCGGCGATGCGTGAGCGCTCGATCAGTTGGTGCGCCAGAAACTGATTGAGTGGTGGCAGCTCCATCGCCCGGTCGGCGATCAGCTCGATCATGGTGCCGCCGGCACCGAAGGTGATGACCGGGCCGAAGGGATCATCGGTGGTCAGGCCGATGTAGATCTCGCGGCCGTGGCGCTGGCCCGACATCGGCTGGATCGTCACACCGTTGATGCGCGCCGTCGGCTGCGCTCTTTTGACCGCCGCCAGCATGTCGGTGTAGACGTCCCGCACCTGGCTGGCCGACAGCACATTGAGCGCCACGCCCTGCACATCGCTCTTGTGGCTGATGTCGGGCGAGTCGATCTTCAGCGCCACCGGGTAGCCGAGTTGGGCAGCGATCAGCATCGCCTCGTTGGCGCTGCGCGCCAGCATGGTGCGGGTAACGGGGATGTGGAAGGCCGCCAGCAGCGCCTTCGACTCCATTTCGGTCAATACCTTGCGGCGCTCGGCCAGCACCGCCTCGATCAGCAGCCGTGCGCCCTCGATGTCGGGCTTGGCCAGGCTCGAATTGGGCGGCGGCGTCTGCTGCAGCAACTGCTGATTCTGGTAGAAGCTGGCGATGTTGCCAAACGCATCGACTGCCGCCTCGGGCGTCCGGAAGCTCGGGATCGCCACGTTGTTGAGCACCTCGCGCGCGGCCACCACGCGGGCATCGCCCATCCAGCAGGCCAGCACCGGCTTGCCGGTGAGGCGGAAGACCTCGGTCACGCTCTTCGCCGCGGCCGCCGGGTCGCTGCCGGGCTTGGGTGAGTAGATCGCCAGCATGCCGTCGCAGCCGGTGTCGCGGCCGCAGGCCAGCAGGGCGGCGCTGTAGTGCTCGGGCAGGGCGTCTTCGCCCAGGTCGATCACCGAGCCGAGGTTGGCGCTGTCCGGCAATTTGGCAGCCAACTCGGCGCGCGTGGCCTCGCCGAGCGTGACCACCCTCAGTCCGATCTCGCAGGCCCAGTCGGCCGCCAAGACGCCCGGCCCGCCGCCATTGGTGACGATGGCCAGCCGCTTGCCCACCGGCCGGTAGCGCGATGCCAGACACTTTGCGGCTGAAAAGAGCTGGGTGAAAACCCGCACCCGCACGGCGCCAGCCCGGCGCAGTGCGGCCTCGAACACATCATCGCTGCCGACGATGGCGGCCGAGTGGGTGAGTGCGGCCTTGGACCCTGCGGGCCATCGCCCGGCTTTCATCACCACCACCGGCTTGGCGTGGGCCGCAGCGCGCAACGCGCTCATGAACCGGCGGGCGTTGCGGATGCCCTCCATGTAGACCAGGATCGACTGGGTGGCGCCGTCGTTGGCCAGAAAGTCCAGCGCTTGCGGCAAGTCCACCGCCGTGTTCGGGCCCAGCGAGATCACGGTCGAAAAGCCGACACCGTTGTGTTGGGCCCAGTCCAGGATCGACGAGGTCAGCGCGCCCGACTGCGACACCAGCGCCAGCGGACCGGGTGCCGCCAACATGCCCGCAGCGCTGGCGTTCAGGCCCAGGGACGGGCGCTGGAAGCCCAGGCTGTTGGGCCCGAGCAGGTGCACGCCGTGCCGTTTGGCAATCGCCATCAACTCGGCACACTGCGCCGCCGGCAGGCCGTTGGAGAGCACCAGCGCAGCGCGGCAGCGGATTCGCACGGCCACCTCCAGCGCGGCGGCAATCTCGGCGCTGGGCAGCGCAATGATGGCCAGGTCGGCTCGCGCCAGCGCCAGATCGGCCAGCGTGCCGGTCATGTGGATGTCGTAATAGCTGACGGGGCCGGAAAATGCTTTGCCGGGCGATGAGCCCTCGCCGCGCAAGCCGTCCAGCACCGCACGCGCCAGCGGTGTGTGGGACTCTGGCTGGGCCGGGTCGCCCGCAAAAACGACGATGGATTCGGGTGAAAACAGCGGCGTCAGGTAATGCTTGTCCATTCGGGTATCCAGAAGGGCAGGCCCCAAGCGGGCCGCTTGAGGCTCATCAGTGTGTTGCCCAATCCTAGGGCAAACCCTAGAGTCTTGGTTAAATTCAGCGCTGCAGTGGCTTGTCTGGTGTCAAGACGCCAGCTTGAACGGGCTGTGTTCGCGCAATTCGTCCACATAAGACGCGATGCCGTGGCCCTCGCGCTGCAGAAAGTCGGCCACCGCCGCCGAGAACTGGGGGTGCGCCAGCCAGTGCGCCGACCGGGTGCCCACCGGCAGCAGGCCGCGCGCCATCTTGTGCTCGCCCTGCGCGCCGCCCTCAAAGCGCCGGTAGCTGTGCTGGATGCACCACTGCAGCGGCTGGTAGTAGCAGGCCTCGAAGTGCAGGCAGGGCACAAACTCGGTGCAGCCCCAGTAGCGCCCGTAGGCCTCACGCCGCGCCGGGTCCAGCGCCACCAGCGAGACGCCGATGGGCTCGCCCGCGCGCCGGGCCACAAACATCAGCCAGTTCTCCGGCATGCTGCTTGCCATGGCGGCAAAAAAGGCCGGCGTCAGATAGGGCGTGGAATGGTGGGCGCGGTAGGTCAAGGTGTAGCAATGGTAGAAAAATTGCCACAGTGCGGGCGTGATTTCCGAGCCTGGGTGGGCGCTGAAATCCACCCCCGCTTCAGCCACCTTGCGCCGCTCTTGCAAGATCTTTTTGCGCTTGTCGCGCTGCAGGCTGGCCAAAAAGGCGCTGAAGTCCGACCAGGGCGCTGCCACGTCCTGCGTCCAATGAAACTGCACACCCTGGCGCACCAGCAGTTGTCGGTCAAGGATGGCTGCCGCTTCATCCTCGGCGTGGAACAGCAGGTGCAGTGACGACGCCTTCTCTTGCCGGGCCAGTTGTGCCAGCGCGGCCAGCAGCCGTTGCCGGGCCGGCTCGTCATGGGCCAGCAGCCGGCTGCCGGGCACCGGTGTGAACGGCACCGCCACCAGCAATTTGGGGTAGTAGGCCAGGCCATGGCGCTGGTAGGCGTCGGCCCAGGCCCAGTCGAACACGTACTCGCCGTAGGAGTGGCTCTTGAGGTAGGCCGGCGCAGCCGCGACCAACTCGCTGCCGCGCCACACCGTGAGAAAGCGCGGTGCCCAGCCGGTCTCAGGCACCGCACTGCCCGACGCATGCAGTGCTGCAAGGTACTCCCAGCGCATGAAGGGTGTGGGCTGGGACTGGCGCTCCAGCAGCGCATTCCAGGCCTTGCCGTCCAGGGCCGTGGGGTCGTCGTGGACCCGGATAAGATCATCGGCCATGTGTTTGCCTTGCGGCTGATTGCTCAAAATATGTCAACTCCCAAGTCCGGCACGGTGCGCATTGCGCTGGCCCAGTTCAACGCCACGGTGGGTGATCTGGCGGGCAATGCCCGCCGCATTGTCGAGTGCGCGGAGCAAGCCCATGCCGATGGCGCGTGCTTGCTGGTAACGCCCGAACTGGCACTCACCGGCTATCCGCCCGAGGACCTGCTGCTGCGGCCGGCCTTCATGCAGGCCTGCGCGGTTGCGTTGACTGATCTGGCGCAGGCGCTGGCGCCGCTGGCGGGTCTGACGGTGGTGGTGGGTCATCCGCACCAGTCGGGTGTGTTGGGTGATGTGCGGTCGCGGTCGCATGCGGTGCAGCTGCGCTTCAATGCCGCTTCGGTGTTGTCTGAGGGCGCCGTGCAGGCCACCTACTGCAAGCGTGAATTGCCCAACTACCAAGTGTTTGATGAGCGGCGCTACTTTGCCTCAGGCCGCGACGCCGGGCTGGGCGCAGTGGTATTTGGCGCCGGCGGACGGCGTTTTGGCCTGTTGATCTGTGAGGACGCCTGGTTCGACGAACCCGCTCAGGCTGCCCGCGCTGCGGGCGCTGAAATGCTGTGCGTGATCAATGCCTCGCCCTTCCATCTCGACAAGGGCGGCGAGCGCGAGGCGCGCATGGTGCAGCGGGTGGCGGCCTCAGGCCTGCCGCTGCTGTACTCGCACCTGGTCGGCGGCCAGGACGAAGTGGTGTTTGACGGCGCCTCATTTGCGCTCGACGCCCAGGGACGGGTGGCCGCGCGCGGTGCCTGCTTCGAGGAGGGCCTGGTGAGCCTGGACTGGCTGAGCGACGGCCAGATCACCGGCACGGTGCAGCCGGTGCCCGAGCTTGAAGCCCAGGCCTGGGCCGCGCTGGTGACCGGTGTGCGCGACTACGTCGACAAGAACGGCTTCCCGGGCATCATCCTGGGCCTGTCGGGCGGCGTGGATTCAGCCCTGGTGCTGGCGATTGCGGTCGATGCGCTGGGGGCCGACCGGGTGCGCACGGTGATGATGCCCTCGCCCTACACCGCCGACATCTCATGGATTGACGCCCGCGAGATGGCGGAGCGGCTGGGCGTGCGCTACGACGAGATTTCGATCCTGCCGATGTTCGAAGCCTTTCGCAGCAGCCTGGCGATCGAGTTTGTCGGGCTGGCCGAGGATGCGACCGAAGAAAACATCCAGGCCCGCATCCGTGGCACCTTGCTGATGGCCTTGTCCAACAAGTTCGGATCGATCGTGCTGACCACTGGCAACAAAAGCGAGATGGCCACCGGCTACTGCACGCTGTACGGTGACATGGCCGGCGGCTTTGCGGTGATCAAGGACGTGGCCAAGACCCTGGTCTACCGACTCTGCGAATGGAAGAACCAGCAACCCAGCCGGCGCGCCGACGGCAGCACCGGCCCGGTGATCCCCGAACGCATCATCACCCGCCCGCCATCGGCGGAGCTTCGCCCCGACCAGACCGACCAGGACAGCCTGCCGCCCTACGCTGTGCTCGACGCGATCCTGGCGCGCTACATGGAGGAGGACCAGTCGATGGCCGAGATCGTGGCGGCCGGCTTTGCCAGCGCCGATGTCGAACGGGTCACCCGGCTGATCAAGATCAATGAATACAAGCGCCGCCAGTCGCCGGTGGGCATCCGCATCACGCACCGGGCCTTCGGACGTGACTGGCGCTACCCCATCACCTCGAAGTTCCGTGCTTAAATTGAGTCACCTGTCCAGCCGCCTCCGGAGCCCGTCATGAAACAGATCACCGCCATCATCAAGCCCTTCAAGCTCGAAGAAGTGCGCGAGGCGCTGGCCGATGTGGGGGTCTCGGGCTTGACCGTCACCGAGGTCAAGGGCTTCGGCCGGCAAAAGGGCCACACCGAGCTGTACCGCGGTGCCGAGTACGTGGTTGACTTTCTGCCCAAGGTCAAGGTCGAAGTCGTCGTCAAGGACAGCGACGTAGATCGCTGTCTGGAGGCCATCGTCAAGGCCGCCAAGACCGGCAAGATCGGCGACGGCAAGATTTTTGTCACCCCGGTCGAGCAAGTGGTGCGCATCCGCACCGGCGAGACCGATGAGGCGGCGGTCTGAGCACGGCTTTGTTCAAATCTTGTTGAAGTCAGCGGCTGCAGTGCTGCTACGGGCAGCAAAAAGGGTGTTGAGCAGCGACTCAGCATCTGCAGCGGTGTGCAGCATGGCCATCTGGTCGTCGCCCATGAAGCCTTGCGCCACCGAGTGCCGCAAGAAGGCGAGCAACGGCGCCCAGTAGCCCGCTGCATCGAGCAGCCCCAGCGGCCGCTCGTGGTAGCCCAGGTGGCGCCAGGTCCAGACTTCAAACAGCTCCTCAAAAGTGCCGATGCCGCCGGGCATGGCAATGAAGGCGTCCGAGCGCTCGGCCATCATCTGCTTGCGCTGGTGCATGGTGCCCACCACATGCAACTCGCTGAGGCCGGCGTGGCCAACCTCCAGCGTCATCAGCGACTCGGGAATCACACCCACCACCCGCCCGCCGGCCGCCAGCGTTGCATCCGCCACCGCGCCCATCAATCCGGCCCGGCCACCGCCGTAAACCAGTTGCCAGCCGCGTCGGCCGATCGCGGTGCCCAGGGCCTCGGCCAGCGCCAGGTAGGCGGGCTGCTTGCCCAGGCGCGAGCCGCAGTAGACGCAGACTGAAAACGGGGCGCGAGCGGGTGACGTTGTCATGGATGCAAGACTGTCGGGGCAGGTTGGGACGACATCACAGATGCCACCATTTTGCGCTGGCCGACATTGCCGGGCGCCAATCGACCACCCGGGTGCCGCAGAGGGCGTCATGCACAAATTGCCGGTCTTGTCGCAGGCCGGTCAACGCGGCATAGCCCAACACGCCGACCAGCATCGCGAGCCCAAAACCCGCGCCGCCCTGCAGCCCGGCAAAGTGGGCCGTGGCCCAGGCCGGCACAAACCACAGCCAGGCCAGGCCAAATCTCAACAGGGCGCGCCACTGCGGCACCGGTGTGCCATCGGCGCTGACCAGGCGCAGGTGCCAGGCCTTCATGGCCACGGTCTGCCCGCCGCGTGACCAGAATGCGGTGAAGTAGATCGCCAGCACCACCCACAAGAATGCCTGCAGGCCGGTCTTGCCCTGCAGGGCATGGCGCTGCTGGGTCAGGCCGGAAAACAGCAGGCCAGCGGTCATCAGCACGCCAAACAGCAGCACGCCCTCGTAGACAAACGCTGCCATTCGACGGGCAAGGGCCGGCGCTCGGCTGGGGTTTTCGCAGCCAGCGGACGCAGCCGGCATGGCGGATGTTGGCGGCACGGTCGGCGCGGCTGTTTCGGCAACAGCTTGCCCGGCAAGCGCCTGCTTGCCGTCAGCGGTGCGGCCGACCGTCATGGCAAGCGGGGCGAGGATGAGGCGGCCTGTGGACCGCTTTGCGGCAGCAAGGTGCTGCTGTCGACCTGGCCAGGCTTGGCTGCGATCTTGGGTTGGCCCGGGCGGTGGTGCGCGGGGGGTTCGGCCGGCGTGGTCATCAAGATGGTGGTCGCGCCGGGCTTGGCTTGCACCATCGTCGGCGCTACCGGCCGGGCCGCGACACCTGAGGCTGCCGGGCGCGCGGCCGGCACGTTGCTCGAACCGGCGCCGGCTGGCTGGGCCTGCGTGGCAAGAGGCGGCGAGCCTGCCGGAGCTTTGCCTGGGTTTGCGCCGGACGGCGCCGTGCTGGTGCTGGTCTGGTTGCGGTTGGCCAATGCGCGGCGCTCGTCGTCCGGCAGGGCCTGATAGGCCTCCCAACGCGCTTGCTTTTGTTCAGGAGAGAACTGTTTTGACTCCTGGAACGACAGGCGTGCCCGGCCACGCTCAGCCGGTGTCATGCGCGCCCATTCGGCCATGCGCTCCTGCACCCGTTGCTGGTCGGCCTGCGGCATGGCGGGGAACCGAACCGCGACCTCCAGCCACTTGGACTTGCGGGTCGCATCCAGGCTGGCCCAGTCGCGCTCCAGCGGACTCAAGGCTTTACGCTGCTGTGGGGTCAGGCTGGACCAGGTTGGCCCTGAATTGGCCGGTTTGTTGGCGGCCGCTGGCGCACTCGCGCTCTGGCCCCATGCTGGTGCAGCGGTGCCAGTCCAACCCATCAGGGCCAGCAAGAGCCAACTGCCCAGCGTGATACGCGACATCTCCAGTCCGCCCGCGTTCAGGGCGCTTCGACGCTGTGCAAAAACTCCGAGAAGCCCGGGTCGCCGTAGGCGGCAGGCGGCAGTTCGTCGGCCAGCAAGGCGCTGTCGATTTCAGCCGCAGCCGTGATCTGCTCAAAGTCATGGTGATGCTGAATCATCACCAGGCCAGCCACCAACACCACCAGAGGCAGTGCCGAGGCCAGGCGCAGCCAAAGTGAAGGCGGCCCACCCAGCACTGCAGCACGGCCTGAGACGTTGACGGTCTGGGCCGGGACGAGCGCAGCGGCGTGGCGCTGTTGCTTGGCCAAGGCCAGCGCGCGCTCGCGGCCAAACCGCAGCCGCTCACTGATGTCGTGCGGCAAGGACTCAGCCCCGGCGCTGAGCCGGGCGGCAATACGAAGCGCCACCTGACCTTCGAGCGAGTCGGTGTGCAGCGGCGCTGGCGGTGCGCGCAAATGGGGGTTGAAGGTGTTCACAGCGTTATTCCCTTGGTTCGGAGTGCCTTGGCCAGGGCGTGCACTGCCCTGGAGCAGTGTGTTTTCACACTGCCTTCCGAGCAGCCCATGACCGAAGCCGTTTCGGCAACATCATGCTCTTCCCAGTAACGCAGCAAGAAGGCTTCCCGTTGACGTGGAGGCAGTTCGGCCACCTGCGCTTCGATCGCAAGCAAGATCTGTGACCGCGAGACGGTGTCAGCGGCACTTTCAGCGCCGAGCATGCCTTCTGCCGACTCCAAGCTCTCCAACAGGTCAAAATCTCCATCGCCGGCGTCGACATCAAAGTCGGACATGTTTTTCAACACCGAGTTCCGCACCTTCTGGCGGCGGAACCAGTCCATCGTGGCGTTGGACAAAATGCGCTGGAAGAGCAACGGCAACTCCGCAGGTGGCCGATCAGCGTACTTCTCGGCCAGGCGGATCATCGAGTCCTGCACGACATCGAGCGCGGCATCCTCGTCTCGCACCGCGTACACGGTGCGCTTGAAGGCGCGTTTCTCGACGCTCTTGAGGAAATCGGAAAGTTCTTTGTCGCTGGCCAAAGTTGCGCCGCTGCACTCGCTGTGTCTGCGGTCCTGAATAGCCTTTGAGTATCGCACTTGGGGCGGTGCACGCCCGGCAACGGGGCGACGGCGCGACGAACTGGTGCGATAATCCGCCCTCGCTTAAAGCGTCACTGGTCTGAAGCAGGCTCGCCCACCCAAGGCAGCCTCTTGTTTTTGATCTCCCAGGTTCTGATCCCGCCTTACGAGGGCGAGGGGAGGAGCACCGATGGATTTTCGTCAGAGAAATTCACAAAGGTTCTTCATGGATATTTCTACCGCAGACAACAAGCGCGTCTCCTCGCTGCTTGCCCCAACCCCAAGCCTTTCCGCAGCCCCGGCGCCCGAGCTCAACGGCTCCGAGATCCTGGTGCGCTGCCTGCAAGCCGAGAACGTCAAGTTCATGTGGGGCTACCCCGGCGGGGCGGTGCTCTACATCTACGACGCACTCTACAAACAGCAGACCATCGAGCATGTGCTGGTGCGCCATGAGCAGGCCGCCGTGCACGCCGCCGACGGTTATGCCCGCGCCACCGGCGAGGTCGGCGTCGCACTGGTCACCAGCGGCCCGGGAGTGACCAATGCGATCACCGGCATCGCCACCGCCTACATGGACTCGATCCCGATGGTGATCATCACCGGGCAGGTACCGACACCGGCCATCGGGCTGGACGCTTTCCAAGAGTGCGACACGGTCGGCATCACCCGGCCGATCGTCAAGCACAACTTCCTGGTCAAGGACGTGCGCGACCTGGCACTGACGCTCAAGAAAGCCTTCCACATCGCCCGCACCGGCCGGCCCGGCCCGGTGGTGGTGGACATCCCCAAGGACGTGTCGCTCAAGACCTGCGCGTTTTCGTACCCCGACCGGGTGGAGATGCGTTCGTACAACCCGGTCAAGAAGGGCCATGGCGGCCAGATCCGCAAGGCCATGCAGTTGCTGCTGGCGGCCAAGCGGCCCTACCTCTACACCGGCGGCGGCGTGATCCTGGGCAACGCGTCGGCAGAGTTGCGGGAGTTGGCGCATTTGCTGGGAATCCCCTGCACCAACACGCTGATGGGGCTGGGCGCAATGCCGGCGAGCGACCCCAAGTTCCTGGGCATGCTGGGCATGCACGGCACCTACGAAGCCAACATGACGATGCAGCACTGTGATGTGCTGCTGGCGGTGGGTGCGCGTTTTGATGACCGGGTGATCGGCAACCCCAAGCACTTTGCTTCGGTCGAGCGCAAGATCATCCATGTCGATATCGACCCATCGTCGATCTCCAAGCGGGTCAAGGTCGATATCCCGATCGTCGGCGACACCCGGGACGTGCTGCTGGAGATGATCGCCTACGTCAAGGAGTCGCAAGTGCGGCCCGACGTGAGCGCGCTGTCGTCCTGGTGGGGCCAGATCAACGAGTGGCGCAAGCGTGAATGCCTGGCCTACAAGCCCAGCGACGACGTGATCAAGCCTCAGTTTGTGGTGCAGACCTTGTGTGAGCTGACCAAGGACATCGACACCTACATCACCAGCGATGTCGGGCAGCACCAGATGTGGGCGGCGCAGTACTACCGCTTCGAGGAGCCCCGGCGCTGGATCAACTCAGGTGGCCTGGGCACGATGGGTGTGGGCTTGCCGTATGCCATGGGCATCAAGCTCGCCAAGCCTGAGTCGGAGGTGTTTTGCATCACCGGCGAAGGCTCGATCCAGATGTGCATCCAGGAGTTGTCCACCTGCCAGCAGTACAAGACCCCCGTCAAGATCGTGTCGCTGAACAACCGCTACCTGGGCATGGTGCGCCAGTGGCAGCAGATCGACTACGGCGGCCGCTACTCGCACAGCTACATGGACGCGCTGCCCGACTTCGTCAAGCTCGCCGAAGCCTACGGCCATGTCGGCCTGAAGATCGAGCGGCCGTCCGAGGTGGAGCCGGCGCTCAAGGAAATGCTCCGCCTGAAGGACCGCACGGTCTTTCTGGACGTGCGCACCGACCAGACCGAAAACGTCTGGCCGATGGTGCAGGCGGGCAAGGGCATCAGCGAGATGCTGCTGGGCTCAGAAGACTTGTGATCGGCCCGAGGTGATCCGGGTGTCTGCCACGACCGTGGCAGGCATCGCGGATCACCGGAAGCCGCGCACTGCTTCAGAGCCATTATTTCGACAAGTTTGTTGATCGGCGCGGCCAAGCGCCGGCGGTTACCGCCGCCGAGCGTGAAGAACCCCGCCAACCAAGGATAGACATGAGACACATCATTGCCGTGCTGCTCGAAAACGAGCCCGGTGCCTTGTCCCGCGTGGTGGCGCTGTTTTCGGCCCGCGGCTACAACATCGAGAGCCTGACGGTGGCGCCGACCGAAGACGCCTCGCTCTCGCGCATGACCATCGTCACCACCGGCTCGGACGAGGTGATCGAGCAGATCACCAAGCATTTGAATCGGCTGATCGAGGTGGTCAAGGTGGTGGACCTGACCGAGGGCAGCTTTACCGAGCGTGAGCTGATGCTGATCAAAGTGCGCGCCGTCGGCAAGGAGCGCGAGGAAATGAAGCGCATGGCCGACATCTTCCGTGGCCGCATCATCGACGTGACCGAAAAAAGCTACACGCTGGAGCTGACCGGCGACGCTGGCAAGCTCGACGCCTTTATCGACGGCATTGACCGCAGCGCGATTCTGGAAACCGTGCGCACCGGCGCCAGCGGCATCGGCCGCGGCGAGCGCATCTTGAGAGTTTGAGCTTCAGTTTTGTCCGACAGCATCCCCAACAACCAACCCCGACCCTGGAGAAACCCATGAAAGTTTTTTACGACAAAGACGCCGACCTGAGCCTGATCAAGGGCAAGAACGTCACCATCGTCGGCTACGGCTCGCAGGGCCACGCCCATGCGCAAAACCTGAACGATTCGGGCGTCAAGGTCACTGTGGCGTTGCGCAAGGGTGGCGCGTCCTGGGCCAAGGCCGAGAAGGCTGGCCTGAAGGTGGCCGAGATCGCTGACGCGGTCAAGACTGCCGATGTCGTGATGATGCTGTTGCCCGACGAGCAGATCGCTGCCGTCTACAACGCCGATGTCGCCGCCAACATGAAGGCCGGCGCCTCGCTGGCGTTTGCCCACGGCTTCAATGTGCACTACGGCCAGGTGGTGCCGCGCGAAGACATCGACGTCTGGATGGTCGCGCCCAAGGCCCCCGGCCACACCGTGCGCAACACTTACACGCAAGGTGGCGGCGTGCCCCACCTGATCGCCATTCATGCCGACAGGTCCGGCAAGGCACGCGACCTGGCGCTCTCCTACGCGGCTGCCAACGGCGGCGGCAAGGCCGGCATCATCGAGACCAATTTCCGCGAAGAGACCGAAACCGACCTGTTTGGCGAGCAGGCCGTGCTGTGCGGTGGCACGGTCGAGCTGATCAAGGCGGGTTTCGAGACCCTGGTCGAAGCCGGCTACGCGCCCGAGATGGCCTACTTCGAGTGCCTGCATGAGCTCAAGCTGATCGTCGACCTGATCTATGAGGGTGGCATCGCCAACATGAACTACTCGATCTCGAACAATGCCGAGTACGGCGAGTACGTGACCGGCCCCAAGATCGTCAACGCCGAGACCAAGCTGGCAATGAAGCAGGCCTTGAAGGACATCCAGACCGGCGAGTACGCCAAGAGCTTCATCCTGGAGAACAAGGCCGGCGCACCGACGCTGATCAGTCGCCGCCGCCTGACCGAAGAGCACCAGATCGAGGTCGTCGGAGAAAAGCTGCGCGCGATGATGCCCTGGATCAAGGCCAGCAAGCTGGTCGACAAGTCGCGCAACTGATTGCAGTGGGCGTTTGGCGGGCTGCGCCGCTCGGCGCTGTCCCGGTGCCTGGGGCCGCCGAGTGCGGCCCTTTGCTTTTGGGGCCCTGCGTTATGCTCGCGCCCATGAATGAACCCCAGGAATCCACCCACGAGATCGACACCGCTGAAGCCCCGCCCCGACCCCGCCGCAAGGGCATTTACGTGCTGCCCAACCTGTTCACGCTGGCGGCCTTGTTCGGCGGCTTCTACGCGGTGGTGATGGCGATGAACGGCCGGTTTGACAATGCCGCCATCGGTGTGTTTTGCGCAATGGTGCTTGACAGCCTGGACGGTCGCGTGGCCCGCATGACCAACACCCAGAGCGCATTCGGCGAGCAGATGGACAGCTTGTCGGACATGGTGAGCTTTGGTGCCGCGCCCGCGCTGATCGTCTACGAGTGGGCGCTCAAAGGGCTGGGCAAGGCAGGCTGGGCGGCAGCCTTTGTGTACTGCGCCTGCGCGGCGCTGCGGCTGGCGCGCTTCAACACCAACATCGGCGTGGTCGACAAGCGCTTCTTTCAAGGCCTGCCCAGCCCGGCGGGTGCTGCGCTGGTGGCCGGCTTCATCTGGATCATGGACGACGCGGGCTTTCGCGAGGGCGTCAAGGACATCCCCTGGCTGGTCTGGACCACCTGGGGCCTGACGCTGTTCGCCGGCCTGACCATGGTCACCAACGTGCCGTACTACAGCTTCAAGGACTTTGGTTTCAAGAAGTCGGTGCCCTTCGTCACGCTGGTGGCCATTGCGCTGGGCATGGCGTTAATCAGCCAGCATGTGCCGGGCATGTTGTTTGGCTTGTTCCTGCTGTACGGCCTGTCGGGCTACGGCATGTACATCTACCGGCGCATGAAGGGCACGCCGGTGAGCGTGATTTCGACCTCGACCGACGAACCGGACGAGCGCGGCATGCACCGCTGATTTCGACCCGGCACGGTCATTGCGGTACTGTCCATGCTACATTTTGGCTCTATGACGATCCGTTCAGCCCTTGCCGCGCTACTACCTGAGGTGTCTCAGGCGCGCTGATCATCCTCGTCTCACTTTTTTGGATCGACGGCCCGCCCAGCGCAACGCAGCGGGCCGTTTTCATTGTGGAATTCCCAACCGAGCTGCGGTGCAAACCTAGCCCCACGGAGTGTTCCATGCCCATGCTCGACCAGCCCGCCGCCAAGTACCGCGCCAGCCCCCGGGTTGACCTGCCAGACCGCCGCTGGCCCGATGCGGTCCTGACCCGACCGCCCATCTGGTGCAGTGTCGATCTGCGTGACGGCAACCAGGCACTGATCGAACCCATGGACCCGGCGCGCAAGCTGCGGATGTTCGAGACCCTGGTGCGCATCGGCTTCAAGCAGATCGAGATCGGTTTCCCGTCGGCCTCGCAGGCGGATTTCGATTTTGTGCGCCTGTTGATCGAGCAGCGGTTGATCCCCGACGATGTGACGGTTCAGGTGCTGACGCCCGCCCGTGACGCATTGATTGCCCGCACTTTCGAGGCCTTGGTGGGCGCGCCACGCGCCATCGTGCACCTCTACAACGCCACCGCACCGGTGATGCGGCGGGTGGTGCTGGACTTGGATGAGGACGGCATCGTCGAGCTGGCCAGCAGCCACGCCCGCCTGGTGAAGGATCTTGCCGCCGCGCAGCCCGGCACCGCCTGGACCTTCGAGTACTCGCCCGAGATGTTCTCGAGCACCGAATTGGCGTTTGCCAAACGCGTGGTCGATGCGGTGACTGCCGTCTGGCAACCGACCCCAGCCCGGCCCTGCATCATCAACCTGCCGTCCACGGTAGAGCACAGCACGCCCAATGTGTTTGCCGACCAAGTCGAGTGGATGCACCGCCACCTGGCCCGGCGTGAGGCCATCGTGCTGTCGATCCATCCGCACAATGACCGTGGCACCGGCACGGCAGCGGCCGAATTGGCGCTGATGGCCGGAGGTGACCGCATCGAGGGCTGCCTGTTTGGCAATGGCGAGCGCACCGGCAATGTTGACGTGGTGAACCTGGCACTCAACCTCAACACCCAGGGCATGCATCCCGGGCTGGACTTCTCGGACATCGACACCATCCGGCGCACCGTCGAGCACTGCAACCAGCTGCCGGTTCATCCGCGCCATCCGTATGTGGGTGATCTGGTCTACACCTCGTTTTCGGGCTCGCACCAGGACGCGATCAAGAAGGCCTTTGCGGCCCGGCGCGACGGCGATGTCTGGGACATGCCCTATTTGCCGATCGACCCCAAGGACCTGGGCCGCAGCTACGACGCGGTGATCCGGGTCAACAGCCAGTCGGGCAAGGGCGGCATCAGCTACCTGCTGGAGGCCGACTACGGGCTGGAGCTGCCACGCCGGCTGCAGATCGAATTTTCGTCCGCCGTGCAGGCGGTGATGGACGTGCAGGGTCGGGAATTGCAGGCGGCTGACATCTGGGGCCTGTTCGAGGCCGAGTACCGTCTGGGCGCTGACTTGCTGCAGATCGACCAGCAGCACATCAGCGAGGACAGCGCCGGCCGCGTGACGCTGCTGGCCCAGGTCCGCATCGGTGTGCCCGGCTCGGCCCAGGTGCTGCAGGTGCAGGGTGAGGGCGCCGGGCCGGTCGAGGCTTTTGTCGATGGCTTGCAGCGGGCCACCGGCGTCGCACTGGAGGTGCTGGACTACCACGAGCACGCCATCGGCAGCGGTGCGCAAGCCCAGGCCGCCGCCTACCTGGAGCTGCGTATCGGCGACACTCGCACGCTGTTCGGTGTGGGCATCGACACCAACATCGTCACTGCCTCGATGAAGGCGGTGGTGTCGGGGTTGGTGCGCTGCCAACTGCCGCTGACGCGCACCGCCCAAGCCGTTGCCCAATCCGTACCCCAACCCGCGCCCGCCACCGCCGCCGTCTGAACCCACTCCCGAGGAGCACCCCCATGGCCGACAAACTCATCATTTTCGACACCACCCTGCGTGACGGCGAGCAGTCGCCCGGCGCCTCAATGACGCGCGAAGAGAAGCTGCGCATCGCTCGCCAGCTCGAGCGCCTGCGGGTGGACGTGATCGAAGCCGGTTTTGCCGCGTCCAGCAATGGCGACTTCGAGGCCGTCAAGGCGATTGCCAACCAGGTCCGCGAGTCCACCATCTGCTCGCTGGCGCGGGCCAATGACCGCGACATCAGCCGCGCTGCCGAGGCCCTGGCCGGCGCCGAGCGCCCGCGCATCCACACCTTCATTGCCACCAGTGCGCTGCACATGGACAAGAAGCTGCGCATGACGCCCGACCAGGTGTTCGAGCAGGCCAAGCTGTCGGTGCGTTTTGCGCGCAACCTGTGTGCCGACGTCGAGTTCAGCCCGGAGGACGGTTACCGCTCGGACATGGACTTCTTGTGCCGGGTGCTGGAGGCGGTGATCAAGGAGGGCGCCACCACCCTCAACATCCCCGACACCGTGGGCTACGCCGTGCCCGAGTTGTACGGCAACTTCATCCGCACGCTGCGCGAGCGCATCCCCAACTCCGACCAGGCGATCTGGTCGGTGCACTGCCACAACGATTTGGGCATGGCAGTGGCCAACTCGCTGGCTGGCGTGATGATTGGCGGCGCCCGCCAGGTGGAATGCACCATCAACGGACTGGGCGAGCGCGCGGGCAACTGCTCGCTCGAAGAGGTGGTGATGGCGGTCAAGACCCGGCGTGACTACTTCAAGCTGGAGATGGGCATCGACGCCACGCAGATCGTCGCGGCCTCGCGCATGGTCAGCCAGACCACCGGCTTTGTGGTGCAACCCAACAAGGCAGTGGTGGGCGCCAACGCGTTTGCACACGCCAGCGGCATCCACCAGGACGGCGTGCTCAAGGCCCGCGACACCTACGAGATCATGCGGGCCGAGGACGTGGGCTGGGCCGCCAACAAGATCGTGCTGGGCAAGCTGTCGGGCCGCAACGCCTTCAAGCAGCGGCTGCAGGAGTTGGGTATCGCGCTGGAGAGCGAGGGCGAAATCAACGCTGCCTTTGCCCGCTTCAAGGACCTGGCCGACCGCAAGAGCGAGATCTTCGACGAGGACATCCTGGCGCTGGTCAGTGATGAAAGTGTCACCCGCGAGCATGAGCACTACCGCTTGCTGTCGCTGGCGCAGCACTCCGAGACGGGTGAACGGCCTCAGGCCGCTGTCGTCTTTGCCGCCGGCGAGATCGAGCACAGCACCGAGAGCGACGGCAACGGCCCGGTGGACGCGAGCTTGAAGGCGATCGAGTCCAAGGTGCAAAGTGGCGCTGAACTGGTGCTGTATTCGGTCAATGCCATCACCAGCGGCAGCACAGAATCGCAGGGCGAGGTGACGGTAAGGCTGCAATTGGGCGGTCGGGTGGTCAACGGCGTGGGCGCCGACCCGGACATCGTGGTGGCGTCGGCCAAGGCCTACCTGGCGGCGTTGAACAAGCTGCACGCGAATCTGGAACGGGTAGCCGCGCAAGGGTGACGTACATCACTTGAACAAGCTCGCGCAAGTTTCTGATCTTGCGCGTGTTTTTGCTGACGACTACACTGCGCCAGGCAGGTTTTCTCACTATTCTTCGGATTCCCATGAAACTGACATTGCCACCGCTTTTGCTGGGCCTGTGCGTTGCACTGTCTGTGGCGGGTCCGGCTCGGGCCAATGTCGAGCCGCGCAAGGCTGCGCTGCACAAGGTGGCGCTGCACAAGGCGCCCGCTGTCAGCAAGGCCAAATCAGCCGGTTCGCGCGGTGTCCAGGTTCGGCGTATCGCCGCGGTAGCCGAGACGCCCGCCCGTGCCAGTTTTGGCCAGATCCAGGGCTTGCACTCGGGGGGTGATGCCCTGGCGCTCAAGTCCAGCGTCGCGCTGGTGATCGACCAGGACACCAACGAGGTGTTGTTCTCCAAGAACCCGACTGCGGTGCTGCCCATCGCCTCGATCACCAAGCTGATGACCGGCCTGGTGATCAGCGAGAGCCTCCAGCCGCTGACCGATCTGCTGACCATCAGCCAAGACGACATCGACACTGAAAAGGGCAGCCGTTCGCGCCTGGCCGTCGGCACCCAGCTGACCCGGGGCGAGATGATGCACCTGGCCTTGATGTCGTCCGAGAACCGGGCCGCCAACGCGTTGGGTCGTTACTTTCCGGGCGGGGCGGAGGCTTTTGTGGCAGCAATGAACCTGAAGGCCGCTGCACTGGGCATGCGCGATACCCGCTACGTCGAGCCGACAGGTCTGTCGAGCAAAAACCAGTCGAGCGCACAAGATCTGGCCTTGCTGGTCAAGGCAGCGCACCGCGTGCCCTTGCTGCGTGAGTTGACCACCTCGCAAGAGGCGCAGGTGGCGGTGGGCAATCGCATGATGCAGTTCCACACCACCAATGGCCTGGTGCGCAGCCCGCAGTGGGACATCGGCCTGCAAAAGACGGGTTACATCGCCGAAGCCGGTCGTTGCATGGTGGTGCAAGCCCAACTGGCCGGCCGCAAGCTGATCATGGTGCTGCTGGATTCAACCGGCAAATACTCGCGCATCGGCGACGCCGAGCGCATTCGCAAATGGCTGGGCACGTCGGCTGCTGCGGCGCCGCCGCTGCATCACGTCTCCTGAGACGCTGAGCCCCGCCGAGCCGCTGAGCCGGCAGCTTCAGTTGCCTCGGTGCCCCAGCAACGCTGAAATCAGTGTTGCCGTGGCCTTGACCCGGTCTCCCCAGCTTTCTTCAAGCCGGTCCGCCGGGGCCGAGACCGACAAGCCGGCGATCAGTTTGCCCTGGTCGTCAAAGATGCCGGCAGCCATGCAACGCACGCCCAACTCCAGCTCTTCGTTGTCACGCGCCAGCGCGTTCTGGCGCACCGAGGCCAGCTCGCGCTCCAGTGCCGGCAAGTCGGTGATGCTGTTGCGGGTGTGGCCGGACAGGCCGGTCCGGGTCGCGTAGGCCCGAACCCGCTGCGGGTCATCAAACGCCAGAAACAGTTTGCCGACCGAGGTCAGGTGCAAGGGCGCCCGCCCGCCCACAGCACGCACCACCTGCATGCCCGAGCGCTCGCTGTAGGTGCGTTCGATGTAGACAATTTCATCACCCTGGCGTACCGACAGGTTGACCGGTTGGTGCGTCAGCTTGTGCAGTTCTCGCATGGGTCCCAGGGCCGCATCACGCACGTCGAGCCTGGCCTTGACCAGGTTGCCCAGTTCCAGCAGGCGCATGCCCAGCCGGTAGCTGCCGGCCTCGGGCCGGTCGACCAGCCGGCCGATGGCCAGGTCATTGAGGATGCGGTGTGCCGTGGAGGGGTGCAGGCCGGTGACCTCGCTCAAGGCCTTCAGGGAAACCGGGTCCTGGTGCGATGCCAAGGCGTCGAGCAGCGAGAACATGCGCGCTATCACCTGGATGGCGGGGCCTTGCCCTTCCTTCTTGATGGTCATCGTGGTGTCCTGAACATCGGCCTATTTTGCATGGCGAAAAGACGATTGGCATCGTGGATTTTGATTTGTTGTCTGTTGCCTGCGGCTGGTGGGTGACTTCTGGTGAGTTCTGGTGACTTCCGGCGATTTCGGGCGATTTCGGGCGATTTCGGGCGACAGTGGGCTTGGCCGCGGTTGTTGAACCCGGCATTGTTCAGCCGCGTTGCTGCGCCGGTCTGGTCAGCACTGCCTGTGCCGCCGCTTCACCAGAGCGCACTGCGCCCTCCAGCGTGGCGGGATAGGGGCCGGCGATGTAGTCGCCTGCAGCGACCAGACTCGGCCCGACCTGCAGGGCTGGCCGAGCCAGCCCCGGCGTGCAGGCAAAAGTGGCTCGGCGCTCGGCGCTGAGGTGGCGCAGAACCTCTCTGTCCTGCCCTTGAAAGGCGCCTGCAAACGTGCTGCGGGCTTGCTGCAGAACTGCCTGGCCACAGGCCTCCACACTGTCCGCCAGCCAGGTCTGGGCGCCACTGACCACCCAGGCAAAGTGGGCTGCCTTGCCGGTCAGGGCGCCCAGGTCAAACACAAACTGGGCCGGCGCGTCCGGGCCTTCGCGCAGCGCCAGCATCGGCTGGGGCAGGCGCAGCGAGTGGTCTTGCAGGTAGACCGTGACGATGGCCTGGTAGCGCAGTTGCTGCGCCGTGGTCGCCCAGCCCGGATTGATCGGTCCGGCCAGCCGAGCCGCCTCCTGGGCCGAGCAGGCCAGCACCACCGCATCAAAGCTTTGGCCGTCCACCCGCCAGCCCTCGCCGTCGCGGACCAGGCTCTGCACCCGGTGTCCGGTCAGGCAGCGGCTGCCTTGCGCCGCCAGCCAGCGGCTCGCCGGCTCGGGCAACAGGGCTGAGAGCGGCACCCGGGGCAGCAGCAGGTCGGCACTGCCGGGACCGGCGAACAAGGCGTCTTGCAGCACCCGCAAAAACACTTGCGCGCTGGCCGCATGGCTGGGGGTGTTGAGGGCGGCCACGCACAGCGGGGCGATCAAGTCTCGCGCCACGGCCGGCGGCAGGTCGGCGCAAAGTGCTTGCACCGTCAGTTCAGAAGCGCATTGAAAGCCCTGCATCCGCCAACGCGCTGCAGCCCGCAGCAGCGCCAGCCGCTCACGCCAGGACCAGCCACGGGCCGCCAGCACGGCGCGCACAAAGGCCGGCACGGGCGCGCCGGGCGGCAGTTGCAAGCCTCGGCCGTCCAGCGTTTTCAGCGCCAGCGGCCGACGCATCAGCAGTGACTCGGGATCGGCGCCCACGCTGCGCATCAGGTCGAGCGTACGGGTGTAGGCGCCGATCAGGAGGTGCTGGCCGTTGTCGAAATCACCCGAACGGGTGTGGACCTGCCTCGCCCGCCCGCCCGATTGGCCCGCCATCTCGAAGACGCTGACCTGGGCCCCGGCCTGCACCGCCCTGACGGCCGCCGCCAGCCCGGCCCAGCCCGCGCCGATCACTGCGATGCGCTGGGCGGGCGAAGACCCGGCCGCTCGCAACCCGCCGGTCAACGCCCGCGCCAGTGGGTCAGCAGCGCGATCCACAGCTTGCGCAGCGGCGTCAGCGAGGTGCGCTGGTGCAGCACCAGAAAGCCGTCGGCCTCGATCTCGCGCAGCAGCGCTCGGTAGATGTTGGCCATCATCAGGCCGGACTTTTGCGCCGCGCGGTCGGCCTCGGGCAGCAAGGCCAGCGCGCTGTCGTAGGTCCGATGCGCCCGTTCGGCCTGGAACTGCATCAGCGCGGTGAAGCGTTCGCTGTAGCCCCAGGGTTTCTCGCGCTTGAGGATCTCATGCGCCTTGACCTCAAAGCGCTGCAACTCGCTCTGCGGCAGGTAGATACGGCCCATGCGGGCATCGTCGCCCACGTCGCGGATGATGTTGGTCAGCTGCAATGCCAGCCCCAGCCGGTGCGCATAGTCCAGCGTGGCGGGCTGGGTGTGACCGAAGATGCGCGCCGCTACCTCGCCCACCACGCCAGCCACCAGGTCGCAGTAGCGCTGCAGGCCGGCAAAGTCGAGGTAGCGGGTCTGGTCCAGGTCCATCTGGCAGCCCTGGATCACTGCCTGCAGGTGCTCGGCGCTGATGCCGTACACGTGTGCATGCGGCATCAAGGCCTGCATCACCGGATGCGAGGGCTGGCCGGTGTAGGACTTGGCCACTTCTTGCCGCCACCAAGCCAGCTTGGTGGCGGCCACGCCGGCGTCGCGGACCTCATCGACCACGTCGTCGACCTCGCGGCAAAAAGCATAAAACGCGGTGATGGCCGCGCGCTGCGGCGGCGGCAAGAACAAGAAAGCGTAGTAGAACGACGAGCCGCTCCCCGCCGCCTTGTCCTGTGCGTACTGCTGTGGGCTGGTGCTTGCCATGGGCGGGTTGTGGACGGCTGCCGGTCAGCGCAGTGCAAAGCCGGGTGTGGCGTGTTCTGGGCGCATGCGCAGTGCCCGCCAGGCCATCACCGGCAAGTCGCGCCGGCCCAGGCTGGGGCGCTGGCTGAGGGTGCGGTAGTGCATCCGGCCGATTCTCTCAAGGATGCGCAGACCGCCCTGCACCACGCCGCGCAATTCCCAGCCCAGGCGGCCGGGTACCCGGCAGGCCAGCGGTGCGCCTTGTTGCATCAGCCCGGCGGCCCAGAGGCACAGCTCGCGCAACAATTCCTGGGTGGCGGGGCTGTCGGCGCCGGCGCTCAGGGCGCTGCGCTGCAGGCCGTGGCGCTGCAAGTCGTCATCGGGGATGTAGTGGCGGCCGCGTGGCAAATCCACGCTGGGGTCTTGCCAGAAATTGATCAGTTGAAGTGCGCTGCAAACTGCATCGGACTGGGCCAGCGACACCGCGTCGTCGATGCCGGCCAGGTGCAGCATCAGCCGGCCGATCGGATTGGCCGAGCGGCGGCAGTAGTCCAGCAAGGCAGCGCGGTCGCCGTACACCGGGTTGGCGGTGTCTTGCACAAAAGCCGCCAGCAGGTCATCGAGCAGCGGCAGCGGCAGCCGGTCATCGCGCAAAGCCTGGGCCAGCGGGATGAACACCGCCTGCCAGGGGCCAGCAACAACCTGGCCGGCAGCCGCCTGGTGGAGCGCAGCGCGGTAAGCGGCCAGGCTGGTCAGGCGCTGGGTCGGCGTGGCCGGCCCTTCATCGGCCAGATCGTCGGCTGTGCGGGCAAAGTGGTAGATCGCCTGCACCGGCCGGCGCAGCGCGGGCGGGCACAGCAGCGATGCAACGGGGAAGTTTTCATAGTGGTCTACGGGCACAAGCGGGATTGTCCGCTGGAGACGGCTCGCCCCGCACCGTCGCAAGGCGCCCACTCTTTTGCCGCTGATTTCTGCGTTGGATTGACACCTGTCAATTCGGCTTTTACATTACTGACCAGTCAGTCATTAAAATAATCGTCCGCAAAACTGACGCTCGACACTTCAAGGTTTACCGCTCCATGCGCCACCACTTTTTACCCCTGTTTGCGCTGCCTTTACTGCTGGCCTGCAGCAAGCCCGCGCCCGTTGAGGAGCCCGTGCGTGCGGTGCGCAGCCTGATGCTGCAAGCGGGCAGCAGCAGCCTGCAGCATGAGTACGCCGCCGAGGTAAGGGCGCGGGTGGAGTCGCGGCTGGGCTTTCGGGTGGCGGGCAAGCTGGTGCGGCGCATGGTCAACGTGGGCGACTTGGTCAAAGCCGGCCAGCCGCTGGCCCAGATCGATGCCAGCGACTACAAGCTGGGCCAGGAGGTTGCGCGTGCAGGCGCCGCCAGCGCCGACGCCCAACTCGCCTTGAGCGAGGCCGAGTTCAAGCGCTACAAGGATCTGCGTGAGCAGGGCTTCATCAGCGGTTTGGAGCTCGAGCGCCGCGAGGCCGCGCTCAAGGCGGCTCGGGCCCAGGCCGAGCAAGCGCGGGCCCAGGCCAGCGTGCAGAACAACCAGGCGGCCTACACCCTGCTGGTGGCCGATGTCTCGGGTGTGGTCACGGCGGTGGAGGCTGAGCCTGGCGCCGTGCTCGGCGCCGGCGCCGTGGTGCTGCGGTTGGCCCAGGACGGCCCGCGCGACGCCGTGTTCAGCGTGCCCGAGGACCGTGCCGCCGGCGTTCGCGCGCTGCTGGGCCAGCCGGGTGCGCTCAAGCTCCGTGCCTGGGGCGCGGCAGATACGTTGTTGCCCGCCACGGTGCGTGAGGTGGCAGCGGCGGCGGACTCGGCCACCCGCACCTTCTTGGTCAAGGCCGACATCGGCGCCACGGCACTGCGCCTGGGCCAGACCGCCAGCGTGCTGATCAACGCGCCAGTGGTGGCGGGGGTGATCAAGTTGCCGATGTCGGCGGTGTTCCAGCAGGGCGGGCAGTCCAAGGTCTGGCGGCTGGACGGCAAACCGCTGGCGGTGCGTGCACAGCCGGTCGAGGTTGCCGGCGCCGATGGCAACTTGGTGGTGATTGCCGGCGGGCTGTCGCCCGGACAGGAGGTGGTGACGGCGGGTGTGCACGCATTGACCGAAGGCCAGACCGTGCGGCGTTATGCCGAGCCCGGCGTGGCGCTGCCCACGCCCAGTACGCCAGTTCGGGATGCAGCCGCCGTTGGGCCTGCCGCCGTAGCCGCTGGCGTGCCCACAAGCGGACCCGCCAACGGACCCGCCACCGGTCCCGCCAACGGACCCGCCACTCCAGCGTCCCCGGCCGCCGCAGGCGCTTCGCGCTGATAACCCCGCAGAGCAGCAGCCGTGACGCCCCCCCAGCCCATCCTCCCCCTCCACCCCAACCCCCCGGCTGCCGGCCCCGAGGGCTCGCGCTTCAACATCTCCCGCTGGGCGCTGCAGCACCCCGCCTTGACCCGCTACCTGATGGTGGTGTTGATGCTGCTGGGCGTAGCCGCCTACTTTCAGCTTGGGCAGGACGAAGACCCGCCTTTTACCTTCCGGGTGATGGTGGTGCAGGCTTTCTGGCCGGGTGCCACCGCGCAGGAGATTGCCGAGCAAGTCACCGACAAGATCGAGCGCAGCCTGCAAGAGGTGCCGCAGGCCGACACCATCCGCAGCTACACCAAGCCCGGTGAGTCTCTGACCCTGCTGGAGCTCAAGGACAGCGCAGCGCCCAAGGACGTGGGCAACAGCTGGTACCAGGCGCGCAAACGCATCGGCGACATGCGCAGCACGCTGCCGGCCGGGGTGATCGGGCCGGTGTTCAACGATGACTTTGGCGATGTCTACGGCTCGATCTTTGCGCTCTCGGCCGATGGCTTCAGCGACGAGGAGTTGCGGGTGTTTGCCGAGAACCTGCGCGGCCAGTTGCTGCGGGTGCCCGACGTGGCCAAGGTCGAACTGTTTGGTGCCCAGGCCGAGAAGATATTTGTCGAGATCTCGCAAAAACGCCTGGCCCAGCTCGGCCTGGACCTGAACCAGGTGCTGGGCCAGCTCTCAGCCCAAAACGCGGTCGAGGGTGCCGGCCTGCTCGATGCCGGCAGCCAGAACCTGCAGTTGCGGGTGGGCGGTGCGTTCCATTCGGTCGAGGACATCCGGCGCTTTCCGATCCGGGCGAGCAATGTCGCCACCGGCACGGCCAGCACGCTGCAGCTCTCGGACATCGCCGAGGTGCGGCGCGGCACCATCGACCCGCCGGCCGTCAAGGTGCGCCACCAGGGCAAGGCGGTGATCGCGCTGGGGGTGTCCATGGCCAAGGGCGGTGACATCGTGGCGCTGGGCCATGCGCTGCGCGACCGGGTGGACCAGATCAAGGCCGAGCTGCCGGCCGGCATCACGCTGGAGCGGGTGCAAGACCAGCCGGCGGCGGTGTCGCGGTCGGTGGGCGAGTTTGTGCGGGTGTTGATCGAGGCGGTGGTGGTGGTGCTGGCGGTCAGCTTCATCGCGCTGGGCCTGCACACCAAGCCGTTCCGGATCGACATCTGGCCCGGCATGGTGGTGGGCATCACCATCCCGCTGGTGCTGGCCATCACCTTTGTTGCGATGTACTACTGGGGCGTGGGGCTGCACAAGATCTCGCTCGGCTCGCTGATCATTGCGCTGGGCCTGCTGGTGGACGACGCGATCATTGCAGTCGAGATGATGGTGCGCAAGATGGAGGAGGGTTACGACAAGATGCGTGCCGCCACCGTCGCCTACGAGGTGACCTCGATGCCGATGCTGACCGGCACCCTGATCACTGCCGCCGGCTTCTTGCCGATCGGCATGGCCAAGTCGGTGACGGGCGAATACACCTTTGCGATCTTTGCGGTCACCTCGGCCGCGCTGGTGATCTCCTGGGTGGTGTCGGTGTACTTTGTGCCCTACCTGGGCGCCTGGCTGCTGCACAACCGGCCCAAGGTCGAGGGCGAGGCGCATGAGCTGTTCGACACCCCGTTCTACAACCGCTTTCGCCGACTGGTCAACGGCTGTGTGCGGCACCGCTGGATCACGCTGGCGCTGACGCTGGCGCTGTTTGGCGCGGGGGTGTTTGCGCTCGGCAAGGTGCAGCAGCAGTTTTTCCCGGATTCGAGCCGGCCGGAGATCCTGGTCGATCTGTGGCTGCCCGAGGGCTCGACCCAGCGCGAGAGCGAGGCGCTGGCGCAGCGCTTCGAGGCCCGCATGCTCAAAGAGGCCGACCTGGAGAGTGTCACCAGCTGGATCGGCAGCGGTGTGCCGAGGTTCTACCTGCCACTCAACCAGGTGTTTCCGCAGCCCAATGTCAGCCAGACGATCCTGCTGCCCAAGGACCTGGCAGCGCGAGAGCGGCTGCGCGCGCGCTTGCCTGCGCTGTTGGCGGCCGAGTTTGCCGACGCCCGCAGCCGGGTCAAGGTGCTGCCCAATGGTCCGCCGGTGGACTACCCGGTGCAGTTCCGCATCGTCGGGCCGGACGCCCAGCGGGTGCGCCAGGTCGCCGACCAGGTCAAGGAGGTGCTGCGTCTGCATCCCAGCATGCGCGGCGTCAATGACAACTGGAACGAGCAGATCAAGGTGCTGCGCCTCGATATCGACCAAGGCAAGGCGCGTGCCCTGGGCATCACCAGCCAGGCCATCGCGCAAAACTCTCGCAGCGGCCTGAGCGGTATCACGGTGGGCCAGTACCGCGAGGGCGACAAGTTGGTTGACATCGTGCTGCGTCAGCCGCTGGACGAGCGCAACGCGCTGACCGACATCGCCAATGCCTACCTGCCCACGACCAGCGGCAAGCCGATCCCGCTGACCCAGATCGCCCGCATCGGTTTCAGCTGGGAGCCGGGCGTGTTGTGGCGCGAGGGCCGCAAATACGCGGTCACGGTGCAGGGCGATGTGGTTGACGGTGTGCAGGGCCAGACCGTGACCCAGGCGGTGTCAGCGCAGATCGCCGCGATCAAGCAGGGCCTGCCGCCCGACTACGACATCCGCATCGCCGGTGCGCAGGAGCAGAGCAGCAAGGGCCAGGGCGCGATCGTGGCCGGTGTGCCGGTGATGCTGTTTTTGATCTTCACGTTGCTGATGCTGCAGCTGCACAGCTTCTCCAGGGCCATGCTGGTGTTTCTGACCGGGCCGCTGGGCATTGCCGGGGTGGCCGGGGCCTTGCTGCTGCTGGACCGGCCGTTCGGCTTTGTCGCGCTGCTGGGCGTGATCGCGCTGATGGGCATGATCATGCGCAACTCGGTGATCCTGATCGACCAGATCGAGCAGGACCGCTCGCGTGGCCTGCCGGCCTGGGACGCCATTGTCGAGGCGGCAGTGCGGCGCTTCCGGCCGATCGTGCTGACGGCTGCGGCAGCGGTGCTGGCGATGATCCCGCTGACCCGCAGTGTGTTCTGGGGGCCGATGGCGGTGGCCATCATGGGCGGGCTGATCGTGGCCACCGCGCTCACCCTGCTGTCTCTGCCGGCGATGTACGCGGCCTGGTTCCGGGTACGGCGGCAAACCCCGGGTCACGGCGGCGTGGCGCCGGGCTAGAATCGGCGGTTTGCCGGGATGCCCTGGGCACAGCCTCACCAGGCCTCGCACCGGGCGTCTCGGGATGACCACTGAAGGGCTGGCCTGCCAAGACCGGGCCAGCCTTCAGGCCAGACAACCCGCGCGGGTGGCGAAATTGGTAGACGCACCAGGTTTAGGTCCTGACGCCTTCACGGGTGTGCCGGTTCGAGTCCGGCCCCGCGCACCAGATCTCCTTTTTTTTCTGTGAGTCCCATCATGGCTGTCACTGTTGAAACGCTCGAAAAGCTCGAACGCCGCATCACCTTGCTGATCCCGGCGACCGACCTGAACTCGGAAATCGAAACCCGGCTCAAGAAGCTCTCACGTACGGTCAAGGCCGACGGCTTCCGCCCCGGCAAGGTGCCGATGTCGGTGGTGGCCCAGCGTTACGGTTACTCGGTGCAAAACGAGGTCATGAACGACAAGCTCGGCCAGGCCTTTGCCAGCGCCGCCAACGAGGCCCAGCTGCGCGTGGCCGGCACGCCGCGGGTCACGCCCAAAGAAGCTTCGCCCGAGGGCCAGCTGGCGTTTGAGGCCACGTTCGAGGTCTACCCCGAGGTCAAGCTCGGTGATCTCGCGGCGATCGAGGTCGACCGGGTCAGCAGCGAAGTGACCGACGCGGCCATCGACCGCACCGTCGACATCCTGCGCAAGCAGCGCCGGACCTTTGCCCAGCGGCCGGCGAGCGAGGGCGCGATCGAAGGCGACCGCGTGACGATCGACTTCGAGGGCAAGATCGACGGCGAGACTTTCTCCGGCGGCAAGGCCGACGCGTTCCAGTTCATGATCGGCGAAGGCCAGATGCTCGAGCAGTTCGACAAGGCGGTGCGCGGCATGAAGGTCGGCGACAACAAGACCTTCTCGCTGCAGTTCCCCGAGGATTACCACGGCAAGGATGTGGCCGGCAAAGAGGCCGACTTCCTGGTCACGATGAAAAAGATCGAAGCCCAGCACCTGCCTGAGCTCGACGAGCCTTTCGTCAAGTCGCTCGGCATTGCCGATGGCAGCAACGACGGCCTGCGCGCCGACGTGCGCAAGAACCTTGAGCGCGAGGTCAAGTTCCGCGTGCTCGCCCGCAACAAGGCCGCCGCGATGGATGCGCTGGTCAAGGTTGCCGAGCTCGACCTGCCCAAGGCCCTGGTGGACAACGAGCTCGAGCGCCTGGTGGCCAGCGCCCGTGACGACCTGAAGCAGCGCGGCATCAAGGATGCCGACAAGGCACCTATCCCGGCCGAGCTGTTCCAGCCGCAGGCCGAGCGCCGGGTACGCCTGGGTCTGGTGGTGGCCGAACTGGTCAAGACCAACAATTTGCAGGCCCAGCCCGACCAACTGCGCGCCCACATCGAAGAACTGTCGCAAAGCTACGAAAAGCCCGCCGACGTGATGCGCTGGTACCTGTCGGACCGCCAGCGCATGGCCGAGGTCGAGGCGGTGGTGATCGAGACCAACGTCACGGCCCATGTGCTGGGTCTGGTCAAGATCAACGACAAAGCCTTGCCGTTCGACGACCTGATGACGGCCTGATTCCAGTCTGACATGGGTCAAGCCCTTGGGCGCCGAGCCGGCGCCGGGCGCCCGTGATGCTGCACTCTGGCTGCGCGTCGCCCGCAACATCCCCGATCCGGGGCGCATGACTGACAGGTCGGCGCCCCGTTTTTCATCGCCTGCAAGCCCCCGTTCAGGGGGCCATAATCCCTGCAGACTCAACACTTCAAGGACATCCGTGAGCGTCATGGACACACAAGCCCTGGGCATGGTCCCCATCGTCATCGAGCAATCCGGTCGAGGTGAACGCGCCTACGACATCTACAGCCGGCTGCTGCGCGAGCGCATCGTCTTCTTGGTCGGCCCGGTCAATGACCAGACCGCCAACCTGGTGGTGGCGCAGATGTTGTTTCTCGAAAGCGAGAACCCGGACAAGGACATATTCTTGTATATCAACTCGCCCGGCGGCAGCGTCAGCGCTGGCTTGTCGATCTACGACACCATGAACTTCATCAAGCCCGACGTCTCCACCCTGTGCATGGGCATGGCTGCCAGCATGGGCTCGTTTTTGCTGATGGCCGGCGCAAAGGGCAAACGCATCGCGCTGCCCAACGCCAAGGTCATGATCCACCAGCCCTCGGGCGGTGCCCAAGGTCAGGCCACCGACATCGAGATCACGGCCCGCGAGATCATCAAGACCCGCGAGCAACTCAACCGCATCTACGCCGACCGCACCGGCCAGAGCTACGAGAAGATCGCCAACGACATGGAGCGCGACTTCTACATGTCGCCCGAAGAGGCCAAGACCTATGGCCTGATCGACCAGGTGATCGACAAGCGCGGCTGATGCCCCGCTGAGGGTCATTGCGCTGGTGGCAACCTGCGGCACGCGAGCGCCCCCGGACACAAAATCGGGCACCGGCGCTTGGACTATCATCATTTTCTGAACTCATCCTGCCCTCTACAGCACAAGTAAACACATGGCCGACAAGAAGGGCGCCTCTGGCGAAAAAGTTCTCTACTGCAGCTTCTGCGGCAAGAGCCAGCATGAGGTCAAGAAACTCATCGCTGGCCCGTCCGTCTTCATTTGCGACGAGTGCATCGAGCTGTGCAACGACATCATCCGGGACGAAGCACCTTCCGAGACCCCGGGCGTCAAGTCGGCCAAGTCTGATTTGCCGGTGCCGTTTGAAATCAAGACCACGCTGGACCAGTACGTGATCGGGCAAGATTCGGCCAAGCGCACGCTGTCGGTGGCTGTGTACAACCACTACAAGCGGCTGCGGCACATCGGTTCAAGCCCGAGCAAGGACGAAGTCGAGCTGACCAAGAGCAACATCTTGCTGATCGGGCCCACCGGCTCGGGCAAGACCTTGTTGGCGCAAACCCTGGCCAAGTTACTCAACGTGCCGTTTGTGATCGCCGACGCCACCACCTTGACCGAAGCCGGTTACGTGGGTGAGGACGTTGAAAACATCATCCAGAAACTGCTGCAAAACTGTAACTACGACGTCGAGCGGGCCCAGCGCGGCATTGTCTACATCGACGAAATCGACAAGATCAGCCGCAAGGCCGACAACCCCAGCATCACCCGCGATGTCTCGGGTGAGGGCGTGCAGCAGGCGCTGCTCAAGCTGGTTGAAGGCACGATGGCCAGCGTGCCGCCGCAGGGTGGGCGCAAGCACCCCAACCAAGACTTCTTGCAGATCGACACCACCAACATCCTGTTCATTTGCGGCGGTGCGTTTGACGGGCTGGAAAAGGTGATCCAGAGCCGGACCGAGAAGTCGGGCATCGGCTTTGCCGCCTCGGTGCACAGCAAGACCGAAAAGCGCGCTGCCGACCTGTTCAAGGAGGCCGAGCCCGAGGACCTGATCAAGTTCGGCTTGATCCCCGAACTCGTTGGCCGCCTGCCGGTGGTGGCCACACTGGGTGAGCTGACCGAGTCGGCCATGGTGCAGATCCTGACCGAGCCGCGCAATGCGCTGGTCAAGCAGTACCAGAAGCTGTTCAACATGGACGGGGTCGAGCTTGAGATTCGGCCGTCGGCGCTGACAGCCATTGCCCGCAAGGCGCTCAAGCGCAAGACCGGTGCACGCGGCCTGCGCTCGATCATGGAGAACGCCTTGATCGACACGATGTTCGATTTGCCCACCATGGACGGGGTGGCCAAGGTGGTGATCGACGAGCACATCGTCGAAGACGGCGCCAAACCCTTGCTGGTGTACCGTGAAAAGAAGGCCAGCGCATAAGCGCAGGCCTGCCGCGCCTCAGATCGCCCGCCGGGCGGCACCACACCCGGCACATGCCTTGCCGCGGCCCGTCCACACACTTGCATTTGTCCGCTCAGACCTCATGTCGGTCTGAGAAAGAGAGGTTCTCCCATGTCTGGACATCCTGTTTTGCCCGCTGACCCGATCACGCTGCCGCTGTTGCCGCTGCGTGACGTGGTCGTGTTCCCGCACATGGTCATCCCGCTGTTTGTCGGTCGTCCCAAGTCCATCAAGGCCTTGGAGGCTGCGATGGAAGCTGGCCGGCAAATCATGCTGGTGGCCCAAAAAGCAGCCGGCAAGGACGAGCCCAAGCCCGAGGATATGTTCGAGATCGGCTGCGTCTCCAGCATCTTGCAGATGCTCAAGCTGCCCGACGGCACCGTCAAGGTGCTGGTCGAAGGCGTACAGCGCGCGGAGACCCGTGCCATACACGACACCGCCGAGCACTTCACCGCCGAGGTGGTGCCGGTGCAGCCGGCGGGCGATGCCACGCCCGAGGTCGAGGCCTTGCGCCGCGCCGTGACCCAGCAGTTTGACCAGTACGTCAAGCTCAACAAGAAGATCCCGCCCGAGATCCTGACGTCCATCGCCGGCATCGACGACCCCGGCCGGCTGGCCGACACCATTGCCGCGCATCTGCCGCTCAAGCTCGAAGCCAAACAGTCGGTGCTCGACCTGTTCGTGGTGGCCAAGCGGCTGGAAAAGCTGCTCGAACTGCTCGAACACGAGGTCGACATCCTGCAGGTCGAAAAGCGCATCCGGGGCCGCGTCAAGCGCCAGATGGAAAAAAGCCAGCGCGAGTACTACCTCAACGAGCAGGTCAAGGCCATCCAGAAGGAGTTGGGTGACGGCGAGGAGGGCGCTGATCTCGAAGAACTCGAGAAGAAGATTGAAGCCGCCAAGATGAGCAAGGAGGCGCGCAAAAAGGCCGACTCCGAGCTCAAGAAACTCAAGCTGATGTCGCCGATGTCGGCTGAAGCCACCGTGGTGCGCAACTTCATCGACACCCTGATTGGCCTGCCCTGGGCCAAGAAGAGCAAGGTCAAGCACGACCTGCCGCTGGCTGAGGCTGTGCTCAACGAAGACCACTACGGCCTCGACAAGGTCAAGGAACGCATCCTTGAGTATCTTGCGGTACAGCAGCGTGTCGACAAGGTCAAGGCACCTATCCTCTGCCTGGTCGGCCCCCCGGGTGTGGGCAAGACCTCGCTGGGGCAGAGCGTGGCGCGCGCCACCGGCCGCAAGTTCGTGCGCATGGCCCTGGGCGGCGTGCGTGACGAGGCCGAGATCCGGGGTCACCGCCGCACCTACATCGGCTCGATGCCGGGCAAGGTGCTGCAGAGCCTGACCAAGGTGGGTGTGCGCAACCCGCTGTTCCTGCTCGACGAGATCGACAAGCTGGGTATGGACTTTCGGGGCGACCCGAGTTCAGCGCTGCTGGAGGTGCTCGACCCCGAGCAGAACCACACCTTCAGTGACCACTACGTCGAGGTTGATTTCGACCTGTCGGACGTGATGTTCATCGCCACCAGCAATTCGATGAACATCCCTCCGGCGCTGCTCGACCGGATGGAAGTGATCCGCCTGGCGGGTTACACCGAGGACGAAAAGGTCAACATCGCCAAGCGTTATCTCTGCCCCAAGCAGGCCAAGAACAACGGCGTGAAGGACGAGGAGATGGAGATCACCGACTCGGCGATCCGCGGCATCATCCAGTACTACACCCGCGAGGCCGGCGTGCGCTCACTGGAGCGCGAGATCTCCAAGATCTGCCGCAAGACCGTCAAGAGCATCCAGCTCAAGAAGGTTGTCGGCAAGGTCGTCGTCACCGACGAGAACCTCAATGATTTTCTCGGCGTGCGCAAGTTCGACTACGGTCGGGCCGAAAAGAAGAGCCAGGTGGGTCAGGTGGTGGGTCTGGCCTGGACCGAGGTCGGTGGTGATTTGCTGACGATCGAGTCGGCGGTGATGCCGGGCAAGGGCAACATCATCCGTACCGGTTCATTGGGCGACGTGATGAAGGAGTCGGTCGAGGCGGCACGCACGGTGGTGCGCAGCCGGGCGCGTCGCCTGGGCATCAAGGATGAAATGTTCGAGAAGCGCGACATTCACATCCACGTGCCCGACGGTGCCACGCCCAAGGACGGCCCAAGCGCAGGTGCAGCGATGACCCTGGCCTTTGTCTCGGCACTGACCAACATCCCGGTCAAGGCCGGGGTGGCGATGACCGGTGAAATCACCCTGCGCGGTGAAGTTACCGCCATCGGTGGCTTGAAGGAGAAGCTGCTGGCAGCGCACCGGGGTGGCATCAAGACGGTGTTGATCCCGGAGGAGAACGTCAAGGACCTGGCCGACATCCCCGAGAACGTCAAGAATCATCTCGAGATCGTGCCGGTGCGCTGGATCGATCAGGTGCTGGAAGTGGCGCTGGAGTCCATGCCGGTGCCCTTGCCCGATGACGATCCGACGGTGACCAAGGTCGAAACTCCCAAGGTCGAAGCAAGCCCGGTCGTCGCAGCCTCAGAGGCGCTGCCGCACTGAAATGCACTCCAGGGCTCTTGCGGGTCTTTGAGAATCCGGTATAGAATCTGAGCTCGGCGGAACACACGGTGCACCGCAGAGCAGCATTAAAATTGATGCAAAAAGCTGGTGTGTCAAAGGCAGTGTTGAGAGTCAAGCAATGCGGGAGTAGCTCAGTTGGTAGAGCGCAACCTTGCCAAGGTTGAGGTCGAGAGTTCGAGACTCTTCTCCCGCTCCAAATTCAAAACGGGAAGCTTAGGCTTCCCGTTTTTGTCAGTGGCTGCGGATTTGACCGCTTGTGCGATCAGGTCCTGCTCTTTTGGCAAACTTGAAATGCTGGCGCGATAGCAAATCGGTTATGCAACGGATTGCAAATCCGTCTAGCCCGGTTCGACTCCGGGTCGCGCCTCCAAATTTTCTTCTACAGATCAACAGCTTAGACGCCCTGCACATGCAGGGTGTTTTCGTTTTCAGACCTCAAAGGCGCTCATGCAGGTTCATGGCTACCTTAACTGGGTAGCTTTGCTACGGCGAGACGGATCGATTGTCCGTCTGGTGTTGTCGCATGGCCACACCAGTTGCTGGTACGCATGTGGCCGGTGCCGCGGCTGTCGTCGTCCAGCACCACGGTGCAGGTGACCTGCTGACAGTGGGTGTGGCTGCCATGCTTGGCGGCAACCAGCATCTCGGCCAGCGGCACATTGAAGCGGCGCGTCTGGATTGCGGCGATCAGGCGCAGGGTCATCTGCATTCTCGGCATCGTGGGCGCTGGCATTGTGACGGCACCCCCGCAGGCTGGAGTCTCGGTGAGATGGCCTCGCCAGAGTGCTCAAACTGTGCGGCGACAGCCTGCCGTTGGGTGAGTGGCCGTCGGTGTCGCCGACTGCAAGCCTGCAAGTATCCCCCTGACTTGCAGGGCCGCTGTCTGGCGAAACGAGTCTGCTTCTGGCAAGTCCCGGCCAGGAGCAGCCGGTCGTCCAGACGGCCAAGCATCTGTTCGGTTCAACCTGGAGGACCCAGGCGCGTGGTCATGCGGCGCTCGGTCAGCGCGGGCAAGTCCTGTTCGACCACTAGCCAGACCGCCCCGAGGTCCACGCCCAGGTACCCATGCACGATCACGTTGCGAAACCCGGCAAATTCGCGCCAGGGAGTCTGGGGCTCGGTCCCCTTGATTTCGACCGACAACCGCTAACTTGATTCGGCCAGGGTCTGCAGGTTGCGGATCACGGCGTCCTGCACAAGGCGCGAAGCGTCGAAGCGGGTGCGTTCGGCGTTGGCGTACTCGGCGATCCGTTGCAGGCAGTCGCGCATGTGCGCCAGCAGCACCCGGTCGGCCTCGGGGCCCGGCTTCACAGCGGGACTGCGCCTGCCACCATGCTGTCCCGCAGCGCCGGGTGCAAGCTCGCTTCGGTGACCACGTCCACGCGGCGGCCCAGCAGTTCCTGCGCATCGAGCAACAGGCCCCCCAGTGCAAGACCGCTGGTGCCTGGAGCCAGGGCAACAAGCAAATCGACATCGCTGTTGTCGCTGCCGTCGCCGCGGCTCATCGAGCCAAACACCCGGACGCCTGTGATGCCGCGACTGCGTGCCAATGCCAGCAGCTCAGTGCGGTGCGTTTCGATCAGCGGATGCATGGGCACCAGTGTAGCCACCGTGCTCCCGCCGGCTGCAGCCGACTGCCAAGCCAAGGCAAGCGCACGGATCGCGTAGCTGGGCGAAAGGGCGAAAGTGTCAAACGGTCCGAAGCATCAACGGCTCAACTTGGCCGCCTTCTGCGCGCCACCACCGTCGCGCCCAACGCCAGCAGTGCCAGTGCCAGCGCTGATGGCTCCGGCACAAAGGTGGCCACATCTCCGGGGCGTACAGCCACGGCGTAGTACCTGAAGTCCGTGGTGGCGCTCACCTGGCCGCCATCGTTGGGACGGAAGGACCACCTGTAGCCCGGGCCCGGCGGGGACTCCGTGCCGGACCAGTAGAAAGAGGACTGCATCTTCGTGAACTCCGCCACCTGGGTCAGATTGCCGTACGCACCGACCAGGGCAGCGTATTCGCCGATGCTCGGCAAAGCCCAATCGCTGTTTCCTGCAAAAGTCAGGTTGTCCGCCCAGTTCTTCTGCTCGTTCCAGATGTTCAGTCCAATGACGTTCCAGTCCTGCAGCCAGATCAAGTTGGTGTTGGTGTCCTTCACCGTGCCGTCTCCCAGACTGACCAGCGCTGCTTGTGCCGTGCCCGTCAATGCCACCATCGCGGCCGCGGCCGCCCAAGACTTCGTGAATTTCATGAATGGTCTTTCAACAGATTGATCAACACAGTGAAGAATGCAGGATTTGGACCTCCCCCCCAGGCGTCTGAATAACCATGAAGTTCAATGGTTTAGCTTTGAATCTGAGTTGCATGACAGCGACGACTGTAAGAATTTTCGACACTTTCGACTCAGCAGTTGCCCGCAGTTTGCACCTGTGTGCGCGTGCGCCAGACCGTGTGGACGGCTGCTTCAGGGCGGCAGCGCCGGTGACGCCTTTGGGTCGGAAGGGCAAGTTCGCGGCTTTCGGATGCGGTCACTCGGGTGACGGCGTCAGCGTCACCATGATGGCGATCCCCTGCGAGCTTTTGACTCGCCGGCCAAGAGCATGGCGATGCCTGCCAGCGTCAAGTTTCCGAGGAGACCCGTCGCTCGCCCCTGCGACCGCCAGCCGGCGGCTTTGGGCAGCCGCCGAGATTCATCCGCCCAAACCGAACGGCTGCTGACAGTCCTCTCGTTGGCTTCTGCCAGCCGGGCGACGATCTTGCTGAGCGTGTCGCGGATGGCCTTCTCACCTTTGGCGGTGACCCTGTCGGTAAAGCGACCGCCGGGCTTGTCGCCTTCTGGCAAGGGCACGTCGATCAGCGCATTGGGGTCGTCGGCGTACTGGTCGGTAACGTACTTGACGAAACAGCAGCACCCGCACGTCATCCTTGGATTGGCTGGCATCCATGCCGCCGCGCAGTTCATCGCAGGACTTCCAGAGGGAGGCGTAGAGCGCAGACTTCTTGAGGGGCATGGGGCTGGTGTTCGGGCGTGTTGGGCAACAGTCGCATCCGAGAGGGTGCCTCGCACCGCAGGCTCAGGCGCAGCAGGGGGCGCCCTTGACTGCACAGGTTTCAGACTGCCTCACGATGGGCGGGCGCCGCTGGGGTATCCAGACTTGGTTGGGTGACCACAGGTGCTTGCCCGGCAATGATGGCTTCGGGATCGTCACCGTTGCCCGACCACGAACAAGGGCTGAGGCCGGGTCGATCACTTCAGGGTGTTCCAGCGGCGGCTGCACCTGTTCAAGCTGGAGGTCAGCTTGGCCCCCGACTTTGATCGCGCCAGGCTGGCCGGCCGCAGGCGCGAGGTGCTGTGCCGGTACAAACCCGTCAGGCGGCGGACGTAGGTTCGCGCCCCTCGATGGCCATCCGTGCGATGAAGCCTGAGCGGGTTTCGCCAGCCTGGCGGGCGCGTCCGTCCAGGCGGTGCAGCACTCGGTGCGGCAAACTGATGTTCACCCGCTCCAAGGTGTCATCCAGCATGGCGGGGTCCACCTTGACGAGCGCCCATAGCCAGCCTTCAGACTCAGGGCGTGCGGCGCGCAGGGCCTCGATGTGGCTGGGCTCGGGAATGCCTTGCCCGGCGTCCAGCGCGGTCGCAATCCAGGCGATCACGCCTTCTTCGGCTTGAATCAGCGCATCTTCCCGGGAGTCGCCGGCCGAGAAACAGCCAGGCAGGTCGAGTACCACCACGCCCCATGCGGTGGTGTCGCTGCCGGGTTCAATAGCGATGGGGTAGCGCATGGGTTCACCTCCCAGATGCCGGCTTGTCGCCGTATGGCCCTGACCAGCCCCAGCCCCAATTGCTTCTACGGGTGCGGCACCACCACGATGCCTGGACGCTCAGGGTTCTTGAACACATGAGGCGAGCCGTTCACCCGGCCCGGCAGCCAGCCGGCTTGCCGCATTTCGCGTGTCAGATCGGCACTGGTCATTGGTGTGTATTGCACACTTCGACGGCTTGCCCGGCAAGTGCACGGTGGCGAGCTGTCCCGCGCTGAGCCAGGGTTGTCGAGCGGAGAACAGCGTGCCCGATTCAGCGGCTGGGGTATGGCGCTGCGTTCTGCAACTGGCCCGGCGCGGGGCGCAGGTCGAGGGCACCTGTTTGAAGGTGTTGCGGAGCGATTGCATCGCGGGACGCGTCAAATCAGGCGAAACGCGACCGAGCCCAGCAGGCCGTAGTCGACATGGATGTTGTCGCCGGCCCGGGCCGGTGTGGGCCGGGTAAACGAGCCTGCCAGCACCACATCACCGGCATTGAGCTGTTCACCGTAGGGTGCGATCTTGTTGGCCAGCCAGGCCACGCCGTTGGCCGGGTGGTTCAGCACGCCGGCGGCCAGGCCGGTTTCTTCGATCACGCCGTTTTTGTAGAGCAGGGCGCCCACCCAGCGCAGATCAATCTCATTGGGCCGCACCGGCCGGCCACCCAGCACGATGCCGGCGTTGGCGGCGAAGTCGCTGATGGTGTCGCAGACCTTGCGCATCGCCTGGGTGTCGCGGTCGAACTGCTCGATGCGCGCGTCGATGATCTCGATGGCTGGCGTCACGTACTCGGTGGCCGAGAGCACGTCAAACAGCGTCACGCCGGGTCCCTTCAGCGGCTTGCCGAGGACAAAGGCGAGCTCGACCTCGATGCGCGGCGCAATGAAGCGGCTGGCCGCAATGTCGCTGCCTTGCTCGAAGAACATGTCGTCCATCAGCGGTGCAAAGTCGGGCTCGTTGATCTGGCTGGCAAGCTGCATCGCCCGCGAGGTGAGGCCGATCTTGCGGCCTTTGATGCTGCGGCCATCGGCGAGCTCAAGCTGCACCCAGGCGCGCTGGACGGCGTAGCCGTCTGCCACATCCATCTCGGGGTAGCGCCTGGAGAAGTGCCGGACCGGGGTGCGGCTCTTGCGGGCGTCGTAGAGCTCGCGGGCGAGTTGGCTGATGGTGTCTGGTGCAAGCATGGGGCAGCCTGATGGGTGGAGAACCGACCAACAAAAGGAGTCAAAGCCGCGAGGCGATGGACGTGTAGCCAGCGGCCTGTGAAGCCACTGCCTTGGGTACGGCCCGGCCGTCCTGCGGTGTGACCGGGAACACCGCGTTGATCTGCCCGGTGCCCGACGCGCCAAAGTACGGCGTCAGCACCTCCGCCCGGCCGGTGTAGTCAGACCAGCCGAGCAAGCCCAGCAGCATCGCGGTGTCGTGCATGAAGCCCTCGCCGTGGCCCTTGCTGGCGTACTCGGGCAGCATGGCGCAAAAGCTGGTCCAGTCACCGCGCTGCCACATCTCGATCACGCTGCGGTCCAGGGTTTCCAGAAACGGGCTCCAGACCCGGGACGCGAACTGCTCCGCCAGGCCGTTCTGGGCAAAGCGGTGGCTCAGTGAGCCGCTGGCAAAAAATGCCACCGTGCCGTCGTAGTGCTGCTCCACCGCCTGGCGCATGGCCCAGCCCAGGCGCGCACTGTCGTCCAGGTAATGCGCCATGCACAGCGCCGAGACTGACACCACCTTGAAGTGCTGGTCGGCGTTCATGTAGCGCATGGGTACCAGGGTGCCGTACTCCGGGCCCAGTGTGGTGGCGGGGTGGGCCAGCGTGTCCACACCCTGCGCGTTGCAGACCTTGGCCAGCAACTGGCCCAGCGCCGGGTTGCCCGGGAAGCCGAAGCCCAGGTTGCTGATGAAGTGCGGCAGCTCGTTGCTGGTGTAGGTGCCGGAAAACTGGGGCGCGCAGTTGATGTGGTAGCTGGCGTTGACCAGCCAATGGGTGTCGAACACCACGACGGTGTCCACGCCCAGCGCGCGGCAGCGGCGGCCAATCTCGACGTGGCCGTCAATCGCGGCCTGGCGGCTGCCCTTGCGCGGCCCGTCCAGCTCGCTCAGGTACATCGACGGCACATGCGTGATCTTGGCAGCGAGTGCTACGGTTCCCATGTCGGGCCTCCTGTTCAGTGGTCGGCGGGGGTGCCGGCCTTGCGGACGGCAGCGGCGTGGTTGTCGATCTCACGGCTGATAAAGCCTGCCATCAAACGCCCCAGCGCGGAATGGGGTGGCTGCCCAGCGACACCGCCACGTTCTTGGCCTCCAGAAACACCTCGTAGCTCCAGGTGCCGCCTTCACGGCCGGTGCCGCTGGCCTTGGTGCCGCCAAAGGGCTGGCGCAAGTCACGCACGTTCTGGCTGTTGACAAAGCACATGCCCGCCTCGATGGCGGCGGCCACGCGGTGGGCCCGGCCCAGGCTCTCGGTCCACACATAGCTGCTCAGCCCGTACTGGATGTTGTTGGACTGGGCGATCGCGTCGGCTTCATCGCTGAACGGGATCAGGCAGGCCATCGGGCCGAAGATCTCTTCTTGCGCAATCCGCATGCTGTTGGCCACGTCGGCAAACACCGTGGGCCGCACAAAGTTGCCCTTTTGCAGGGCCGCAGGCAGGTCGGGCGCGGCCAGCCCGCCGGCCAGCAGGGTGGCGCCTTCGGTGCTGCCCAGTTCGATGTAGCCGCGCACCTTGGCCAGGTGGGCGGGGCTGATCATCGGGCCGATGACGGTGGACGCCAGCATCGGGTCGCCCACGCTGATGCGCTCGGCGCGCTCGGCAAACCGCCGGCAGAACTCGGCATAAATGGACTGCTGCACCAGGATGCGTGATCCGGCGGTACAGCGCTCGCCGTTGTTGGAAAAGATCATGAAGATCGCGGCATCCAGCGCGCGTTCGAGGTCGGCGTCTTCGAACACCACAAACGGGCTCTTGCCGCCGAGTTCCATGCTGAACTTCTTCAGGCCGGCGGTCTGCATGATGCGCTGGCCGGTGGCGGTGGAGCCGGTGAACGACACCGCCCGCACGTCGGGGTGGGCGCACAGCGGCTCGCCGGTGGCCTTGCCGTAGCCGTGCACGATGTTGAGCACGCCGGGTGGCAAGCCCGCCTCGGTGGCCAGCTCACCAAAGCGCGAGATGCTCATCGGAGACAGCTCGCTCATCTTCAGCACGGCGGTGTTGCCAAAGGCCAGGCAGGGCGCGATCTTCCAGGTGCCGGTCATGAAGGGCACGTTCCAGGGGCTGATCAGCGCACACACGCCCACCGGGTGGTAGAGGGTGTAGTTCAGGTGCGTGGGCGTGGGGTAGGTGTGGCCGTCCACCCGGGTGCACATCTCGGCAAAGTAGTAGAAGTTGTCGGCCGCGCGCGGCACCAGGTTGTTGCGCGTCTGGCCGATCACCTGGCCGGTGTCGCGGGTCTCGCGCTCAGACAGGTCGGGCACATGCGCCGCGATCAAATCGCCCAGCCTGACCATCATCCTCGCGCGCTCGGTGGCGGGCAGGGCCGCCCATTTCGGGAAAGCCGCCTTGGCGGCGGCGACGGCGGCGTTGACTTCGTCGGCACCCCCCGAGGCCACCTCGGCAAGTACTTCCTGGGTGGCCGGGTTGGTGGTCTCGAATGTGCTGCGGCTGTCGACCGATTTGCCGTTGATCAGGTGCTGGATGCGCATGGTGGGTGGGCTCTCTATCGTCCAAACAGGTCGTCGCTGACGATGGTGTTGACCAGACGGCCAATGCCGTCGATCTCGGTGACCACCTCATCGCCCGGCTTGACGTTGACCACGCCCTCGGGAGTGCCGGTCAGGATCACATCGCCGGCCTGCAGGGTCATGAAGCTGCTGAGGTACTCGATCAGCGCGGGCACGTCGTTGATCAGGTCACGGGTGTTGCCGCTTTGCGTGACCTGACCGTTGACCCGGGTGCGCAGCGCCAGCGCGTGCGGGTCGGGCACCAGGCCGGCGGGCACCAACCAGGGGCCCAGCGCGGTGCAGCCGTCGCGGTTTTTCACCCGCAGGTTGGGGCGGTACCAGTTTTCAAGGTAGTCGCGGATGGCGTAGTCGTTGGCCACCGTGTAGCCGGCCACATGCGCCATGGCGTTGGCCCGCGACACGTTCTTGGCGGTCTGGCCGATGACCACGGCCAGTTCGCACTCATAGTGCATGAAGCTTGCATCGGCGGGCCGGCGGGTGCAGCCGCGGTGTCCGATCAAGCTGTTGGGGGCTTTCAGAAACGCCAGCGGCTCGTCCTGGGCGCTGACCGTCAGCTCCTTGGCAAGCTCCTTGGCGTGGTCGGCGTAGTTGATGCCCAGCGCGATGATGGTGCCCACCTCGAATGGCGGCAACCACACCACGTCGGCCTCGGCCAGCACCCGGCCGTCGGTGAGTTGCAGGGCATCATGGAGTTGCAGGCCCTCCGTGAGATCCAGGCCGCTGCGGTGCTCCACCGCCTGGTGGATGGCGCCCGCGTAGGCCACGCGGGCAGTGCGCACCAAGGGGTGGGCGCTCATGCCAACCCGCCTTCGGTGACCAGGGGGTTGTTGAGCTGGCCCAGGCCGTCGATGGTGATGCACACCTGCTGGCCGGCCTGCGCATGCGGCGCACCGGCGGCCACGCCCACCGACAACACATCACCCGGAGCCAGCGTGATGAAGTCGCTCACCTCAGCCAGCAGGCGCGCCGCCGAGCGGATGAGGCCGGCAGTGCTGGCGCGCTGTGCCACCCTGCCGTCAATGGCCACGGTGATGCCCAGTGCGTCGGGTGAACCCACCGCATCACGCGCCACAAACCGGCCGATCGGGCAGAAGCTGTCACGCGCCTTGAAGCGCAGCGATGGCCGGTAGTACGAGGCATGCGGCATGCTGACATCGTTGACGATCACATAGCCGGCCACAAAGTCCAGCGCCGCGGCTTCGCTCACGCGGCAGGCCGGGCGGCCGATCACCAGCCCGAGGGTGGCGCCCATTTCCAGTGCCGGCACACCAGCGGGCACCACGATGGCCTGGCCGTCCGCGATCCAGGTGTTGCGCGGCTTGATGTAGAGGATGGGCGCCTTGGGCGCGCCTTTGTAAGGCGGCAGGTCAACGGCCGAGCCCAGCGCCGCCAGTGCGTCATGGTGGTTGAGGAGCGTGCCGTAGACCGTGCCCCGCAGGGGTGCTTGCCGCATGGTGTCCATTCCTGGTGTCCGACGGGACGCCGGCGCGCTGGGGTGCTGGGGTGCTGGGGTGCTGGGGTGCTGGGGCGAATTGTTGACCGACCACGCAATCTCACTCACATCTGCGTGATTATTTTACTCAGATGTGAGCACGTCAAGCCCGTAGGCCTGCCGAGTGTCTGGTGTTTACCCGGATCCGGATGGGCAGAATCGGGAGCGCTAGCCGCCGTGCCGGCGCTTGATCCCCTGGGCTTGACTATGATGTGAGCAATCCAGACCGCCACCGCCCGCAGCCTTTCAGGACATCGTATGTCGACCGCATTGCGCCACCGCAACTTGCCCCAGTTGATGCTGCAGGCGCGTGAGGCGTTGATGGCCCGGTTCAGGCCCATCTTGAATGAAAACGGTGTGACCGAACAGCAATGGCGCATCGTGCGGGCGCTGTTGTTGCATGGCCCGCTGGAGCCGCGCCAGTTGTGCGGGCTGTGCCAGATATCGAGCCCGAGCATCGTGGGTGTGCTGCAGCGCATGGACGAGGCCGGCCTGGTGGGCCGTGCCCGCGTGGCGAGTGACCAGCGGCGCATCATGGTGTCGGCCACCGCGCGCAGCCGGGAGTTGGGCGAGCGCATGGTCCCCGCCATCGAGCAACGTTATGCCGATATCGAGCAGTTGGTGGGGGTGGAGACCTTGCAGCGTGCCTACGACATGCTCGATGCGCTGCTGGCGCCGCTGGGCCACAAACCGGACGATGCGCCCGAGGTCGAACCCACCGCGCTTGCAGCCGCCACCGCTGGGCGCAAGCTGGCGCGCAGGGCTGCCGTCAAGGGCTGACGCGCTGCCCGCTGCAGACCTCACCCGCTGCCGGATTCAAGCTCAAGCCCGGCCAGCCTGGGCTGCTTGAAACCTGTCGGAACGCTGGCGGTTGAATTTGAAATCGGACTGGAAATCCGACTTGAAATCGAACCAGGACTCAGACTGGACGAAACCGCAGTAGCTGTATACATTCACAGCATGCGAACCCTCCCGATCCAGACCTACCGAGCGGCTACCGCCGACCCGGACGCCTTGCCCTTGCACGGTCTGCCGGCTGACCCGGTCAAGGGCCGGGGTACCGCCTGGTCGTTGGCGCATCGGTTCACGTCGGATGATCGCCAGGCCTTTGACGATGGCTGGGGCACGCTCGACCAGGCGGTCAGCGAGCAGCACCTGCCCCCGGCCACCCAGGTGCTTGAGGAGCGGGTCAAGACCATCCTCACCGGCAATGACTCGCCCGACATCAGTTTTGACCTGTCGATCAACCCCTACCGGGGTTGTGAACACGGCTGCATCTATTGCTACGCCCGGCCCAGCCACAGCTACCTCAATCTGTCGCCAGGGCTTGACTTCGAGACCCGCATCGTGGCCAAGGTCAACGCCGCGCAACGGCTGCGCGAGGCGTTTGCGGCCAAGAGCTACTCGCCGCTGCTGCTCAACATCGGCTCAGTCACCGATGCCTACCAGCCGGCCGAGCGCAAGCTGGGCATCACGCGGTCGGTGATCGAGGTGTTGGCCGAGCATCATCACCCGTTTTCTCTGATCACCAAGTCGGCGGGGGTCGAGCGTGACCTTGACCTGATCGCGCCCATGGCGCAGCGCCAACTGGCGGCGCTGTATGTGTCGATCACCACGCTCGACCCGGCGCTGGCCCGGGTGATGGAGCCGCGTGCGGCCTCGCCCGCGCGGCGCCTGGCCACCATCCGGCGCCTGGCCGAGGCGGGCGTGCCGGTGGGTGTCAGCGTGTCGCCGGTGATTCCGTTCCTCAATGAGCCCGAATTGGAGCGAATCCTGGAAGCCGCGCAAGCGGCGGGCGCCAGCTCGGCCTTCAGCATCGTGATCCGCCTGCCTTGGGAGGTGAACCCCTTGTTCCAGCAGTGGCTGGACCAGCACTTTCCCGAGCGCGCTTCGCGGGTGATGGCGCGCATCCGCGAGATGCGGGGCGGTGCCGACAACTCAAGCCGCTACGGCGAGCGCATGACCGGTAGCGGAGTCTGGGCCGACCTGCTGCGCCAGCGCTTCCACAAGGCCTGTGCTCGGCTGGGCTTGCAGCGTGCGCGGGTTGAGCTGGACCTGACCCAGTTCCGGCCGGCGGGCCGCGCCAGCGCTGCGCCGCCGGTGCAGCAGTCGCTGTTCTGACGGGCCCGCGCCTGGCCGATGTGGTGCTGATCCGCCCGCTTTGACCCTGGCGCCGCAGCAACTTACTTGAACAAGTCCTTGACCCGGTCAGTCCAGCTCTTGGCATTGGGTGAGTGCTTTTCGCCGCCTTTTTTCAGCGACTCGTCCAGCTCCTTGAGCAGCTTGCGCTGGTGCTCGCTGAGCTTGACCGGGGTCTCGACCGAGACATGGGCGTACAGGTCGCCAGGGTAGCTGGAGCGCAAACCCTTGATACCCTTGCCGCGCAGGCGGAAGGTCTTGCCATGCTGGGTGCCCTCAGGCAGCTCGATCTCGGCCTGGCCCGCCAGCGTCGGCACCTCGATCGACCCGCCCAGCGCCACAGTGGTGAAGGACACCGGCACGGTGCAGTGCAGGTCGTCGCCGTCGCGCTCGAAGATGTCGTGGTCCTTGATGCGGATCTCGATGTAGAGATCACCCGCCGGGCCACCGTTGGTGCCGGGCTCGCCGTTGCCGGCCGAGCGGATGCGCATGCCCTCGTTGATGCCGCCGGGGATCTTGACCTCCAGCGTCTTCTGGCGCTTGAGCTTGCCCGCGCCGTTGCAGGTGGTGCAGGGCTCGGGGATGATCTTGCCCGTGCCGTGGCAGTTGGGGCAGCCTTGCTGGATGCTGAAAAAGCCCTGGCGCATGTGCACCGTGCCCGCACCGTTGCAGGTGCTGCAGGTCTTGGCGCTGGTGCCGGGCTTGGCGCCGCTGCCTTTGCAGGTCTCGCAGGCGTCCCAGCTGGGGATGCGGATCTGCGCGTCCTTGCCGCGTGCGGCTTCTTCGAGCGTGATCTCCATCGCGTAGCTCAGGTCGGCACCGCGAAACACCTGCTGGCCTCCGCCACCGCCGCGCCGGCCACCGTTGAAGATGTCGCCAAAGATGTCGCCAAAGGCCTCGGCAAACCCGCCCATGTTCTCGCCGCCGGGCCCGCCGCGGCCGGCAGGATCGACGCCGGCGTGGCCGTACTGGTCGTAGGCGGCGCGCTTCTGGCCGTCCGAGAGCATCTCGTAAGCCTCCTTGGCCTCCTTGAACTTTTCTTCGGACTTCTTGGCATCGTCACCCTCGCCCTGGTTGCGGTCGGGGTGGTGCTTCATGGCCAGCTTGCGGTAGGCCTTCTTGATGTCTTCTTCGGTGGCGTTCTTGGGCACACCGAGAGTGTCGTAATAGTCGCGCTTGGCCATGGCTGAATCTCGAACGTTGAAAACGAAACCGCCGCGTTGCGCAGCAGACCCGGTCTGTGCGTCAAACGCGGCGAGATATCACGGCGGGCTGCAAACCCGGCCGGGATACCGGCAGATCATTTCTTGACTTCTTTGAACTCGGCATCCACGACATTGTCGTCGGCCGCCGCGCCCGGCTTGGCGCCGCCGCCATCAGCCTTGGGCGCATCGCCGCCGGCGCCAGGTGCCGCACCAGCCGCTGCTGCAGCCGCAGCCTGGTCGGCGTACATCTTCTCGCCCAGCTTCTGGCTGACGGTCATCAGCGCTTCGGTCTTGGCCTCGATGGTGGCCTTGTCGTCGCTCTTGAGCGCGTCTTCGGCCTCCTTGATCGCCGCCTCGATCTTCTCTTTTTCGCCGGCGTCGAGCTTGTCGCCAAACTCGCCCAGGCTCTTCTTGACCGAGTGGATCATGCCGTCAGCCGAGTTGCGGGCCATCACCAGCTCCACCTTCTTGGCATCTTCGCCGGCGTTGGCCTCGGCGTCCTTGACCATCTTCTCGATCTCGGCCTCGCTCAAGCCCGAGTTGGCCTTGATCGTGATCTTGTTTTCCTTGCCGGTGGCCTTGTCCTTGGCGCCGACGTGCAGGATGCCGTTGGCGTCGATGTCGAAGGTGACCTCGATCTGCGGCAGGCCCCGCGCCGACGGCGGGATGCCTTCGAGGTTGAACTCGCCCAGGCTCTTGTTGCCCGCAGCCAGCTCACGCTCGCCCTGGAACACCTTGATCGTGACGGCCGGCTGGTTGTCGTCGGCGGTCGAGAACACGTTGCTGAACTTGGTCGGGATGGTCGTGTTCTTCTTGATCATCTTGGTCATCACGCCGCCCAGCGTTTCAATGCCCAGGCTCAGCGGGGTGACGTCGAGCAGCAGCACGTCCTTGCGCTCACCGCCCAGCACCTGGCCCTGGATGGCGGCGCCGACGGCCACGGCCTCGTCGGGGTTCACATCTTTGCGCGGCTCTTTGCCGAAGAACTCCTTGACCTTCTCCTGCACCTTGGGCATGCGGCTCATGCCGCCGACCAGGATGATGTCGTCGATCTCGCTGACCTTGACGCCGGCGTCCTTGACCGCAATGCGGCAGGGCTCCATCGTGCGCTCGATCAGCTCATCGACCAGGCTTTCCAGCTTGGCGCGGGTCAGCTTGATGTTGAGGTGGCGCGGGCCGTTGGCATCGGCCGTGATGTAGGGCAGGTTGATGTCGGTCTGGGTGTTGCTGGACAACTCGATCTTGGCCTTCTCGGCGGCTTCTTTCAGGCGCTGCAGGGCCAGCACGTCCTTGGTCAGGTCGACGCCTTGTTCCTTCTTGAACTCGGTGACGATGTAGTCGATCAGGCGTTGGTCGAAATCTTCACCGCCCAGGAAGGTGTCGCCGTTGGTCGACAACACTTCAAATTGCTTTTCGCCGTCGACATCGGCGATCTCGATGATCGAGATATCAAAAGTGCCGCCGCCCAAATCGAACACCGCGATCTTGCGGTCGCCCTTGCCGTGCTTGTCCAGGCCAAACGCCAGCGCTGCAGCGGTGGGCTCGTTGATGATGCGCTTGACATCCAGCCCGGCGATGCGGCCGGCGTCCTTGGTGGCCTGGCGCTGGCTGTCGTTGAAGTAGGCCGGCACAGTGATCACCGCCTCGGTCACTTCTTCGCCCAGGTAGTCCTCGGCGGTCTTTTTCATCTTGCGCAGCACTTCGGCGCTGACTTGCGGCGGCGCCATCTTCTTGCCACGCACCTCCACCCAGGCGTCGCCGTTGTCGGCGGCGGCGATGGTGTAGGGCATCAGGTTGATGTCTTTCTGCACTTCCTTCTCGGTGTACTTGCGACCGATCAGGCGCTTTACCGCGTACAGCGTGTTGCGCGGATTGGTGACGGCCTGGCGTTTTGCCGACGCGCCCACCAGCACTTCACCATCTTCCTGGTAGGCAATGATCGACGGCGTGGTGCGTGCACCTTCGCTGTTCTCGATCACCTTGGTGGTGTTGCCTTCCATGATGGCCACGCATGAATTGGTGGTCCCGAGGTCGATGCCGATGATCTTGCCCATTGCTGTGCTCCTGAGTATGTGGGGGGAAACGCTTGTCTCTGACTTGCGGCCGCAGCGCCTGCTTTCAAGTCGAAACTTGAAGCCTGAACGGCGGGGCCTTGCTCTAAATCACCTGGCTGCGGCCACCGTCACCAAGGCCGGGCGCAACACCCGGTCGGCGATCAGGTAGCCTTTTTGCAGCACGGCCACCACGGTGTTGGCGTCTTGATCTGCTGGCACCACGCTGATGGCCTGGTGTTGATGCGGGTCGAACTTGGTGCCGGCGGGCGGCGCAATCGGCAGCACCTTGTTGCGGTCCAGCGCGGCGCTGAGTTGCCGCAGCGTGGCGTGCACGCCTTCGAGCACTTGCTCGACCTTGGCGTCGGGCATCGCGATGGCGGCCTCCAGGCTGTCCTTGACCGGCAGCAGGCTCTCGGCAAATGACTCGATGGCGTACTTGCGGGCCTTGCTGATGTCTTCATCGGCGCGGCGGCGGGTGTTCTCGGCCTCGGCTTTGGCACGCAAGTAGGTGTCGGCCAACTCGGTGTGCTTGGCCTCCAACTCGGCATAGCGCTGTTCCGCGATGGCAGCCAAGGGCTCGGCGGCGGGGGCCGCTGTGGATTGCAACGGGTCGCCACTGGGCTGGGCGTAAGCGTGCGTGTCGGGGTCAATCTCCGGCGTCGTCATGTCGGGGCCTCTGCGGTTTTTTTTGAAGGGGTTGAACACGGTCATCGCAGATATGGGGGTCCTATCCCGTGGTTCAAGAGGGGATATTGCAGCGCAGCGTGGGGCTGGCGCTGCGCTTGTGCTCGCGCAGGGCAGGCGCGTCGGGAGGGCTGCAATACGCCTCAGCTGTCGTCGATCGAGGCGCTCCAGCGCTGCCACTCGACCTGGGTGCGCTCGATCTCGCGCCGGTCGCGCTTGGTGGGTCGGCCTTGTTCGATCGACAAGGCCGGCTCGGCGGCCAGGCGGCGGGCTTCGGCGGCCTGGGTGCGGGCCGCCAGGCTGTCCGGCGTTTCTTCAAACAGCGCCTGCGCCACGGGCGCCGGGCCGCGAAGCTGGCTCAGCCCCATGACCACCACCGTGCGCGCAACCGGGCCTTGCCGGACCAGCACGGTATCGCCCACGCGCAATTCGCGCGAGGCCTTGGCCACCTGGCCGTTGACGCTGATCCGGCCCTTGCCGATCTCGTCGGTGGCCAGCGAGCGGGTTTTGTAGAAGCGGGCGGCCCAGAGCCATTTGTCGAGCCGCATGCCGGCCGCGGCGCTGCCGCTGAGGCTCTTCATGGCAGCACAGCGTCAGCAAGGGGGTGCATCAGTCGGTCCAAGTCTCAGTCAGTTGCGCCCAGCGCCAGTGCCCGCTGGCGCTGGGCCGCCAGGGCTGGCGCGTCGGGCATCACCCGGGTGGGCCAGCCTTGCAGGTGGCGCTCGCTCAGGTCGCCGAGTGCGGCTATCCAGTCGGGTGCGTCATTGAGGCAGGGCACGACGTTGAACTGCGCACCGCCGGCCGCGAGAAAGGCGTCCCGCGCCTCGATCCCGATTTCTTCCAGTGTCTCCAGGTTGTCGGCGGCAAAACCGGGGCAGATGGCGTCCAGGTGTTTGATGCCCTCTGCCGCCAGGCGGATGACGCTGGGCTCGGTGTAGGGCTCCAGCCACTGGGCACGGCCCAGGCGGCTCTGGAAGGTGACCAGGTAGTCACCGTGCCCCAGCGCCAGTGCCTCGGCCAGCAGACGGGCGGTTTTGTGGCATTCGCAGTGGTAGGGGTCGCCCAGCGCCAGGCTGCGCGCCGGCACCCCGTGAAAGCTCATCACCAGCTTTTGGCCCCGGCCGTGCCGCGCCCAATGGGTTTGTACGCTTTGGGCCAACGCAGCGATGTAGGCGGGCTCGTCGTGGTAGCGGTTGATGAACCGCAACTCGGGCACGCGGCGGTGCTGGCGCGCCCAGTCTGTGACCGCATCGATGCTGCTGGCGGTGGTGGCGGCCGCGTACTGCGGGTACAGCGGCAGCACCAGCAGCCGGGTCACACCCTCGGTGGCCAGTGCATCCAGCGTGCTGGCCATGCTTGGTGAGCCGTAGCGCATGGCAGCGCGCACGATCAGCTGCTGGTGGCCGCGGGCCCGCAGGCCCGATTCCAGCAACTCGGCCTGGCGCAGGGTCCAGGTCAGCAGCGGCGAGCCGGACTTGGTCCAGATCGACTGGTATTTGGCGGCTGACTTGGCGGGCCGGGTGCGCAGGATCACGCCGTTGAGGATCAGCCACCACAGTGGCCTGGGGATCTCCACCACCCGGGGGTCCCACAAAAACTGGGCCAGGTAGCGGCGCAGGGCGGTGGCGGTGGGCGCGTCGGGTGTGCCGAGGTTGACCAGCAACACGGCGCTGCGCTCAGTGCTGCCGTGGCTGTAAGGGGGTGCAGGGGCGAAGCTCATCGGCAGCGATTGTCGGCGATGCAGAGCGTAATTTTGGGTGAGGGGCAGGTCGGCCGCCGCCCCGCAAGCCGCCAGCGGCTGGCCGGCTTGCGCTCATCAGGTGCCGTGCGGCACCGTATCGGAGAACGACAGCAACTCAAAGCGCACGCTGGGCGCGGTGGGGTCGCTGGGCGAGCCGCCCAGGCCGATCCAGCCTGAGCCGTGCAGGGTGCAGTGACCGCGCCGCAGGCTGACCACCTCGGCCGCATTGCCAAAGCGCACGTAGGTGCCGTTGTAGCTGAGGTCGGTGAGCTGGAACGAGCCACCGTGCCAGTCCAGCCGCGCATGTGAGCGCGAGACCCGGCCGTCATCCACCCGGAAATTGGCCTGCGGGCTGCGCCCCAGCACCACCGGCATGTGGCCGCCGTCAAAAACTTCATTGACATCCAGCCAGACCAGCCGCACCGCCTCGGGCTCTAGTGTGGTGGGTACCGCGCCAAACTGGGTCGGCTGCATGTCGACGCCGCGCCGGCCGCCCATCACATGCACCTGCACCGGCTCGGCCCGGCCGCGCAAGTGCATCCAGTCGAGCGAGCGAAAGCGCGGCTTGACCTCCTCGGCCAGGCCGGCCAGCACCTCGCCGGTGATCAGGGTCTCGTTGTCGCTGGCGTGGTCGATCAGGCGGGCGGCCACGTTGACCGCGTCGCCAAAACAATCGCCGCCCATTTCCACCACCTCGCCACGGGCCAGCGCAACTTGCAATCGAAGGCCGCGCAGACCGGCCGACGCACCGCGCTCGCGGCCCCGCACCACCAGACCCTCCAGCGCGTCGTGCATTTTCTGGGCCGACTGCAGGCCGGCGGACGGGGTGTCGAACACCGCCATCAGGCCGTCACCCAGGGTCTTGACGAGATCGCCGCCGCATTCCGGCACCGCCCGCGACAAGGCGGCCACGGTGTGGGTCACGACCGAGGTGGCCTCGGCATTGCCCAAGGTCTCATAGAGGGCAGTGCTGCCCCTGAGGTCGGCAAACAAAACGGTGCGCTCGGCGATGCGCGTCATGGATTGCAGTTTAAGCGTGAATTTGTGACGATTTTGGGCGGTGCGTGACCTTGCCTGGCAGTCTTCTAGACTCGCTGGCATGCCCCATGCCGTTTCGCGCCTGCGCGCCGCCTGCCTGGCTCAAAGCAGTGCATTGCCCTACCTGGACCGAGGCGGCCCCCGCAAGCCCCGTTGCGCCGGCTGCCGCTTGATCCCCAGCCATTGCTGCTGTGCCTTGCGGCCCGTGGTGCAGGCGCGCGCTGCCGTCTGTTTGATCATGGCCGAGTTCGAGCCACTCAAGCCCAGCAACGCCGGCTGGCTGGTGGCCGACGTGCTGCCAGCCACCACCGCCTTTGGCTGGTCGCGCACCTCGGTGGACCCGGCGCTGCTGGACCTGCTGGCCGATCCGCAATGGCAAGCTTATGTGGTGTTTCCGGGCGAGTTTGCTGCGCCTGACCGGGTGGTGACGGCCTTGTTGACCGCAAATGCTGACGCGGACGGGGCCGCTGCTGCCGCCAGCCCGCCCAAACGCCCGCTGTTCGTGCTGCTGGACGGCACCTGGTCCGAGGCGCGCAAGATCTTCCGCAAGAGCCCGTACCTGAACCGATTTCCGGTGCTCAGCCTGCAGCCGGCGCTGCCGTCCACCTACCGTTTGCGCCGGTCCAGCCATGCGCACCACTTTTGCACCGCTGAAGTCGCGGCGCTGTGCCTGGCGCTGGCCGGTGACCTGCCGGCAGCGCAAGCCCTGAGCGCCTACTTCGAGATTTTCAGCAGCCGCTACCTGCGGGCCCGGCAAAGCCTGCCGCCCGAACCCGAAAGTGCGGCAGTGCACAGGTTCAGTGTCGGCTGATCGCAGGCGCCGCCGCCGAATTCTTGAGCTCGGCTGTCAGGGCAAACAACTCGTTGCGGCGGGTCACGGCCGCCTCTGACAACTCGCCCGACTCGATCAGCCAGTCGAGTTCGTCCTTGACCGCAAACTGCCGCAGCCGGCGCAGCACTGCTTCAACCAACGCGGCGGGTGCCTCGTCGTCCTCCACCTCATGGAAGCCGGCCAGCCGGTCGAGCAGCGGGCCCAGGATGCCGGCTTGTTCGGCGGCGTCCTCGTCCACCTGACCGTGCAGTTGCCGCATCTCGTGGATCAGTGCGGTCATGGTGATCGTGCCTTGATCGTGCAGCACCCGCTCCAGTGCCGAGAAAAACTCGCTGTAAGGCGCCGGCTGGGCGATCAGGAACTCATGCGATTCGCCCGACAGCTCCAGCCACACCGCCGCATGGCGGGCCAGCAGCCAGGCGGTGCGGTCCAGCAGCGAGGCGGTGCGCGGCGGCGTGGCGCGGTGGCTTGCCATCGGGTTGAAGCGGCTGCGCTCGGGTTTGCGCCAGCCGCTGCCGCCGGGTCCGCCGCCATCGGTCTTGCGCCAGGCGCCGCTCTCGGTCTTGCGCCAGCCACCCGGGCCGGGCCGCTGGTCGGGTGGGGTGCCGTCGTCGGGATAAGCTGCCCTGCTCTCGTCGCGCGAGCCGGCCCGACCGCCTGGCACCTCGCCGGCCACGCTGCGGCCGGCAGGGTCGGTGTCACGCGCGCTGCGCGGACGGCTGGCGGCGCGGCGGGCCCAATGGGCTTGCAAGGTCTCGGCGCCGATGCCGCCGAGTTTGGCCAGCTCCTGCACCACTTGTTCACGCAGCAGGCCCTCGGGCAGTTGCTCTACCAGCGGGCCGGCCTGTGACAGCAGGCGGGCGCGGCCCTCGGCCTGGCCCAGGTCGCAATCGGCGCCGGCCTGGCTGATGAGCTGGGTGGACAAAGGCACGGCCTGGGCCAGCGCCCGCTCGAAGGCCTCCGGGCCGAGTTCGCGGATGTAGGAGTCGGGGTCGTGCTCGGGCGGCAGAAACAGGAATCGGATGCTGCGCAAGTCAGTGGCATGCGGCAGTGCGGCCTCCAGCGCCCGGCCAGCGGCGCGGCGGCCGGCCGCATCGCCGTCAAAGCTGAAAACCACCGCCTCGGTGAAGCGGAACAGCTTGGCCATGTGCTCAGCCGTGCAGGCCGTGCCCAGCGTGGCCACGGCGTTGGGGTAGCCCCACTGCGCCAGCGCCACCACGTCCATGTAGCCCTCGACCACCAGCGCATAGCCCTTGGCACGCAGGCCCTGCCGTGCCTCGAACAGGCCGTACAGCTCCTGGCCCTTGTGGAATACCGGCGTTTCGGGCGAGTTGAGGTACTTGGGCTCGCCCACATCGAGTACCCGGCCGCCAAAGCCGATGACCTCACCCCGCACCGAGCGGATCGGGAACATGATGCGGTCGCGAAAACGGTCGTAGCGCTTTTGCTCAGGCCCTTCATCACCCGTGACGATCACCAGGCCCGACTCGATCAGCAGCGGGTCGTCGTAGTGCGGAAACACCCCCGCCAGCGTGCGCCAGCCCTCGGCCGAATAGCCCATGCCAAAGCGTGCTGCCACTGCGCCAGTCAGGCCGCGCTGCTTGAGGTAGGCCACCGCCCTGGGGCTGGTCTTGAGCGCAGCGCGGTAGTGCTCGCCGGCCTTGGCGAGCACGTCGCTGAGGGTGGCGCGCTGGGCCTTTTCGGCGTCGGCGCGGGCCCGGTCCTCGGGGCTGTCCTCGCGCTCGGGTACCTTCAGGCCGACCTGCTGGGCCAGGTCGCGCACCGCGTCCATGAAGCCCAGGCCGCTGTACTCGGTCAGGAACCGGATCGCATCGCCGTGTACGCCGCAGCCAAAGCAGTGGTAGGTCTGGCGCGACGGGCTGACGATGAAGCTGGGCGACTTTTCGCCGTGAAACGGGCACAGGCCCTTGTGGTTGATGCCGGCTTTTTTCAGCTCGACATGGCGCCCCACCACCTCGACCACATCGACGCGGGACAGCAAATCTGGGATGAAACCTTGGGGCAGCACCCCTGCAGTCTAGCGAAGCGGGCGCGCCCGACAGCCTGCTACCCGCCGCCCCGGCTGCGCGGCGGCGGGGGCACGGCGGGCAGGTCGGTGCTGGTTGCAACAGCCGGATGGGCGGCGGCGGTTGGCGCTGCGCTGAGGACAAACAAGCCCTTCCACTCGCGCACCCAGGGCCCGACCTCGGCGGCGGGCATCGGCGCGGCGATGCCGTTGCCCTGGGCAACATCACAGCCCATGTCGAGCAACATGCGGCCCTGGGCGGCGGTCTCGACGCCCTCGGCCACCACCACGCACCCAAAGGTGCTCGACAGGCTGATGACGCCTTCGACGATGGCCCGGTCTTGTGGGTCGGTGAGCATGTTCTGCACAAACGAGCGGTCGATCTTGAGCACCTGCACCGGCAAGCGCTTGAGGTAGGTCAGGGTGGAGTAGCCGGTGCCAAAGTCATCAAGTGCCCAGCGCACGCCCAGCCGGGCGCAGCGCTCCAGCACCGCCGAGGTGAAGCCGATGTCGGTCAGCGCGGCGGTCTCCAGCACCTCCAGCTCCAGGCGCGGGCCCAGCGCTTGCTGGTGGCGCGCCAGCAGCTCGGTCAGGCGCTGGGCAAAGTCGGGCTCTTGCAGGTGGCGGGCGGTGATGTTGACGCTGACCGACAGGTCCAGCCCCTGGTTTTGCCAGACCTCCAGCTGGTCCAGCGCCTTGGCCAAGACATGGTCTCCCACCCGGGCCGACAGGCCGGTGTGTTCTATCAAGGGCAGAAACTGCGCCGGCGGCACCACGCCGTGCTCGGGGTGGTTCCAGCGCAGCAGCGCCTCGACGCCCAGCACCACGCCGCGTTTGAGATCGACCTTGGGCTGGTAGTACAGCATCAGCTCGTCGCGGTCGAGCGCGTCCTGCACCCGGCCTATGGCCAGCACCCGCTCCTCGGTGCGCCGGCTGTGCTCAGGGTCGAAGAACAAAAAACCGTTGCGGCCCGACTGCTTGACACCGTACATCGCATGGTCGGCATGGCGCAGCAAGGTGTCGGCGTCGCTGGAGTCGAGCGGGTAGACCGTGGCGCCAACACTGGCCGTGACCACCTCGGGCTCGGTGCCCGGGCGCAACACCACCGGCAGGGCCACGACCCGCAGCACCCGCTCGACGGCGGCACGGGCTTCGTCCACCGTGCCGGCGCGCAGCAACAGCACAAATTCATCCCCACCCAGCCGCGCCACACTGTCCGACCAGACCGTGCCCCGGGCCCGCAACGCGCCGCTCAGGCGGTTGGCCAACTCGGTCAGCAGGCGGTCGCCAGCTTCGGCGCCGTGGCGGTCATTGATCGCCTTGAAGTGGTCGAGATCGAGGTAGCAGACCGCCAGCAGGTAACCGTCGCGGTCGGTGGCGGCCATCGCCTCGGCCAGCAATTGGCCCAGGCGGGCCCGGTTGGGCAAGCGGGTGAGTTCGTCAAAATTGGCCTGACGCGCCAATTGCTCGCGCTGCAGCCGCTGCTCGGTGATGTCACTGACCACCATCACGTGGTAGCGCAGCGCACCCTCGGGTCCGGTGACGGTGGAGACGGTGACGTGCAGGGCGCAGGCCTCACCGTTGCGCCGCCGCTCCACCACCTCGCCCACCCAGTTGCCGGTGCTGCGCAAAGCTGCCCACAGGCTGCCTTGCTGCGGCCGTCCGGCGACATCGGTCGCGCCCGGGCGCAGCGGGCCAGGCACCGTGCCGATCAGTTCTTCGCGCGGGATGCCGACGATGCGGCAGTAGGTCGGGTTGGCATCGAGCAGCCGCAGCTCAGGGTCGGTGACCACCAGGCCCTCGTGCAGGTGCATGAAGACGCTGGTCGACAGCTGTTGGCGTTCTTCGGCGCTGCGGCGGGCGCCGATGTCAGCCAGCGAGGTCACCACCCGAACCGGCGAACCGGCCGGGTCACGCTCGGCCACGATCAGGTGCAGGTCGAACCAATGCCAACCGTCACGCACCCGCAGGCGCAACTCTCGGCGCAGCCCGGTGCCCTCAGGAGTGTCTGCCTCGGCCAGGGCGCTGGCCAGGGCGTCCCGGTCGTCAGCGTGAACCTGGTTGAGCCAGCGCTCAAGGCTGTTGCCCAAGCCGTCATCCGGGTCGCCCATCAGCGCCCGCCAGCGCGGCGAGCAGTAACCCATGCGGGTACGCAGGTTCCAGTCGGCGACGCCGAGGTCGGAGCCCACCAGCGCCAGCCGCCAGCGGTCCTCCAGCCGGCTCAGTTCACCCACCTGCACGTGCGATAACAGCACCAGCGCCGACAGGGTCGCGGCATAGATCCACAGCAGCAGCAAGCCGCCGCCCACCGGCAGCGTGGCAAACGGGCCAAAGCCGGCGGCCGTGGTTGCCAAGGTGGCGGTGGTCAGCAACAGCCCGGCGGCCGACGCCGGCCCCAGGCCCGATCGCATCGCCAGCCAGCTCAGCAGCAGGTGTGGCAGCAGCATCAGGCCGAACGCGCCCAGGCCCAGTGCCGGCGGCGTAACGAAGGCCAACGCCGCCGCCAGTGCGGTGCCTGAGAGCAAGCAGACCGTGCGCCAACGCTGGCCCGGACCGAAAGCCGCTGCCAGGCTGCTGCGGCGCACGGTGAGCAACGGCACGCCCGCGACGAACACGCCCAGGGTGTCGCCCAGCCACCAGGACAGCGCGGTCAATGGCAGGTCGAGGGTGCTGATGCGACCGGCCACCGCC
>JANYKR010000164.1 GCA_025358155.1 Betaproteobacteria bacterium
GCTGCCGGGCCCGGCACCTCGACCCATTCGCCCGCAACGCCGCCCACCACGGCATCGGTGTAACGCACGCCGCGAGGGGGGCTCAGCGGGTGGTCGAAGACGAGCCGCACCCGGGCGACATCGCTCATGTCGCCCGGGTGCGGCTCGTCTTCGACCACCCACTGAGCCCCCCTCGCGGCGTGCGTTACACCGATGCCGTGGTGGGCGGCGTTGCGGGCGAATGGGTCGAGGTGCCGGGCCCGGCAGCGGCCGCTTCCGCTGCTTCCGCCGCTTCCGCCGCATCCACCACACTGCTCTACCTGCACGGCGGCGGTTTCATCGGCTGCTCGCCGCGCACCCATCGGCCGATCACCGCAGCGCTGGCCTTGCAAGGCCTGCGGGTCTTTGTGCCCGACTACCGGCTTGCACCCGAGCATCCGTTTCCGGCCGGGCCGCAGGATGTGCAGTCGGTTTACCGCGCCCTGCGGGCCGACCCCGCCATCGGCCGGCTGGTGGTGGCCGGCGACAGCGCTGGCGGCAATCTCGCGCTCGGCCTGATGCTGGCGCTGCGCGATGCCGGTGACCGGCTGCCCGATGCCGCCGTGCTGTTTTCACCCAGCACCGACCTCAGCGGCGGCAGCCCGTCGATCACGCTCAATGCCGAGCGCGATCCGATGTTCCCCGGCCCCGAGATGCAGAACGTCTCCAACGCCTACCTGCAAGGCGCTGACCCGAGCGACCCGCTGGCCTCGCCCCTTTTGGGTGACCTCACGGGCCTGCCGCCCCTGCTGGTCCATGTGGGCGAGTCCGAGTGCCTGCGCGACGACTCCCTGCGCCTGGCGCAAAAGGCGCGCGAGGCCGGCGTCACGGTCGAACTGCAGGTTTTTGACACGGTGCCGCATGTCTGGCAAAACCTGCACCGCCTGCCCGAGGCGCGGCAGTCGATTGCCGCCGCCGGGCGCTTCCTGCGCGAGGCCCAGCGCCGCACCCAGCCCGAAACGCTCGACGTGGTGATTATCGGCGCGGGTTTGTCGGGCATCGGCGCAGCGGTGCACCTGCAACGCGACTGCCCCGCCAAGCGCTTCACCTTGCTCGAAGCCCGCGCCACGATCGGCGGCACCTGGGACCTGTTCCGCTACCCCGGCGTGCGTTCTGACTCCGACATGTACACGCTGGGCTATGAGTTCAAACCCTGGCGCGATGCCAAGGCGATTGCCGATGGCCCGTCCATCCTGCGCTACGTGCAAGAGACAGCGGCGGACGAAGGCATCGCGCCGCACATCCGCTACGGCCACCGGGTGGTGGCGGCCGACTGGTCGGCCGAGCACGGCCACTGGAGCCTCAGCATCGAACGCAGCGACGGCCGAGGGCCGTTGACGCTGCGCGCCCGCTTTGTACTGTTCTGCGCCGGTTACTACAACTATGCGCAAGGCTACCGGCCGCAGTTTCCGGGCGAAGAGAGCTTTGAGGGCAGCCTGGTGCACCCGCAGTTCTGGCCTGAGGGGCTGGTGCATGCGGGCAAGAAAGTGGTGGTGATCGGCAGCGGCGCGACCGCCGTGACCCTGGTGCCCGAGCTGGCCAAGACCGCAGCGCATGTGACCATGCTGCAGCGCTCGCCCACCTACGTGGTGGCGCGGCCGGGCATTGACCCCATCGCCGAGGCGCTCAAGCGCTGGCTGCCGGCGCGCCTGGCGTATGCCCTGGTGCGGGCCAAGAATGTGCTGATCGGCATGTACTTCTACCGCCTGGCGCGCAAGTACCCGGTGCAGGCCCAGGTCCGCATCCTGGACATGGTGCGCACCGCTGTGGGTCCGGGCATCGATGTGGACCGCCATTTCAAGCCGAGCTACAAGCCCTGGGACCAGCGCTTGTGCCTGGTGCCCGACGGCGACCTGTTCACCAGCCTGCGGGCTGGCAGCGCGTCCGTTGTCACCGACCAGATCGAGCGCTTCACCGCGCGTGGCATCCGCTTGCATTCGGGGCAAGAATTGCCGGCCGACCTGATCGTCATCGCCACCGGTTTGCAGATGAACGTGCTGGGCGACGTCAAGATCAGCCTGAACGGCCAGCCCGCCGACCTGACGCAAGGCCTGGTCTACAAAGGCCTGATGCAAGCCGGCCTGCCCAACCTGGCCAACACCCTGGGCTACACCAATGCCAGCTGGACCCTCAAGGCCGACCTGACCGCACGCTATGTTTGCCGCCTGCTCAAGCACATGGACCGCCATGGCCACACGGTGTGCACGCCGGTGGCGGATGCGTCGGTACAGCCCGAGCCCATCCTGACATTCACCAGCGGCTATGTGCAGCGCGCGCTGCCGCTGCTGCCCAAGCAAGGCAACCGCAAACCCTGGCGCCTGGACCAAAACTACCTGCTGGACGTGATGACCTTGCGCTTCAAGGCGATCAATGACGGTGTGCTGTCGTTTGGCCGGGCGGCGGGCGATGTGGGCACGGGTGCGGCGACGGCATCAAGCTCGGCCATCAGCGCGGCAGCTTGATCCGGGTCATGGCTGGCTGGGCGCCAAGACCCGCAGCAACCACTGGTTGAGCGCCTGCACCTCCTCCATGCAGACCGAATGCTCCATCGGGTACTCGCGCCACTCGACCGGGTAGCCCAGCGCCAGCAGCGCATCGCGCCCGGCAGCGCCGCGCGCCATCGGGACCATGCCGTCATTGCGGCCGTGGGCCAGGAAGATCGGCGTGGCCTGGTTGGCCGGGTGGCGCTCGGCGGCGGTGCTGGCCGCTAACGGCAAGTAGCCCGACAAACCGGCCAGCCCGGCCAGGCGCTGCGGGTAGCGCAAGCCGGCCAGCAAAGCAATGGCGCAACCCTGTGAAAACCCAGCCAGCACGATGCGCTGTGCGGGCACGCCGCGCGCGATCTCTCGGTCCAGCAGGGCATGGACCCGGCGTACCGCATCGCGCAGCCCGGCCTCGTCCTCGCGCCGCTGCAGGTCGGAGCCCAGAATGTCGTACCAGGCCCGCATCACCATGCCGTTGTTGAGCGTCACCGGGCGCTCGGGCGCGCGGGGCATCACGCAGCGCACCGGGCCCACGGCGGCCAGGTCCATCGCATCACACATCGGGATGAAATCGGTACCGTCGGCGCCCAGGCCGTGCAGCACAATCAACGTGGCCTGGGCGGGGCCGGCGGGGCAAAGCTCAATCGTGGCGAGTGTCATGGGCGGGCTGGGGTGCTGGCAAGATGAGATCGAACGGCGAACGGGTGTCGCGGATGTTACCGGGCGACCCTGGCCGACCCGTATCCCGGTAGAAACACGCCCCGAACCCACCCGGTCAACATCGCAAAATGCCGGGCGGTCCGCCACTCGGGGATCGGCTCAGGCTGCACCGGGCGCTGCCCCGGCTGGCCTCAACCTGGACGGGACATGACTTTGCGCTTGGACGGAAAAGTGGCGGTGATCACCGGGGCCTGCTCGGGCATCGGGCTGGCCACACTGGAGCTTTTTGTTGAAGAAGGCGCCCGCGTGCTGGCAGCCGACGTGCAGGACGCTGCCGGCCAGGCGCTGGCCCTGCGATTTGCAGGCAGTGTGCACTTTGTGGCCTGCGATGTGACCCAGCCAGCGCAGATCAAGACCGCCATCGACACGGCGGCCGAGCACTTTGGCGGGCTCGACATCCTGTTCTCCAACGCCGGCGCGGGCGGCTCGATGGCCGGGGTCGAGAACTGGGACGGAGCCGGTTGGGACCGCACCCACGCGCTGCTGCTGCGCGCCGTGGCCGCCGGTGCCTCTTTTGCGGTGCCGCACCTCAAACGCCGGGGCGGCGGCGCCATCATCAACACCTCATCGGTCTCGGCGCTGCAGGCCGGCTACGCACCGCTGGCCTACTCGGTGGCCAAGGCAGGTGTGCTGCACTACACCCGGCTGGCCGCCGCCGAGTTGTCGGCGCATCGCATCCGCATCAACGCCATCGTGCCCGGATTCATTGCCACCAACATCTTTGGCGGGTTGATGAACCTGGCGCCCGAGCAACAGGCCCAACTGGTGCAACAGATTGCCGACCGCAGCGGCACGGCCAACCCGATCGGCCGATCAGGCCGGCCGCGCGACATCGCAGAAGCTGCGCTGTTCCTGGCTTCGGATGCGGCCAGCTTCATCACCGGCACCCACCTGACCGTGGACGGCGGCATCACCATCGGCCCGCGCCACGCCTGGGACCCCCAGACCCCCGGCCCGATGAGTGACGCCTTGGGCCTGAGCCCTGACGAGTTGCGCGCGCTGCGCGCCGCCCACCCCGGTTGAGCGGCGCTAGGCCCTTGCCACTCGACAACCGCCCTCACCTCGCAGCCTTGCCTCACCCGCTTTTCAACCCGTTTTCAGGACATACCCGCCATGCCCAAGGTCACATTCATCGCGTTTGACGGTACACCGCATGCCGTCGAGGCGCCCACCGGTCTGTCGCTGATGCGCGCCGCGCTGGACAACAACGTGCGCGGCATCGACGGCGATTGCGGCGGCAATTGCGCCTGCGCCACCTGCCATGTCTTCATTGCCCCCGAGTGGGCCGCCAAGCTCGGCCCACGCACCCAGGCCGAGGACGAAATGCTCAACTTCGCTGCCGAGTTGCGCGACAGTTCACGCCTGGCCTGTCAAATCACCTTGAGCGACGAGTTGGACGGCCTGGTGGTGAGCATGCCCGAGGGCCAACACTGAACCGCTGATGCGCTGCGGCAGCACCGCACCATCGATTGAGATTTCGCTGCAAATCACCGCTGCAAATCACCGCTGCAAACCCGGCCCCCGCCACCCGCGCCAACCCCCGCCAGGAGCCCACCCATGAACGCTGCACGCATGCCCCACTTTGCCTCCGCCGCCACCGCAGCCGTGCACGAGGCCGCCCGCGAGAGCGCTGCGTCACTGCCGCTGGAGCAACTCAACCCGGCCGACGCCCAGTTGTTTGTCGATGACACCGTGGGCTACACCTTCGACCGTCTGCGCCGCGAAGACCCGGTGCACCGCAGCCGCAGCCCGGTGCCGGGCATCGACGACTACTGGTCGGTCACCAAGTACAGCGACATCATGTATGTCGACACCCACCCGGCGATTTTCTCGTCCGAGTGGACGCTGGGCGGCATCACCTTGCTGAACCCGGCGGAGAGCGACCGTCTGCCGATGTTCATCGCCATGGACCCGCCCAAACACGACGACCAGCGCAAGGCGGTGAGCTCGATTGTTGCGCCGGCCAACCTCAACAACTGGCAGTCGCTGATCCGCGAGCGCACCGCCAAACTGCTCGACAGCCTGCCGCGCGACGAGACTTTCGACTGGGTTGACAAGGTCTCGATCGAGCTGACCACCAGCATGCTGGCCACGCTGTTCGACTTTCCGTTCGAAGACCGTCGGCTGCTGACCTGGTGGTCAGACGTAGCGACGATGAACAAGGCCGTCAACCCCGACGCGCTGGGCCCACAAGAACGCATGGCCGAGCTGGGCAAGATGCTGGCCTACTTCACCCGGCTCTGGAACGAGCGGGTCAACGAGCCGCCCCGCACCGACTTGATCTCGATGCTGGCGCACGGCGCGGCCACCCGCAACATGGGCCCGATGGAGTACATGGGCAACCTGGTGCTGCTGATCGTGGGCGGCAACGACACCACCCGCAACTCGATGACCGGCGGCCTGCTGGCCTTGCACGACAACCCCGAGCAGTTGGCCAAGCTGCGCGCCAACCCGGCCTTGGTCGACAGCCTGGTGCCCGAGATCATCCGCTGGCAGACACCACTGGCCTACATGCGGCGCACCGCGCTGATGGACACCGAACTCGGCGGCAAACAGATCAAGCAAGGCGACAAGGTGGCGATGTGGTACCTGTCGGGCAACCGCGACGAGACTGCCATCGAGCAGCCCGACCGCTTCATCATCGACCGCGCCCACCCGCGCCAGCACCTGTCCTTCGGCTTTGGCATCCACCGCTGCGTGGGCAACCGGCTGGCCGAATTGCAGCTCAAGATCCTGTGGGAGGAGATGCTCAAGCGCTTCCCCAGGATCGAGGTGATGGGCGAGCCGACCCGGGTGCGCTCGGCCTTTGTGCGGGGCTTCAGCCACCTGCCCGTGCGGCTGCCGTCCTGAGCGGCCGGCACGCTGCAGATTTACCCGACTTCACAGCGTCTCACTCGCGTCGAAGTCCAGCTCCACCTTGGCGCCGTTGGGGTCCAGGCAAAAAAGTTGCCAGGTGCCAGAACCCGCTTGCTGCCGCAGGTCGTACTTGAGGCCTGCGGCATCAAACCGGGCCTTGACCGCCTTCAAGCTGCTGGCGCTGAAAGCCATGTGGTCGATCACGCCGGTGCGACCCGTTGGCATCGGCCGGTCCCAGTAGATGTGCAGCACGGCCTGCGGGTTGCCGTCGGCGTACAGCCAGGCCCCCGGAAATCCCAGGTCAGGCCGCTGGCTCGGCTTCAAGCCCAGCAGGCCCACGTAAAAACCCAAGGTGGCCTCGCGATCCTCGGCCGTGAGGGTGAAGTGGTTCATGCCGTGGATCATGGGCTTGCCTTTCTCCTCTCGATTTCGCGGTCAGGCCATCAGGATGAGCGGCCCGACCGACTGCCGCGATTCCAGCCGTGCATGGGCCTGACCCGCGGCATCCAGGGTGTAGCGCTCGGCCGTGGGTTTGACGATACTGCCATCGTCGAGTGCAGCCCACAAGCGCTGGGTCCGTTGGGCCAGCTGGCCCGGTGCTGCCAGGTAGGCAAAGATCACCGGGCATGAAAAGGTGGCAGACTTTTGTGCCAACCGTTCGGGGCTGATCGGCTGCAGTGCCCCGCTGGCCTGGCCCAGGCTGACCCAATGGCCGCAGGGCGCCAGGGCTTGCAGGTTTTGTTCGCGTGCCGCGTCGCCCAGGCCGTCGATGATGAGATCGGCACCCCCCACGGCTTGTTGCACTGCATCAGCAAACCGATAGTCCGGCGTGACGATGACGTGCTCGCAGCCATGGGCCCGGGCAGTGCGGGCCTTGTCCGCGCTGCTGACGGTGCCGACCACTGTGGCGCCCAGCCGGCGGGCCCAAGCGGCCACCAGCAAACCAACGCCGCCGGCTGCGGCATGCAGCAGCACGCGCGTGCCCTGCCGCACACGGCCCAGGTCGCGCAACAGCATGTCGGCGGTCAGGCCCTTGAGCAGCAGTGCTGCGGCGGTGTCGTCGTCCACGCCGGGGGGCAGGCGCACGACCCAAGCTGCCGGCACGTTGCGCACGCTGCAGTAGGCTCCCGGCACCGGCCCGAGGTAGGCGACGCGGTCGCCCGCCAGCAGGCCGGTGACGCCGGGGCCGACGTCGATCACGCTGCCGGCGGCTTCCATGCCCGGCGTGTCCGGGGTTGCCATCATTGACGGCAACCAGCCCTTGCGCACGTAGATGTCGATGTAGTTGACGCCGATGGCACGTTGGCGGATGCGCACTTCGCCCGGGCCGGGTGGCGCGGTGGCGCCGTCCTCGGCGAGCATCAGCTCCGGTCCGCCATGACGCAGCAGCACGACCCGGCGCGACGCCACCGGCAGCGCAGCGGGCATCGGCGCGGCACCGGGCGTGCGCAGGTCGCCACCCTGCGCCAGGTGGCGGCGCAAGTGCTCGAACCCGGCTTCGTACACGCCCGTGGCCACCATCTCGCGC
>JANYKR010000195.1 GCA_025358155.1 Betaproteobacteria bacterium
ATGCCGCTGGTGGGCAACCCGATGCGTTTTGACGGCGAGCGCGCCCTCGCCGACCAGCCGCCGCCCGGGCTGGATGCGCAAGGCGATGCGATCCGCGCAGCGCTGGCGCAACACAGCGGCTGGCCTGTCCGAGGCTGAGCCGTCGCGCAGGCTGATGCCGCGCCGGCAAGACTCGAATCGGGAGCACGCGGGTTGGCGCCTCAGCCACCCTGGGGTCGGCAGCTTGGTAGTGCGCGCACAGCGATTGCGCCCCCGGTACGACCGCCAGCACCCGGCTCGAGAGGTTGAGGCGCAGCGCCACGCGGCGCTTGAAGGCAGCCCCGACATACCCCTCAAAATGCCCCAGCGGCCACTGGTGCAGCTCGCGGCGGCCGCCGGTGCGCTGGGCGGCAACAACTTTCCATCGCGGACAACTGTTGCGAAACGCCTCATTGCCCGGATGCGGCCGGTGGAGTGTCGGCCTCCGGCCACCCAACTCAAACATGACAGCAGAGCCCGCGCCTTCACTCAACGCGTCATCACCCGCCGCGCGGCAAAGCTCACGCCGTCCACCAAGGCCACCAGCGCCAGCATCGCCAGCAGCACGGTGGCTGTCTTGGCCATGTGGAACAAACCCATGTGGAACGCCAGCAGCTGGCCCAAGCCACCCGCGCCCACCACCCCCAGCACGGCGGCGGCGCGGATGTTGTTCTCCCAGCGGTAGAGCGCGTAGCTCATCAGTTGCGGCAGCACCTGCGGCAGCGTGGCGTAGCAGAGCAATCGCAGGCCGCCCACGCCCTGGGCACGCAGCGCCTGGGCCGGGCCGGGCGGCGCGTTCTCAATGGCCTCGGCAAACAGCCGACCCAGCACGCCGCTGGTGTGCAGTGCCAGCGCCAGTGTGCCGGCCATAGGCCCCAGCCCGGCCGAGACCAGCAGCAGCGCGGCCCAGACCAGCTCGGGCACCGCGCGCAGCAGGTTGAACAGCCAGCGCACCGCACTGCGCAGCGCGCGCTGTACCCACCGGCCTGCGGATTGACCTGGTGCCGGCCTGGCGCTGGCCGGCACTGCCAGCAGCAGGCCGGCGCAGGCCGCGAGCCCCGTGCCCAGTACTGACATCGCCAGCGTCTCTAGCGTGCCGGCCAGCACCTTGTGCAAAAACTGCGGGCTCAGGTCTGGTGGAAAAAACTCTGCCCCGAAGCGGCCCATGCTGCGCAGCGCCTCCAGCGACAAAAACTGCGACCACTGCAGGTCCAGCGAGGCAAAGCTGGCGGCAACCAGCAACGCCAGAGCCAGCAAAAATGCCGTGGTCTTGCTGCGCACCGCCACCGGTCGCGGCGGCGGCTTGCCGCTGCCGGGCGCGTGCCGGGCTGCCTCGGCTGCCTCGGCTGACCCGGACGCCGGGCTTGCGGGCGCGGCTGCGCTCACCCTGCTCACCCCAACGCCCGGCGCAAACCGGCGCTGCACCAGTCGGCCAGTGCCACCAGCGCGACAAACACCGCCAGCATCGTCACCACTTCACCGCCGTTGAACATTTTCATCGCACTGTCGAGTTGCTGGCCCAGCCCACCGGCACCGACAAAACCCAGCACCACCGACGAGCGGATTGCGCACTCCCAGCGGTAGACGGTGTAAGACGCCAGCTCGGCCGCGTTTTGCGGCAGCAAGGCGTAGCCAAAGGCCTGCAGCCGGCTGCTGCCGTTGCGCAGCAGCGCCTCGGTGGGTGCGGTCTCGCCGCTCTCCAGAATCTCGCCGTAGACTTTGCCCAGCATGCCGCCATAGGTCAGCGCAATCGCCAGCACGCCGGCGGTAGGCCCCAGGCCAACCACCCGCACAAAGACCAGCGCCCAGACCAGCTCAGGGATGCTGCGCAGCACGATTAGCAGCCATTTCAGTACCTGGCGCAGCCAGAACGGGCCGCGCGCCATGCGCCCCGACAGCGCCGACACCGACAGCGCGCGGGTGGTCAGCAGCGTCAGCGGCAAGGCCAGCAGCAGCGCCAGCGTGATGCCGGCGGTGGCCATGGCCACGGTGCGCCAGGTCTCCCGGGCCAGCATCGCCAAAAAGTCCAGCCCATGCGCGGGCGGGAAGAAGCTGGCCAGAAAACTGCCGCCCGAGCGCAGGCTGTCGGGCGCCAGCAGCACCCAGGGCCTGAACTCGGTGGCCACCGCCAACGGCCACAGCAGCACCATTGCAGCCGTGGTCCAGAACAGCCGGCCCAGCCAGGCCGGGTCGCGCGCCGGTGGCCGGCGGGTGGTACCGGCCATTGGCCCGGCGCGCAGGCTCAGCGGCACTGCAGCGCTGCCCGGGCGCCGGGCGGGATCGCGGCCAGCTCGGCGGCGTTGGCCGCATCCGCCGCGTCCACCGAGACAGGCGCGGCACCGTGCAGCTCGTGCTCATGCTGGGCATACAGCCGGGTCAGCATGTCGGGCGTGACCTGGCCTGTCGGCAGATCAAACACCAAGGCGCCATCGCGCAGGCCGACGATGCGCGCAAAGTGCGCCAGCGCCACGTCCACCTGGTGCAGCGTGGCCACCAGCGTGATGCCGCGCTCGGCCGCAGCACCCACCAGCGTGTGGATGGCCTGGCGCGAACGCGCCGGGTCGAGTGCCGACAAGGGCTCATCGATCAACCACAGCGTGGCCGGCGCCAGCAACGCGCGCGCCAGGCCTACCCGCTGCCGCTCACCGCCCGACAGCCGGTCAACCCGGTCGAACAGCTTGTCGCCCAGATCGAAGCGCTCCAGCGCGGCAAACGCGCCGCCCAGGTCCGTCGGGTAGACCAGCGAGCGCAGGCTGACCCACAGCCCCATCGCCGGCAAGGCGCCCGCCAGCACGGCGGTGACGACCCGCTGGCGTGGCGGTAGCGGCGGCACCTGCGGCGCCAGCAGCAGCCGGCCCCGCAGGCGCTGCAAGGCGCGGCGCGGCAAGGCCCAGGGCGCCGTGCCGTCCAGCAACAGCTGACCGGTAGCCAGCGGCAGCGCGCAGGCCAGCACCTGCAGCAAGCTGGTTTTGCCGGCGCCGGACGGGCCGATCACCGCCACCTGCTCACCGGGCGCCACCGCCAGGTCCAGGTTCTGCAAGGCCAGCGCAGCCCCCGGGCGCGCCGCCGGGTGGCGCGCACTGGCCGCGTGCAGCTCGATCTTCAACCCAACCGCCCGAACAGCAATCCAGCTTGAGGCTCAGGCACTCAGAGCAGGCCGGCACTGCGCGCCGCCGTCTCGATGCCCTTGTAGTTCTCGGCCTTGGTCGGCACAAAGCGGGTAGCGCGCTGCAGGTCGAGGATCTCCTTGCCCTCGGCGGTGTCGCGGCTCAACGCCAGAAACGCAGCGCTCAGCTTTTCGCGCAGCGCGGCGGGCATGTCGGCATGCACCGTCCAGTTGTAGTCGAAGTAAGTCGGGGTAGTGAAAAAGACGCGCACCTTGCTGGTGTCGACCTTCTTGTCGGCCACGAACTTGTCCCAGACCGAGATGTTGAGCGCACCCGCCACCACCTTGCCCGAGGCCACGGCCGCGATGGTGGCGTCATGCGCACCGCTGTAGGCCACGCGCTTCAGGTCCTTGTCCGGGTCCACGCCGGCCTGCAGCAAAAAGCTGCGCGGCATCAGATGGCCGGAGGTCGAGCTTTGGGAGCCAAAGCTCAGGTCGCGGCCCTTCAAATCGGCCAGTTTGGCGACCGCTGGGTCGCTGGTGATGAACACGGAGCGGAAACGCTCGTCCTCTTCGCGCTGCACGAGCGGGATCACTTTGCCGCCCGAGCGCACGTTGGCCTGCACAAAGGTGAAGCCGCCGAACCAGGCCAGGTCTATCTTCTTGTTGACCAGGGTCTCGACCGCTGCGGCGTAGTCGGTGACCGGCGTGAACTCGACCTTCATGCCCAGCTTGGCCTCCAGGTACTTGACCAGGGGCGCGGCCTTGCGCGCCAGCTCGGTGGGCGACTCATCAGGGATCGCGGTAACGCGCAAGACCTGCTGGGCTTGAGACAACGTGGCAAAAGCCAGCATCAGGCTCAACAGCGCGGCTTTCAGGCAACGGACGGGGGACAGGCTCATCATCGGACAGGCTCCAGAGCGGTTTGGCGGGGTGGGGCTGGGCAGCCGGGCTGCGTGCCGCCTGCTGTTTTGCCTCAAACCGTATTGGAACCGATGCGGCCCGCCGCTGCCCGCACCGGCTTGTGTCACCCGGCTCCGCAGCAGGAGATCAGGCTGTGCAACTGCGGAACCCCGCAAAAATGTCGCTGCGCTCGGGCGTGAAGAAGTTGCGGTAGTGCGGATGGTGCAGCCGCGGCTGGGTGCCAAACGACGCGCCGCGCAAGACTCGCCGGCTGCCGAACCAGGGGGCCGAGTAGTCGCGGTAGGGGTGGGCGACAAAACCTGGGTAGGGCAAAAACGGGCTGGCGGTCCATTCCCAGACGGCGCCCCAGTGGAAGCTGTCGGTGTGCCCGCAGGCGGCGTGCTGCCATTCGGCCTCGGTCGGCAGACGGCGCCCGGCCCAGGCGCACCAGGCCTGTGCCTCAAAACAGCTGAGGTGGCAGGCCGGCAAGGCCGGATCCAGGGCCAGCCAGCGGCCACCGCGCTGCTGCTGCCAGCTGCCATCAGCGGCGCGCCGCAGGTAGCGCGGCAGGGGCGGCAGGGGATTTTGAGTCGCAGCTCGCTGGGCCAGCCAGGCGCGGCCCTCGATGCTCCACCAGCGGGCGTCCTGGTAGCCACCGGCCTCGACGAACGGCAGGTAGTCGGCCCAGCGCTGCACCTGGCTGTCGATCTCGTAAGGCCGCAAACTCACGGTGTGCGGCCCCAGCTCGTTGTCGAACGCAAAGCCCGCGCCGGGATCGCCCAGGCGCAGCATGCCGGCCTCGATCTGCAGCGCCGGAATGGCCTCGGCCAGTGGCTGCGGCTGCCAACGGCAATCGTCCACCGTCCAGCCCAGCGACTGCGCCATGTACAGCGCGGCCTCGTGGTGCATGTCCTCGTGCAGCAGCGCCAGGCGGAAGAAGTACAGCGCATCGTCGTCGGCGGGCGCGTCGCGCAGCAGCGTCAGCGTCTGGTCGAGTTGGCCGGCCAGCGCCCGCCGCGTGGCCGCAGCGTCGGGCAAGGGCAGCTGCCAGCGGCTGTCATGCGGCACCCGGCTGGAGTCGTACAGCGCATCGTCCGCGCTGGGCGGCCGTGCCAGGTCGGGGTCGGCGCGCCAGCCTCGCGCCCGTGCCGGGTTGCGGCCCAGCCACCAAGCCTGAAACCAGCCGATGTGACCCAGCTCCCACAGCGGTGGGTTCAACTCGGGGCGCTGCGGCACCAGGCCTGCCGTGGTCGCCGATGCGAGGTCAAACGCCGCCAGCGTGTCGCGCCGGCTGCCCTGCAGCGCTGCGGCCAAGACCTCGCTGCTGGCCTGGCGGATGCCCAGGCCGATGGCGGAGGCAGAGTTCATTCGGGGTAACCTCGCAGCGTGAAAAAGCCCGTCATCGCCATCGTCACGCCTGCGCTTGCCGCCGCCAACAACGGCAACTGGCAGACGGCGCGGCGCTGGTCGCACTTGCTGTCCCACGATTATCAGGTGCACCTGACCGATCGCTGGCCCGTTCCAGGCCCAGACGCTGGCGCGACAGCCGCCACCCTGGGCGGCGCGCAACTGATGATCGCGTTGCATGCCCGGCGGTCTGCCGCGTCGATGCTGGCCTGGCGCGGGTTGCACCCGACTCGGCCGCTGCTGCTGGTGCTGACCGGCACCGACCTGTACCGCGACATCCAGACCGACCCGCTCGCCCAGCGCTCGCTGCAACTGGCCGACCGCCTGGTGGTGCTGAACGAGCTGGGCGCCGCCGCCCTGCCACGGGAGCACCATGCCAAGACCACCGTCTGCCTGCAGTCCAGTCCCAGCCGCCGCACCCTGCGCAAGACCGGCCGGCACCTGCGCGCCCTGATGGTGGGCCACCTGCGGGACGAAAAATCGCCGCGCACCTACTTCGAGGCCGCACGCCGGCTGGCCGCGCGCCACGACATCCTGCTCGACCACATCGGCGGTGACCTGGACCCCGCTCTGGGCGCCGAGGCTCGGGCGCTGGTCGCCAGCCAGCCGCAATACCGCTGGCTCGGCGCCCTGCCCCACGCTGCCACCCGAGCCCGCATCCAGGCCGCCCATGTGCTGGTGCACCCCAGCCAGATGGAGGGCGGCGCGCAGGTGGTGATCGAGGCGCTGACCGCCGGCACCCCCGTGCTGGCGTCCCGCATCGCCGGCAACCTGGGCTTGCTGGGCAACGGCTACCGTGGCGTATTCGACTGGGGCGACGCGGCCGGGCTGGCCAGGCTGCTGGCACAGGCCCGCGACGATCCCGCTATGCTGCCGGCGCTGCAAACGCAATGCGCCGCGCGTGCGCCGCTGTTCCACCCCGACCACGAGCGCCAGACCTTGCTGGATTTGCTGGCAGCCCTGCTGGCACCCAGGTTGACGCCCCTGCCGGCGCCAGCCGCCTCACCCCCCACCGAGACCGCCCCATGACCCCCACCGCCGTCAGCACCGCCGCCACCCCACTGCATGAGCCCCGTCTGACCTCGCTCTCCCACGGCGGCGGCTGCGGCTGCAAGATCGCGCCTGGCGTGCTGGCCGAGATCCTGAAGGGCACGGCAGCCCTGCCGATCCCCAAGGAGTTGCTGGTCGGCATCGAGACCGCCGACGACGCCGCCGTCTACCAGCTCAACGACGAGCAGGCGATCATCGCCACCACCGACTTCTTCATGCCGATCGTCGATGACCCGTTCGACTTTGGCCGCATCGCCGCGACCAACGCCATCAGCGATGTCTACGCGATGGGCGGCCGGCCGATCCTGGCGCTGGCGCTGGTGGGCATGCCGATCAACGTGCTCTCCACCCAGACCATCGGCCGGGTGCTCGAAGGCGGCGCGGCGGTCTGCCGGGCGGCCGGCATACCGATTGCGGGCGGCCACACCATTGACTCGGTCGAGGCGATCTACGGCCTGGTCGCGCTGGGCCTGATCCACCCCAAGCGGGTCAAACGCAATGCCGACGCCAAGCCCGGCGACGTGCTGGTGCTGGGCAAGCCGCTGGGCGTCGGCGTGATGTCGGCAGCGCTCAAAAAAGAGCAGCTGGGTGAGGCCGGTTACGCCGAGATGATCGCCGTGACCACAAAGCTCAACACCCCAGGCCCCGACCTGGCCGCGCTGGACGGCGTGCATGCGCTGACCGACGTGACCGGCTTTGGCCTGGCCGGCCATGCGCTGGAGCTGGCGCGCGGCGCCAAATGCCAGGTGCAGATCGACTGGCCAGCCGTGCCCTTGCTGGCAGGGGTGCGCACGCTCGCCGGACAGGGGTTCGTTACGGGTGCATCAGCCCGCAACTGGGACGGCTACGGCGCCGAGATCAGCCTGCCGGCACACTTTGCGGCCGAGGACAAGGCGCTGCTGACCGACCCGCAGACCAGTGGCGGCCTGCTGGTGTCGTGTGATGCAGCGGCGGTGGCCGAGGTGATTGCCGTCTTCCAGCGCCACGGGTTTGGCGCGGCAGCGGTGATCGGCCAGATCGGCGCGGCGATGTCGGCGCAGGCGCCGGGGGCGGCGAGGTTGCTGGTGCGCTGAGAGCCACCCCTGCAATAGTCCAATCCGACGATGGCCGCCGCACCGGCGGCTGGCTAGCATCGAGGCCCCATCCTGACTGGAGCGCCCCATGCCTGACCTGTCCCCCCCGGCCGTCCTGGTCGAACTGCTGCCCGACCACATCGCTCTGGTAACGCTCAACCGGCCGGCGGCGCGCAATGCCGTCAACGGCGAGGTGGCGGCCGGCTTGCAGGCCGCGATCGACCAGACCGAGGCCGACGGCGACGTGTGGGTGGTGATCCTGACAGGCGTGGGAAGCGAAGCGTTTTGTGCCGGCGCTGACCTGAAAGCCGTCTCCAGCGGCCGGGGTGCCGAATTGCGCACCGAGCGCAGCGGCTTTGCCGGTTTTGTGCACGCCAGCCGCAGCAAGCCCTGGATCGCCGCCGTCAACGGCCCGGCGCTGGCCGGTGGCTGCGAGATCGTGCTGGCCTGCGACCTGGTGGTGGCGGTACCTGCGGCGCGCTTCGGTCTGCCCGAGGTCAAGCGTGGGTTGGTGGCCTCGGCCGGCGGCCTGTACCGGCTGCCGCGCGCCCTGCCGCCGGCCATTGCCCGCGAGATGATCCTGACCGGTGAGCCGATCAGCGCCGAGCGGGCCCACCAACTCGGCATGGTCAACCAGTTGGCTGCAGCCGACCAGTTGCTGGCAGCGGCCAAGGCCCTGGCCGCGCGCATCACCGTCAACGCGCCGGTGGCGGTGCGGGTCAGCCTGGGCGTGACCCGCCAGTGGCTGGATTTGTCGGATGCCGAATTGCAGGCCATGTCGGCCGTGGCCCAGCAGCAGGTGATGGCCAGCGAAGACTTTCAGGAAGGCCCGCGCGCCTTCATTGAAAAACGCGCGCCGCGCTGGACCGGCCGCTGAGCCTGGCCATGGCCCAGGCCCTGCCCGACGACCGCTGCCCCGTGCTGGTGGGCTGCGGCCAGATCACCCAGCGTGAGCCCGACCCCCGCGCCGCGCTGGCGCCCCTGGACCTGATGGCGCAGGCCGCGCAGCGCGCCGCAGGCGACAGCGGTGCCGGCACGGCGTTGTTGCAGTCGCTCGACGCCATCGTGGTGATTCGGCTGTTTGCCGACACCAGCCCGCGCTTTGCCTGCCCGTTTGGCCGCTACGCCAACCCGCCGCTGTCGCTGGCGTGCCGGATCGGCGCCGGCCAGGCGCGACAACTGGTCTACACCCAGCCCGGAGGCAACATGCCGCAGTGGAGCATCAACCGTCTCAGCGAAGCGGTGACCCGTGGCGAGATCGGCGCTGCGCTGGTGGTGGGCGCCGAAGCGCTGGCCACCCAAAAAGCCGCGCAACGCGCAGCAACGCCACTGGTCTGGGACGAAAACCCGGGCGGCGCAGCCGAATCCTGGGGCGTGGCGCGACGCGGCTGGTCGGACGTGGAAGACCTGCACGGCGCACGCGCCGCGATCACGATGTACCCGCTGTTCGAGAACGCAATCCGGGGCGCGCTGGGCCGCAGCATCCCCGCGCACCAGGCGGCGATGGGCGAGCTGCTGGCGCGGTTTGCCGCCACCGCCGCCGCCAACCCGCTGGCCGACCGGCGTGCCGGCTACAGCCCAGCGCAGATTGCCCAGCCTGCTGCGGGCAACCCGCTGATCGCGTTCCCGTACACCCGGCTGATGAGCGCCAACGCCTACATCGACCAGGGCGCGGCGTTGATCCTGACCAGCGTAGCCCGGGCCCGGCAGCTGGGCATCCCACGCGAGAAGTGGGTGTTCCTGCATGGCTGCGCCGATGCCCACGACCACTGGTTTGTCAGCCACCGACGCGATTACCACTCATCCCCGGCAATGGCCGCGGTGTTTCGCCAGGCCTTCGCAATGGCCGGCCGCACGCTGGACGACATCGGGCTGTTCGACATCTACAGCTGCTTTGCCTCGGCGGTGGAGGTGGCCTGCCAGTCGCTGGGCTTGTCCACCGACGATGCCCGGGGCCTGACCGTGACAGGTGGCCTGCCCTACTTTGGCGGGCCGGGCAACAACTACGTCAGCCACAGCATCGCCGAGATGATGAACCGGCTGCGGGCCGCGCCCGGTCAGTTCGGTCTGGTCACGGCCAACGGCAACTACCTGACCAAACATTCGGCCGGCATCTACTCGACCGAGCGGCCAAGCCGGCCATTTGCGCCGCCAGACCCGGCCGTGCTGCAGGCCGAGCTGGACCAGGTGCCGCACCCGCCCTTCGTGCCGCTGGCCGAGGGCGACGCCACGGTCGAAACCTACACCGTGACCCACGGCCGGCAAGGCCCGAACGGCGCTGTGGTGATAGCCCGGCTGGACGACGGCAGCCGCTTCATCGCCAACACCGCGCCCGACACCGGGCTGTGGGACCAGATGCAGCGCGAGGATTTTCTGGGCCGGCGCGGCCGGGTGCAGCACGACGGGCAGCGCAACCGCTTCGACCCGGCTTGAGGCTGGCAGCCACTGCCGCAGTCAGGCCAGC
>JANYKR010000192.1 GCA_025358155.1 Betaproteobacteria bacterium
ACGCCCTTGTCGATCAGCGCCTTGGCATTGTCCAACGCCAGCTTGGGCTCGAACTTGTCGTCCATCGACACCAGCTCTAACTTCTGCCCGCCGATGCCACCGCGGGCATTGACGGCATTGAAGTAAAGCTGGGCGCCGGCCCTGGCCTCGTTGACGCCCGACGCCGCCGCGCCAGTGAAGCCGGCCGTCTGACCGATGCGGATCTGCGCCTGGGCGGAGCTGCACAGGCCGGTCAGGCCCGTCAGGCCCGTCAGGCCGAGAAGGCCGAGAAGGGCGATGAGCAGAGGGCGTCGCAGCAGCATCATGGTGTTCTCGATCAGGATCTGTGGTCAAGCCGCCATTGTGGCGAGATAAATCACCGTTGCCGATGTTGCGGCACCCCGGTTTTGTGATTCAGCCAGGAGGTTGCGGGCGCCAGAACGCGGCGCCGCCGACGATCACCCTTGGGGCCTGCTGCTGCCAGCGGCTCCCCAGGAGGCTGTCGGGCTTGGGGACGGGCCTGCGCCAGGGCGAGTTTCGGTGCCAGCTTAGGCGCTGGCGAGGCGTGGGATTGGCCCCCACAACGAGCCGGCAACGACAGATGGCACCGAAAATCGCCCTTGCCCTTCGGGTTGAAGCTGGAAATGGGCTGATCCGTCGTTGCCAATGCGCGCCATGCCGCCAGGCATGGCTGTGCTTGGCGCCTAGGCTGAGCCCATTTCCAGCTTCAACGCAGGCCCGTCCGCAAGCCCGACAGCCTCCTAAGGAATCGGCACCCCGGGTATGCTCGAATCAAACTCGCCCGCCCCGCGCTCCACGCTACCCATCACTTGCCCCGGACTGCCACCCCGGATTGCCACCCCCATGCGACTGCTGCTGGCCGAAGACGACCGCATGATTGGCGACAGCCTGCGCCAGGCGCTGCGCTTGGAGGGCCATGCGGTGGACTGGGTCTACGACGTGGCGGCGGCACACACCGCGCTGACCGCTGAGCGCTTTGACCTCGTGCTGCTCGACCTGGGCTTGCCTGACCTGCCAGGCCAGCCCACCCGGCCGACTGCCGGGCTGGCGGTGTTGCGCGCGCTGCGCAGCCGCAGCGATGCCACCCCGGTGATCGTGCTGACCGCGCGCGACGCCACCGCCGACCGGGTGGCCGGGCTGGACGCCGGCGCCGACGACTACCTGGTCAAACCCTTTGAGCTCGACGAACTGACCGCCCGCATCCGCGCCGTGGCGCGGCGCCACGCCGGCCGGGCCGACCCCGCCCTGGCCCACGCCGGCCTGCGGCTCGACCCTGCCACCCGCCAGGTCACGCAGGACGGCCGGCCGGTGCTGCTCTCAGCCCGTGAGTTTGCTGTGCTGCAGGCCTTGATGCAGCGGCCCGGCGCGGTGCTCAGCCGGGCCCAGCTGGAGGACCGGCTCTACGGCTGGGGCGACGCGGTCGAAAGCAATGCGGTTTCGGTCTATGTGCACCAGCTGCGCAAGAAGCTGGGTGCGGGCGTGATCGACAGCATGCGCGGCGTCGGCTATTTTCTGGCGCCGGCGCCGTGACGACTGCCCCGGTGGCCACCGACCCGCCACCCCGCGCCAGGTTCGACCTGCGCCGCAGTTTCAGCTCGATCCGCGCGCGCTTGCTGCTGTCGCTGCTGATCGCACTGGCCGCCGCCGCTGCGCTGGTGGGTGGCATCACCTACCGCAACGTGCTGCACGAGACCGAGGCGCTGTTCGACTACCAGCTGCGCCAGATGGCGCTGAGCCTGCGTGACCAGGGCGAAATCGCGCCCAACGACGCCGCCGCGCTGAAGGACGAAGAGCTGGACTTTGTGGTGCAGATCTGGCGCATCGACGGCCGCAGCGTCTACGCCACCCGTGCCCACCGGGCCTTGCCGTCGCAGGCGGTGCTGGGCTGGGCCGAGGTCACGGTGGACGGTCAGCGCTGGCGCAGTTTTGCGGTGGCCGCGCGCGACAAGGTGATCCAGGTGGCGCAGCCGGTGCGCATCCGGCAGGGCCTGGCGGCCGATGCCGCGTTTCGCAGCGTGTTGCCGCTGGGCCTGGCCGCACCGCTGATGGCAGCGGTGTTGTGGTGGCTGATCACCCGCTCGCTGGGGCCGCTGGCCCGGGTCGCCCACCAGGTGGGTGAGCAAGATGCCGCTGCGCTCGCACCCCTGCCGGTCAGCGGCCTGCCCGACGAAGTGGCGCCGCTGGTGGTGGCGCTCAACGCCTTGCTGGACCGGCTGGGCCTGGCCTGGGCCGGCCAGCGGGCGTTTGTGGCCGATGCGGCCCATGAGCTGCGCTCGCCCTTGACCGCGCTCAAGCTGCAGGCCCAGGTGCTGCGGCGCACTCCTGACGACGCGGGCCGTCTCAAAGCCCTGGATGCGCTGGTGGCCGGGGTGGACCGCGCCAGCCGGCTGGTCGAGCAGTTGCTGACCCTGGCGCGCAGCGAGCCGGGTGCCCCCGCCGCAGCCACAGCCGCGCTGCCGCCGGTTGCCCTGGCTGACTTGATGCGCCAGGTGCTGGCCGAGTCCGCCGCGCCGCTGGCGGCCGCGCAGGGCAGCCGGGTCGAACTGGAGGCCGACGAGCACCTCCAGGTGCCGGGAGACGCCGCTGCGCTGGCGGCGCTGCTGCGCAACCTGGTCGACAACGCGCTGCGCTACACGCCGGCCGGCGGTCGGGTGTTGCTGCGTTTGGTCGCTGGCCTGCCGGGCCCGCAGATCACGGTCGAGGACAACGGGCCCGGCATCGCCCCGGACGAACGCGAGCGGGTGTTCGAGCGATTTGTGCGCGGCGGTGCGGCGGCCGATACGGCCGGCAGTGGCCTGGGTCTGGCCATCGTGCGCGCTGTCGCCCATCGCCACGGCGCCAGCGTCAGCCTGGGCGACTCCACGCTGGGGGGCTTGTGCGTCAGCGTGCAATTCGGCGGACTGCGTGGCGGACTGCGCGGCACCTTGCGCGGCACCCACCGCGCCGCCGATTCGGCCTGAGTTTTCAGCGCCACGTTGGGCCCTGGCCCCGGCCAAGACACCAGCAAAACTCGAACTGTCGCGCCAACATCCTGCTGCAGCCCCGGGAAAACCCAGGCCACCCCTTACAATCCACACTGCAAGGACGCTACCAGTCACGACCTTGCAGTCGACTCCCGACCTCTGCATCGACCCATCTGCCTCCCCGACTGGGGCCCTTGGCAACAAGCGGCTGCAGGCTGATCGCAAAACGCCCCTCACACCACAGGGGCAACCCAAACCCCATGAAATTTACCGAACTCGGCCTGTCCGAGCCGCTGCTGCGCGCCATTGCCGATCAAGGCTACGACACCCCCACTCCGATCCAGATGCAGGCGATCCCTGCCGTGCTGCAAGGCGGCGACCTGATGGGCGGCGCCCAGACCGGCACCGGCAAGACCGCTGGCTTCACGCTGCCGATGTTGCAGCGCCTCTCCAGCGAGCCCACCAAGAAGGACGCCCGGGGCCGCGTCTGTATCCGCGCGCTGATTCTGACGCCCACGCGTGAACTGGCCGCGCAGGTTGAAGAAAGCGTGCGCACCTACGGCAAGTACCTCAAGCTCAGCAGCATGGTGATGTTTGGCGGTGTTGGCATGCAGCCGCAGATCAATGCGCTGCGCAAAGGTGTCGATATTTTGGTGGCCACGCCCGGCCGCCTGCTCGACCACCACCAGCAGGGCACGCTCGACCTGAGCCATGTGCAGATCTTTGTGCTCGATGAGGCCGACCGCATGCTCGACATGGGCTTTGTGCACGACATCAAGAAGGTGCTGAGCTACCTGCCGGCCAAGAAACAGAGCCTGCTGTTCTCGGCCACTTTCTCGGACGAAATCAAGGCACTGGCCGACAAGCTGCTGAACAACCCGGTGCTGATCGAGGTGGCCCGCCGCAACCAGACCGCCGAGACCATCGCCCAAAAGGTGCATCCGGTCGGCCGCGAGAAGAAAAAGGCACTGCTCTCGCACCTGATCAAGTCTGGCAACTGGCACCAGGTGCTGGTGTTCACGCGCATGAAACATGGCGCCAACCGGCTGGCCGAGTTCTTGAATGACGAAGGCATCACCGCGATGGCAATCCACGGCAACAAGAGCCAGGGTGCACGCACCAAGGCGCTGGCCGACTTCAAGCGCAACGAGCTGCAGGTGCTGGTGGCCACCGACATCGCCGCCCGCGGCATCGATATCGACATGCTGCCGCACGTCGTCAACTTTGAGCTGCCCAACGTGGCCGAGGACTACGTGCACCGCATCGGCCGCACCGGCCGGGCGGGCGCGCTGGGCGAGGCGATCTCGCTGGTCTGCGTGGACGAAGACATCTTCTTGCGCGACATCGAAAAACTCATCAAGCGCAGCATCCCGAGCGAGATCGTTCCTGGCTTCGAGCCGCCGTCGAGCGAAAAGGCCGAACCGATCGTGCTCGGCCGCATGACCATCGGCGTGGGCGGCACCCGCCGCAATGCGGGTGGTGGTTTTGGCGGCGGCGGTGGTGGCCGCTCCGGGGGCGGTGGCCAGGGCCGGCGTGACGGTGCGCATGGCAGCCATGGCAGCCACAGCGGTGCGGCCGGCATTGGGGGCGACCGCGGCGGTCGCCCTGCGGCTGGTGGCGGTGGCGGCGGCGGACGCCCGGCGCACGCCGGCGGTGGCCGGCCGGCTGGTGGCGGCAGCCCGGCGCGGGGCGGCAGCGGAGTGGGCGGTGCGCGCAGCAGCGCGGGCGGCCCGTCGCGCAGTGGCGGTGGCGGTGGCGGTGGCGGCACGGGCGGCGGCGGACGCCCGGGTGGTCGCTCTTCCGGCCCCAAGCGCTGATCTACCGCATCCGCAAAACACACGGCATGATCCCGGCCAGAGACGGTCGCGACATCGCCGCGTGCCGGTCACCTGGCCTGGAGACCGAAATGGCTTCTGCTAGCAAAAAAAATCCCACGCAGCCGCGTATCTGCATCGCTGGTGCCACGGGCCTGGTGGGCCGGGCCGTTCTGGCCCGACTGGCCGGCGATGCACGCATCGGCGCCATCACCGTGCTGGTGCGTCAAGCCGAGCAGTTGCCGGCATTGCTGTCGGTGTCCGACAAGGCGCGCGGGCAGGTGTTGGACTTCGAGTCGCTGGGGCGTGCCGGCATGCCCGGCCTGCCGCCCACCGACTGGGCGTTTTGCTGCCTGGGCACCACGATCAAGGTGGCCGGATCGCAAGCCGCTTTTCGGATGGTGGACTTTGATGCGGTGTTGGCCTTTGCCCGGGCCGCCAAAGTGGCGGGCGCGAGCCGGCTGGCTGTCGTGTCAGCCTTGGGCGCTGACGCCCGCTCGGCCGTGTTCTACAACCGGGTCAAAGGCGAGATGGAACAAGCGCTCAAAGCGCTGGACCTGCCCAGTCTGGTGATCGCCCGGCCCTCGCTGCTGCTGGGCGAGCGCAGCGCGCTGGGCCAGGCCGGCCGCGCGGGAGAAAGTCTTGCGCAAGCTGCGGCACAACTGATGATGCCGGCCCTGGGCTGGCTGATGCCGCGCCGCTTGTGGCCGATTCAGGCCGAGGCGGTGGCTGCAGCGATGGTCAGCGCACTCGCCGACCCTGCAGACGGGGTGCAGGTGCTGGAATCCAATCACCTGCAGGCCCTGGCAGACTCGGCCGGGGCTTGAGGCTCAGCCACCGCAGACCGGGCAGCCGGCCTGCCGTGCGATGCTTATCTCGGTCCATTCCATCTGCCGAGCGTCCAGCATCTGCAACCGGCCGGCCAGTGAGCTGCCCACGCCCATCAGCAGCTTGAGGGCCTCGGCCGCCTGCACCGTGCCGATGATGCCCACCAAGGGCGCAAACACACCCATCGTGGCGCAGCGCGTCTCTTCAAAACTCGCGTCGGGCGGAAAGATGCAGGCGTAACACGGGGCGCCGGCCTGCCGGCTGTCGTAGACCGAAACCTGGCCGTCAAAACCGATGGCGGCGCCCGACACCAGCGGCTTCTGGTGGGTCACGCACGCCCGGTTGACGGCATGGCGGGTCTGGAAGTTGTCGCTGCAGTCGATCACTACGTCGGCGCCCTGCACGGCCGCATCGAGCCAGGCCGCATCAGCGCGCTGGCTCACCGGCAGCACCTGCACATCAGGGTTGATGGCGTTGACCGTCTGGCGTGCCGACTCGGCCTTGGGCTGGCCCACCCGGGACAGGTTGTGGGCGATCTGGCGCTGCAGGTTGGTCAAGTCCACCGTGTCGTCGTCCACCAGCGTGATGCGGCCGACACCGGCCGTGCCCAGGTACAACACCACCGGAGAGCCCAGGCCTCCCGCGCCGATCACCAGGACATGGCTGTGCAGCAAGCGCGTCTGGCCCTCGATCCCGATCTCGTCGAGCAGGATGTGGCGGGAGTAGCGCAGCAACTGGTCATCGTTCATGCGCAAGAGCATAGCGCTGAGCTTCGTGCGGCCGACCTGCGGTGCTCAGGCTCTTCAAAAGCACCAAAGCCCGCCGAGTGGCGGGCTTTGGCTGGGCGATGCCGGCTGAGGCTTACTGCTTGTCGGCGTCGATTGCGGCCTTGCGCTCGCTCATGGTCTTGCTGACCGCTACCGGTCGGCCCTTGAGCTGGTTGACCGCCTGCAGCAGCGGGAAGTCCTCGGCGCCACCGAACTCGGGCAGGGGCTTGGGCGGCTCTTTGGTCTTGGCCGACAACTCTTCGAGCTTCTTGCGCGCTTCTTCGCGGGCTTTGTCGCGGGCTTCGTCTTTTTCTTCCTTGCCGTTGTTCAGGTGTTTTTCGAGGTCGGCCTCTCGCATGCGCAGTGCGGCAAACACATTGCCCTCGGCGGTTTCGTCCAGCCACACGTCCGGCACGATGCCCTTGGCCTGGATCGAGCGGCCACTGGGCGTGTAGTAGCGTGCGGTGGTGATCTTCAGGCCGGTCTCGGCGGGCAACGGCCGCACCGTCTGTACCGAGCCTTTGCCAAAGGTCTGCGCGCCCATGATGGTGGCACGCTTGTAGTCTTGCAACGCACCGGCCACGATCTCGCTGGCCGAGGCCGAGCCCTCATTGACCAGCACCACCAGCGGCACGGTCTTCAAGCCAGCGGGCAGCTTGCGCAACGGGTCGTTGTTGCCGCGCCGGGCGTAGTCGCTGGGCGAGGACTTGAAGGTGGCACGCGACTCGGCGATCTGGCCGTTGGTGGTGACCACCGTCACATCCGCCGGCAAAAATGCCGCAGACAGCGCAACTGCACCTTCGAGCAGGCCACCCGGGTCATTGCGCAAGTCGAGCACCAGGCCCTTCAGGTTGGGGTCGGATTTGTAGAGCTCTTCGATCTTGCGGGCAAAGTCATCGATCGTGCGGTCCTGGAACTGGCTGACGCGGATCCAGGCGTAACCGGGCTCGATCTGCTTGGCGCGCACACTCTGCACCCGGATCTCTTCACGCACGATGGTCACCGGAAAGCTGCGGCTCTCGTCCTTGCGGAAGATCATCAGCTGCACTTTGGTGTTGGGCTCGCCGCGCATGCGCTTGACCGCCTGCTCCATGCCCAGACCCTTGACTGGCGTGTCGTCGATCCGGGTGATCAGGTCGCCCGGCTTCAAGCCGGCGCGGAAGGCGGGCGAACCCTCGATCGGCGAGACCACCTTGACCAGACCATCTTCGAGGCCAATCTCGATGCCGACACCGACAAACTTGCCGGTCGTGCCCTCGCGAAACTCCTTGAAACTCTTCTTGTCGAAGTAGACCGAGTGCGGATCGAGCCCGGCGACCATGCCGCCGATGGCATCGGAGATCAGCTTTTTCTCGTCCACCGGCTCGACGTAGTCGCTCTTGACCATGCCAAAAACCGCTGCGAGCTGTTGCAACTCCTCAAGCGGCAAGGGGGCCAGCGAGCCGCGCGCATAGGCCTGCAGCTGCATGGTGGTGAGTGCACCTGCCACAGCGCCCAGCGCCAGCAGCCCCACGACCTTGAATTTGACCGTCATTTGTCCTGCTCCGGCCTGTGGAGGCCCGCCAACTTGTCGAAAGTCCAGCAAGTATAAAGCTGGGCCTTTGTTTGTGAGTGCGCACTGGCGTGATAGTTGCACCCATTCAGGTGTCTTGTTCGACCGAGCGCCAGCGCCGGCTTGTCCGGCCGCACACGCTAAGCTGTGCGCATGGATCTCACGCTGCCCAAACTGACCGCCCGCAACTTTCCGACCGCCCAGCAAGACGCTGAGCATGACGCCAAGGCGGCGGCCCCGCCGTCCCGTTACAGCGGACCGGAGAGCGCCTTCCGGCTGGCCTTCACCGATACCGAGTTCTTGCTGCGCGAAGAGTTGCGACCGGTGCGCATGCAACTGGAGTTGCTCAAGCCGGAGCTGGTGCAAGCCGAGCAAGGCATCGAATCGACCATCGTGATCTTTGGCAGCGCCCGCATCAGCAGCCTGGCGACCGCTACCGCACGGCTGCAGACCGCCCGTTCGGCCGCTGATGAGCCGTCGATACGCGCAGCCGAAGCCGCGCTGGCGATGAGCCACTTTTACGAGGAGGCGCGGCGCTTTGCTGCACTGGTGACCGAGCGGTCACGTGCCCTGCCGACGCCGATTTACGTCGTCACCGGCGGCGGCCCAGGCATCATGGAGGCCGGCAACCGGGGTGCGTTCGAGGTGGGCGGCAAAAGCATCGGCCTCAACATCGTGCTGCCGCATGAGCAGCAGCCCAACCCCTACATCACGCCGGAGTTGTGCTTCCAGTTCCACTACTTTGCGCTGCGCAAGATGCACTTTTTGATGCGCAGCATTGCGTTGGTGTGCTTTCCGGGCGGCTTCGGCACGCTCGACGAGTTGTTCGAGACCATGACCCTGGTGCAGACCGGCAAGAGCCGGCCCCGGCCCATACTGCTGTTTGGCCAGGCTTTCTGGCAGAAGCTGATCAATTTCGACCACCTGGTCGACACCGGCATGATCAGCGCCAGCGATCTCGGCCTGTTCCACTTTGTCGAAACCGCCGAGCAGGCCTGGCAGTGCCTGGACGACCACTACGGTTTTGCCGCCGCTGCCAAGCCCCAAGGCGACGCCGCATGAAGCCGGGCATCAGCCTGGTTGGTGCGCCCACCGACATTGGCGCAGGCAGCCGGGGCGCCAGCATGGGGCCCGAGGCGATGCGGGTGGCCGGCCTGCAGGCCGTGCTGGAGGGCCACGGCCTGACGGTGAAAGACTGCGGCAACCTGACTGGCCCGGCCAACCCCTGGCTGCCACCGGTGGACGGCTACCGCCATTTGGCCGAGGTGACGGCCTGGAACCAGACGGTGCATGACGCGATGCTGACTGAACTGCGGGCCGGCCAGCTGCCGATCCTGCTGGGCGGTGACCACTGCCTGGGCCTGGGCTCGATCAGCGCGGTGGCCCGGCATTGCCGCGAGACCGGCAAAAAGCTGCGTGTGCTGTGGCTGGACGCCCATGCCGACTTCAACACCCACCTGCTGACGCCCAGCGGCAACACCCACGGCATGCCGGTGGCCTGCCTGTGCGGGCTGGGCCCCCCCTCGCTGATCGAGATCGGCGGGCAGGTGCCGGCCATCAACCCGAAGTGGCTGCGCCAGATCGGCATCCGCTCGGTCGATGCGGGCGAAAAGCGGCTGGTACACCAGGTCGGCCTGGAAGTGTTCGACATGCGCTACATCGACGAGATGGGCATGCGCCACACGATGGAGCTGGCGCTGGCCACGCTGGACGCCAACACCCATCTCCATGTGAGCTTCGACGTCGATTTTCTCGACCCGGCCATTGCCCCCGGTGTTGGCACCACCGTGCCCGGCGGGCCGACCTATCGCGAGGCCCAGCTCTGCATGGAAATGATCGCCGACACCGGCCGGCTCGCCAGCCTGGACGTGATGGAGCTGAACCCGGCGCTCGATGTGCGCAACCAGACCGCCGAGTTGGCGGTGGACCTGATCGAGAGCCTGTTCGGCAAGAGCACCTTGATGCGGGCTTGATGCGGGCTCGCGGCCCGCTGCCCAGCCCGTGCAAGTCCGGTGGTCAATGTCCAGCAACTGCGGTGCTTGAGCTTGAACCCGAAAACTCAATGCCCAGCACCGAGCCCACCAGCTGGTCGACAAAGGCCTGGTCGAGCCCGGGCAGGTTGAACTGATAGCGGTAGAAGATCGTGCCGTAGATCTGGTCGTAGAGCATTTCGGCCGTTGCCTGCGCGGTGATGCTGCCGTCGCGCTGACCGCAGCGGATCACCCGCAGGCCGAGGCCGCGGCGGATGCTGAGGTAGCGGTCAACGAAGCTGCGTGAGTCGCCAGTCTCGGCCAGGCATTCGGCCAGCACAGCCATCTGCACCCGGCCGAGGTCGCCCTGCAGCGCTAGCAGGTAGTGCACTGCGTGCGTGCGGATCGCCTCGGCCGGGGGCTCGGTCTCAGAAATCGGCAGCAGCAGCGTCGCCTGGCGCAGGTAGGCGTCGATCAGCAGGTGCAGCCGGCTGTCCCACCACTTGTAGATGGTCATCTTGGACACGCCCGACGCCGCAGCGATGGCCTGCAACGATGCCGCCTTCAGGCCGGCTTGGGCGGTCAGCCGGTAGGCGGCGTCGAGCACCGCCAGCGCGGCGCTCTCGGAGCGTGGCCGGCCGGGCCGGCGCGGCACATCGGCCGGCTGTGCACTCACCTGCGGCTTTCTGCGTGGCGCGTACCAGCGTCGGCCAGCCCCGCGCCGCGCAGCACCCATCGGTGCATCTTGGGCCGGCGCGACGGGCACAGGGTTGACGTCATTCGTGTTACTGTACTCTGCGTACAGTTATCCGTAAGATCGATCTTTTTGCACCGCCCTGCGAAGCCTGGAGTCTGCTTGATGAGCCCGCCCACCCCCGACCACCAGACCTTTGAAGCCGGCGACGTGACGCTGCAGTCCGGCCGCGTTTTTCGCGGCCTGCAGATCGCGTACAAGACCTTTGGCACGCTCAACGCCGACCGGTCGAACGTGATCGTGTACCCGACCTCGTACAGCGCACAGCACCACGACACCCAGTTCATGGTCGGCGAGGGTGCGGCGCTCGATCCATCGCGCTGGTTCATCGTGATCCCGAACCTGTTTGGCAACGGGCTGTCGAGCTCTCCGTCAAACACGCCGGCGGCTGCCTACGACGGTGGCGCCGGCCTGCCGTACCCGGACATCACCTACTTTGATGCGGTGCAGGTGCAACGCCGCATGCTGGCCGAGCTGTGGGGCATCGAGCGTGTCGCGCTGGTCTACGGCTGGTCGATGGGCGCCATGCAGGCCTACCACTGGGCGGCGCTGTTTCCCGACGCGGTAGAGCGTATCGCGGTGGTCTGCGGCTCGGCGCGCTGCGCGCCGCACAACCGGGTCTTCATCGAAGGCGCCAAGCACGCGCTGATGGCCGACGCCGCCTACCAGAACGGCGTGTTCACCGCGCCGCCCGAGCGCGGCTACCGCGCGATGGGCCGGGTCTATGCCGGCTGGGCGCTGTCGCAGACCTTCTACCGGGACGAACTCTGGCGCACGCTCGGCGCGCCTTCACTCGAGGCCTACCTGGAGACCTTCTGGGACCGCAACTTTGCGCGCCGCGACGCTGGCGACCTGCTCGCCCAGTTCTGGACCTGGCAAAACGGTGACATCAGCGCCAACCCACTTTATGGCGGCAACCTGCCCCAGGCCTTGGCAGCGATCCGTGCCCGCGTGCTGCTGATGCCGGGCGATCACGACCTGTACTTCCAGGTCGACGACAACCGGCTTGAGCTGCCGCACCTGCAAAGCGCCGTGCTCGCACCGATCCCGTCGGACTGGGGCCACCGCGCCGGCAGCCCGGTGAATCAACCCGCCGACCGCGCCTTCATCGAAGACCGCGTACGTGCACTGCTGGCGAGCTGAGATGTTGAACGCTCTGGTCGATGCCCCGGTCGATGCCCCGGCTGCTGCAGCGGCGCCTGCAGAGGTCGAACCGGCCCGCCTGAGGGCCGCCGAACTGAAGGCGCTGGCGCAGCGCTCCAACGGTCCGGCCGTACGGCAGACGCTGGTGCACCTGGGCGCGATCACCCTCACAGCCGTGCTGCTGTGGCAAGCGCTCGGCACCGTGTGGGCCCTGCCGCTGACGCTGCTGCTGGGTTACCTGCAGGCCTTCTTGTTCACGTCGATGCACGAGTGCGCGCACCAGACGGCGTTCCGCAGCCGTGCCGGTAACGCCCTGCTCGGGCACCTCTCGGGTCTGGCCATCGTGCTGCCCTTCGAGTACTACCGCGCCTTCCACTGGGACCACCACCGCTACACCCAGGATATCGACCGCGACCCCGAGCTATCGACCCCGCTGCCGGTCCCCGGCTGGCCGCTGCTCTGGTACTTCAGTGGCCTGCCCACCTGGCGCGACCGTATCCGCCTGAGGTTGGTACACGGCGTGCTCGGCCGGGTGACAGCGCCTTGGGTGGCGGCCGACAAGCGCGCGCTGATCGTGCGCGAGGCGCGCTGCTACCTGGCGTTCTACGCGCTGGTGGTCATCGTCTCGATTGCCACGCGATCGATGGCTGCGGTCTGGCTCTGGATCCTGCCGATGATGGTCGGCCAGGTCTTCTTGCGGCCCTATCTGCTGGCCGAGCACACCGGATGCGGCCATTCTCGCGACATGCTCGAAAACACCCGCACCACCTTCACCAACGCCTTTGTGCGCCGCTTCGCGTGGAACATGCCTTACCACGCCGAGCACCATGCCTATCCCGCAGTGCCATTTCATGCCCTGCCGCAACTGCATGCGCGGCTGGCCGGACGCATCGTGCACACCGCGCCAAGCTACCGCGCCGC
>JANYKR010000208.1 GCA_025358155.1 Betaproteobacteria bacterium
CTGGGCTGGAGCACGCTGCGACCGACGCAACTGGCAGCCATTGCGCCCATTCATGCGGGCTCACACTGTTTGCTGCTCGCCCCGACCGCCGGGGGGAAGACGGAAGCTGCTGCGATTCCGATGCTGTCGAGGATGCTGACCGAGGCTTGGCCCGGCACGAGCGTGTTGTACATCTGCCCGATCAAGGCGCTGCTGAACAACCTGGAGCATCGGCTCACCCACTACGCCGGGCTGGTGGGTCGGCGTGTGGAGCTTTGGCACGGCGACATCTCGCAGTCGCGCAAGAACCGTGCACTTCGTGATGCCCCAGACATCCTGTTGACGACACCCGAGTCGATCGAGGCCATGCTGATTTCAGTGCGGGTCGATCGGCCAGCGTGGTTCGGCAATCTGCGCGCCGTGATCGTGGATGAACTGCATGCCTTTGCGGCCGATGACCGAGGATGGCACATGCGCTCTGTGCTGCATCGGCTAGACCAGTATCTGGAACGACCGCTGCAACGCATCGGTCTGTCGGCAACAGTCAGCAACCCCACCGAACTGCTGACCTGGTTCGCACCCAGCGGGAACCGTATCGTGGTGGGCAGTGCATCGGTGAGCACGGAGGCCGATGTCACGATCGATCATGTGGCCTCGCTCGAAAACGCAGCCACCGTGATCTCACGCCTGCATCGCGGGGAGAAGCGGCTGGTCTTCTGCGATTCACGAAGCAGCGCCGAGCAGTTGAGCAGCATGCTGCGCGCCAAGGAGATGCGCACCTTCGTGAGCCACGCCTCCCTCAGCGTTTCCGAACGCAGGCAAGCCGAGGCGGCATTCACCGAGGAGAAGGACTGCGTCATCGTCGCCACATCGACGCTGGAATTGGGCATTGATGTCGGCGACCTCGACCGCGTGATCCAGATCGATTCGCCGTCGAGCGTGTCGTCGTTCCTGCAGCGCATGGGCAGAACCGGCCGACGCGCAGGCGCCCTGCGGAACTGCCTGTTCCTGACGACCAATGACGACGCGTTCATGCTGGCCCTGGGTGTCACCAAGAAGTGGTCGGAAGCGTGGGTCGAAGCGGCGGTGCCACCGGCCGAGCCCTGGCCCATCCTCGCGCAGCAAGCCCTGGTTCTGGTGTTGGAGCGCGGCGAGGTTCCAACGATGGAAGTGGTCCAGCTGCTTCACGGATCGTTTCCAGAGCTGGCGACTGACGACATCACGGCGTTGGTTGAGCACCTGGTGGAGAAGCAGTTTCTTGACCGCTCCGAGGGCGTGGTCAGGGTCGGACCTGAGACCGAGCGCGTGTATGCCCGCGGCCACTACCGCGACCTTCTCGCCTCGTTCAGCGGATCCATGTTGCTGACCGGTCGGCATGGATCGAGCGAAGTGGGCTACATCGATCCCACCATTCTGACGGGTGAACAGGACAACCGGCTCCTGTTGCTGGCGGGTCGCAGCTGGCGTGTCACCGAGGTGGAGTGGTCCAAACGGATCGTGTGGCTGGAGCCGGCACGGGAAGGTGGCAAGGCGCGCTGGATGGGCGGGGCGCGCAGCCTGGGCCGCGATGTTTGCCAGGCCATTCGAACAGTGCTCGCCACAGGCGCCCCGCCAATCGTCACCTTGTCGCAGCGTGCGCGGGCGGCCCTTGGTTCGCTAGCCGACGAGCTGCCCATGTCTCTGGGAACGCACTTCGTGATGGCGCGGTCTGATGCTGCAACTGTACGTACCTGGACATTTGCCGGCACGCGGGCCAACCGCACCTGGGCGCACCAGGCTTCGGTCGGTGGTCAGAAGGTTCGATTCGATGCCATGAGTGTTCACGCGCCAGCATCGCTGCTGGCGGATGCAGCGACGGGGCAGTTGACCTTGACAGACGCTGAGATTGCCACCTTCGCCGAGTCGGTCAAGTTCGCCGAATGCGTGCCACGAGGCCTGCTCACCCGAACGATCATCGCGAGGAACTTCGAATCACCGATTCCGATTCGATGGCAGCCGGCAGCGTGAAGTAGACTGTTGGCACATTTGGAATTGGGTCGACGCCCATGCCAACCTGCCTTCCCGGGCAAGGTGGAAACGCGAAAGCGGATGTGGCTCCTTCTGGAGCAACGAAGCGGGTACAGCGTCGGCCCTCCCACAACGGAGGGCTTTTTTGTTGTTCGAATCAATCATCGACGCTGGCACCGTGCAGGCCTTTCGGCAGACCGAGTACAGGGTGCATGGCGACTGTGGGCGCCGGCTTGAATTTGTCTT
>JANYKR010000281.1 GCA_025358155.1 Betaproteobacteria bacterium
GGTCAGGCCTTCGCCAGCCGTGTATCGCCTTCCGGCGATGCACGCGCGGGCTCAGCCTGCCCGCTGGTATCGCGGTCAGGCCTTCGCCAGCCGCGCATCGCCTTCCGGCGATGCACGCGCGGGCTCAGTCCCGCGTCACCCGGAGCACTTCTTCGAGCGAGGTCACGCCCTCGGCCACCAGCCGTGCGCCGTCGTCGCGCATCGGCACAAAGCCGTGGGCCCGGGCGGCCGTGAAGAGTTCACTCTCGGCCGCACGGTTGTGGATCAGGCCGCGCAGGGTGTCGTCCACCACCATCAGCTCGTACACGCCGGTGCGGCCCTTGTAGCCGGTCTGGCTGCAAGCGGGGCAGCCCACCGGATGCCAGCGGCCTTCGCCGTCCTGGCGCTTGCAGGCCACACACAGCTTGCGCACCAGGCGCTGCGCCTGCGCGCCGAGCAGGCTGCTGCTGAGCAGGTAGGGCTCAACGCCCATGTCGATCAGGCGGGTGATCGCGCTGGGTGCGTCGTTGGTGTGCAGTGTGGCCAGCACCAGATGGCCGGTGAGCGAGGCCTGGATGGCGATCTGGGCGGTCTCGAAATCGCGGATCTCGCCAATCATGATCACATCCGGGTCTTGCCGCAGGATGGCGCGCAAGGCCTTGCCAAAGCTCAGGTCGATGCGGGCGTTGACCTGGGTCTGGCCAATGCCGGCCAGCTCGTACTCGATCGGGTCTTCGACCGTCAGCACATTGGTGGTGGCGGTGTCGATGCGGCCCAGGCTGGCGTACAGCGTGGTGGTCTTGCCCGAGCCGGTCGGGCCGGTCACCAGCACGATGCCGTGCGGCTGGTGCACCAGGCGGTTGAAGGCGGCCAGCACCGGGCCGTTCATGCCCAGGGCTTCGAGGGTGAACTTCGATTCACTCTTGTCGAGCAGGCGCAGCACCGCGCGCTCGCCGTGCGCCGAGGGCAGGGTGGAGACCCGCACGTCGATCGCCCGCCCGCCAATGCGCAGGCTGATGCGGCCGTCTTGCGGCAGGCGCCTCTCGGCAATATCGAGCTCGGCCATGATCTTGAGCCGGCTGATCAACGCGGCGTGCAGCGCCCGGTTGGGCTGCACCACCTCGCGCAGCGTGCCGTCAACCCGGAACCGCACCGCGCTGCTGCGCTCGTAGGGCTCGATGTGGATGTCGCTGGCGCCGTCCTTGGCCGCTTGCGTCAGCAGCGCGTTGAGCATGCGGATGATGGGGGCGTCGTTGGCAGCTTCGAGCAGGTCTTCGACCGCCGGCAGGTCTTGCAGCAGGCGCGACAAGTCGACCGCGCTTTCAACCTCGCCCACCACGGTGGCGGCGCTCGACTCACCGCTGGCGTAGGCGCGGGCGATGCGGTCGGTCAGCACGGCGGGCTCTTCGCGCTCGACCCGGTTGACAGCGTGCAGCCGCAGCACCTCGCCGATGGCGGCCGGGGCCGGGTTGTCGGTGGCCCAGAGCACCCGCTCCAGGCCGTCGTCCTCCAGCAGCAGGTTCTGGGCTTTGGCAAAGCCGTAGGGCAGCGGGTGCCTCATGGCGATGGCTTCGGGTCGGCCTTCAGATCGGGCGGCACGGTGATCGGCCGCTTGTCGGACGGCCGCACCGGCAACGAGGGCAACACCGGCCCTTCATTGACCGGGATCGCCCGGTTCGGGTCGGGCTGCGCGCCCTGTTGCTCAGCGCGGATCGCCTCGTAGCGGTCGACGGCAAGGGAGCTGGTGCTCTGGGCATCGCGCAACACCACCGGCCGCAAAAATACCAGCAGCACCGATTTGTTGCGGCTGCGGGTCTCGGTGCGGAACAGGCCGCCGATGCCTGGCATGTCACCCAGATACGGCACTTTGTCCTGGCCGCCGTCGTACTGCTCTTTCATCTGGCCGCCCAGCACCATGATCTGGCCGTCGTCGGCGACGATGGTGGTCTCGATCGAGTTCTTGTTGGTGGTGGGGCCGTTGGCGTTGCTGGCCGAGTTGGCCACCACGCTGGAGTTCTCCTGGAACACCGTCATGCGGATCACACCGCCCTCGCCGATCTGCGGTTTGATCTTGAGCGTCAGGCCCACATCCTTGCGTTCGACTGTCTGGAACGGGTTGACGGTGGAGCCGCTGGCGCCGGTGTTGCTGAAACTGCCGGTGACGAACGGTACGTTCTGGCCCACCACGATCTTGGCCTCTTCATTGTCCAGCGCCACCAGGTTGGGCGTGGACAGGATGTTGGTGCCCGACACCGACTCCAGAAACCGCGCCAGCGCGCCCAGGGTGTAGATGCCGTTGACCATGGTCAACAGGCCGATGTTGAGGCCATTGACCGCCCGGCTCGGCGTCACTGCGGTGGTGCCATTGCCCAGTTGCGACAGGCTGATGATGTTGCTGGCGCCGGTGCCAAAGTTGGTGCCGCCGATCAGGCCCGCCCTGTCGCCCTTGTGGCCCAGCAGGCCCTGCCACTGGAAGCCCATCTCGGCCGCCTTGTTGGCGTCCATTTCGACGATCATCGACTCGACAAACACCTGGGCGCGGCGGCCGTCGAGCTGGTCGATCACGCTGCGGATCTGGCGGTACAGCGGCTCGGCGGCAGTGATCACCAGCGAGTTGGTGGCCGGGTCAGCCTGGATGAAGCCACCCGTGCTGGGCTGGGCCGACTGCGAGATCGGCGTGGCAGCCACGCTGGCACCCAGGCCGGCGCCCGGGCCGCCGCCCAGCGGCTGGGTGATGGCGCTGGTGCTGCCACCGATGCCGCCGCCGCCCGCCCCGCCGCCAAACGCGGCGCGCAGCACCGAGGCCAGCTTGGTCGCGTCGGCGTTCTTGAGGTAGACGACATGGATCAGCCCGGCCGGCCCGCCGACGCCGGGGCGGTCCAGCCGTTCGATCAGCGACCGGGTGGCGGCCAGCCGGGCCGGGTTGGCGGCGCGGATGATCAGTGCGTTGCTGCGCGCATCGGCCAGCACCGACACACCCGAAGCGCCGCCTGGCACACCGGCGGCCGCTGCGCCAGCACTGGACTCGCCCAGCTTTTGCACCAGGGTGGCCAGGTCGGACGCGATGGCGTGCTGCAGCGGGATGACCTCGGCATCGGTGGCGGCGGGCTGGTCGAGCGCGGCGATGATCTTGGCGATGCGCGACAGGTTGTCGGCGTAGTCGGTGATGATCAGGGTCGAGTTGCCGGGGTTGGCGTTGATGGTGTTGTTGGGGCTGATCAGCGGGCGCAACACCGCCACCAGGTTGTTCGGGTTTTCGTAGCTCAGCCGGAAGATCTGGGTGATGACCTGGTCGCCGCGCTGGTTGACCGGCCCCACCGCCACGGTGCCGGCCTGCAGCTTGGCATCGGCCTCGGGCACGACCTTGAGCAAGCCGGCGTTGTCGACAATGGCAAAACCCAGGCCGCGCAGCCCCGCCAGGTACTGCAAATAAGCCTCGCGCACCGGCATCGGCTGCTCGCTGTAGAGCGTGATCACGCCCTTGACGCGGGGGTCGACGATGATCTGCCGGTCGATCATCACCGCCATCGCCCGGCTCACTGCCTCGACATCGGCGTTGACAAAGTTCAGCGTCACCGGGGTGCTGGCCCTGAGGCCGGCGCTGCGCCGGCTGGCGGCTGGAGCGGTGCTGTCGTCTTGCGCCAGCGCGGCTGGCATCAGTGGCGGCAGCAGTTGCCACAGCAGCGCCGAGGCGACCAGTCGGGCCAGGGCCGCCATGCGTGGGGGCATGGCGCCTTGAGGGATGCGGTGCGGGCGCGGGGGGGTCATGAAAATCATCCGATCGAAATGACGGACAGCGCACCCTGGCGCCGACCGATGATGTTGAGCAGGTTGGACAGCGCGGCAGCCTGGCCTTCGGCCGCCTGGGCCTCGCCCCGAAAGCGCAGCCCGGTGCCGGCCCAGACGCCCGTGCCGCTCAGGCGCAGCGCACCGTCCAGGGTATCGAGTTTGAGCGTCGCGGGCTGGCCCGCACTGGCCTGGCGGGCCAGGTCCAGCCGGTAACTGCCCAGCGCGGGCAGGGGCGACAGGCGCGAAGACACGCCCAGCAGCTCCAGCGACAGCGCGCCGTCGAGCTGCAGCCGGCCCTGCACCGACTGCAAGCGCAGGCCGGGGCTGGCGAGTTGCAGCAGGCCGCCGAGCTGCAAGGTGTTCCAGGGCGTGCCCAGCCCGGCCAGCCAGGCGGCGGGCCAATGGCCGATGACGGCGGTGGCGGTGGCGGTGGCGGTGGGGTCTGCCGGCGCCAGGGCCAGGGTGTAGCCGCCCCAGCCCGGCTGCAGGTGCAGGGCGAGTTCACCGTTGATGCAGCAGTCCTGCCGCGCTGTCAGCCGCAGGCCGCGCCAGTCCGGGCGCAGCTGCCACTGCAGCCGGCCGGGCAGGGCGGACGCATCGTGGCTGCCGGCGCCACCGGTCAGCACCAGCACGGCGCTGCCGTTCCACAGGCTGCCCCGGGCCTCGGCCAGCAGCAGGCGCTGGTCGCTGGCCTGGTGCAGCGCGTCAACGAGCCATTGCGCAGGGGCGTTGACCGCCAGCCCGCCCAGCAAGCCCAGCGCCACGCCCCAGGCCGCCCAGCGCAGGCCAGCGCGTTGCTGGCGCTGCCAGCGTTGGCGCTCGGCGGCCAGGACGGGCTGGCGTATCACCGAGCGGGCCCCAGGGCCAGGGTCAGGCTGCCGTCATAGACGCCCGGGCCACTCGGGTTGAGCCTGGCTTCAACCACCCGGGCACGGGCACCCACCCGGGCCTCGGCCAGCCAGGCCGACAGTTGAACCGGGCTGACTCCCTTGAGCGTGAGCAGCGCGCGCTCTCCTTGCAGGCTGAGCTTGCCCGGCGCGCCCAGGCGCTCGGTGGCGGCGGTCAAGGCGGCCTGGGCCTGGGCGGCCGGCACCGGCGCAACGGCGCGCAGGGCCGCCGCCTCGGCGGCCAGGCCCTGCATGCGTTGCAGTTGCAAGTCCAGCGCGTCGAGCTGGGCCGGCGCGCTCTGCAAGGTGCGCCAGGCCGGCGCGATGGCCACGGCCCACACCACAAAAGCCGCCAGCACCGTGCCGCCGATGGCCAGCAGTCGACGCTCACGCGGTGCAAAGGCGGACCAGCGCAGCGCCAGCCCCTGCCGGGCGGTCTGCCAGCGGGCCTGCCAACCGCTGCCGGCAGGGTCGCCGGAGGCCGTGCCGGCAGCGGGATCGTGGGGGGCGGTGGCGCTCATCGGTTCGGGCTCAGGTCGATGCGGTGGATCACCAGCCGGTCTTCGCTGTTGTCCAGCGCCCAGCCGGCAGGCTGCAGCCGGGCCCGCAGTTGCTCGGTCTGGGCGGGCGGCAGGCCGACGGCGGGCAGGCTGAGCCGGCCGGTCTCGAAGCGCAGCTGGGCCGGCGGCGGCTGACCGTCGGGCCAGGCAGCAGCGGCGGCGGCCAGCAGGGGCTCAAAATCCTCATCACCCGGCACCCCGGCGGCCACGCGCAGTGCGGCGGTCTCGCGCTGCATTTGCAGCGGCGCGTCCAGCACCGCGCGCACTTGCGGGTGGCTGCTGCGCAGCAGGGCCTCCATCGCGCTGCGTTTTTCAGTCAGTGCGTGCTGCTGTTGCCAGGCCATCACGTTCAGGCCCAGCAGTTGCAAGACCACCAGTGCGGCCAGGCCCCAGCGGGCGGGGGCCCAGGCCGGGCTCAGCAACTGCCGGCCCAGCTTGCCCAGCGCCAGGCTGCTGCGGTGTTGCGGCGCCAGGTCGAACTGCAGCAGGTTCCAGGGGCTGCGCACGGCGGCCAGCGCCAGCTCGGCGGCGCTGCGCACGGCCACCGGGGCACCGAGCCAGCGCTCGGCGGCCGCAGCGGCGGCGGGTGTGGCCGAGAACGACGCGCCACGGGCGCTCCAGCGGGCCTGCAAGGTGCGCGCCAACGCGCCGGCCAAGGGCAGGCACAGCGCGCCCTCGGCATCGCTCAGCGCCAACCAGTCGGCGTCGACAGCGCCGTCTGCAGCGGCGGTGCTGAAGAAGTGGGCGGTGGCGGTGCCCGTGCTGGTCTCCACGCTGGCGCCCTCAGGCAGCAGCACCGGGGCCAGGGCGGGCACCAGCCGGTCTGCCACCAGCCCGGCAGCCGCAAGCGCGGCCAGTTGGGCCATCAGCCAGGGCTTGTGCACGGCAGCCACCCAGACCGGTGCGCCCGGCTGAACCCGGGGTGCCAGCGCCAGATGCACTTGCTCATCGTCTGCCAGCAGTTGTTCTTCGAGCACGCCGCCGAGTGCGGCGCGCAGCCGGTTGGCCGGTGCGCGCGGTGCGTTGGGGTGGTGCCAGGCCACGCTGCTGGCCGGCAGCACCACCACCACGCTGTCGGCCTTGGGGCAAAGAGCGGGTGCGCACTCACCCTGGCGCGTCAGCGCCAGGCCGTCGGGGCTGAGCAGCCAGGTCAGCGGCACCGGCTCGGCCGCCAGCGCGGCGTCAGCGCGCAGGGGCGGCGGCAACAGGATCACAAGCAGAGCCATGGGTTCAGCGGCAGGCGTTCAGGCGGCGGTGGGCATGGCGCGGGCAGGCGGACATGGCGGGTTGGGCAGGCAACGGCTGCGAAGGCGGCGGGCGGACTGAGCGGATTGGGCGGATCGGGCGAATTGAGCGAATCGAGCGAACTGGACGCCAAGTCTGGGCTGCAGATGGCCGCTCGCGGCACATTGTTGAGTAATTTCGTCGCAGCATTGTGATGCAGTGCCCGCTTCGGGTCTGATCGGCTGCGGTATCAGGGCGCGCGCGGGACCAGGCCCGCCTGGCGCAGCCGTGCCACGGCCACCACGTTCAGGTTGTCTCGCCGCTCGATCAGGGTGCGTTCGGTGAGCAGGCGCTGCTCGAGCCGCAATCGGCCCTGCACCTCGAAGTAGACCGATTTCACATCGACATCGCGCGGCTCCAGCGTCACGCCCTTGCCCAGCACGTCGCCCGCCTCGGTCAGGTTGCGGAAGGGCTGGCGGGTGCGGGCCTGCACCAGGCGGTCGGCGCCGCCCAGGTCGAGCCCGGCCACCACGCCGGCCAGCACCTCGCGCGGCGCGGTGTTGAGGTTGACCTGGGTGGGCACGGGCAGCAGCACCACCACGCTGGCCAGTCGCTCGATGCTGGCGCCGTCGAGCCCGAGCCAGGCCAGGTCGGCCAGTTGTTGCGGCACCAGCGGCGCGTTGGCATCGGCCGCTAGGCTGGCCGTGAGCATGCCGTCGGCGATCAGGGTGGCCACGCCCGAGCCCAGGCCGACGTTGGTGCACAGCCGCTGCAGCATCGCCACTTGGGCAGGCACCAGCTTGTTGTCGACCACCAGGTTGCGCAGGTTGTAGCGCGACTGGGCGTCGCTGATGGTGCCGGCCAAAAAGGCCTCAGGACCGTCGTCGGCGTTGTGTTCGCGGTCGGTGGCCAGAAAGGTCGACAGCCGGGCCTCGGCCAAGGGCGTGGCCCAGGGCTCGTTGAGGCTGGTGGGGCGGCCGGAGCGGGCGTCCTCGCGCAGGATCAGCCGGGCCCAGTCCAGTGCCCCCTGCAACACCCAGGCGGCCTGGGCCCGGCTGCGCTCTGCCGCCTCGACCTGCACCGCCTTCCACTGCTGCCACACCATGCCCGAGGCCAGCGTGGCCACCACCGTCAGCAGCACCATCGCCACCAGCAGGGCGGCGCCCCGGGCAGGCCGCGCTGACCGGGACGGTCGGGCCGTACGGCCAAGGCGCTGCGGGACCACAGGCTGGCGCTGCGGTGTCATGGCTGCGGCGACAACATCAGGTCGCGCTGCAGCCGGCCTTCGGGCAGGTCGAGTTGCAAGCGCACACCGTTGGGCAGCAGGGTGCGGCGGACGCTGGCAGTGCTGGCGGTGCGGGCGGTGCCGCCCCCGTCGCTGCCCGGCTCGCTGGCTTTTTGCGCCGGCAAGCTCGGCTCGGACGCGCGCTGGCCGGCCGGTGCACTGCTCACCAGGTCGCCGCTGGACTGGGGGTTGCTCCAGCCCTGGCCGCGCCAGAAGTAGACCTGCCAGCCGGTCACGCCCTCGACCAGGCGCAACTGCCCGGGTTCACCGCCTTGCAGCTGCTGGCTGGCCAGCCAGGCCTGCTGCAGGTCGCCGCTGCGGATCGCCAGCGGGCTGGCCCAGCGCCGCCAACTGCCCGCTCGCAGGGACCACACCACCACCTGCACACCGCCCTCGTTGCGCCGGACGATGCGCAGCGCCGCGCCGTCAAAACTGAGGCCCGGCACTTGCGGGCTGTCGTAGATCGCGGTCAGGTCTTGCTCCCATTGGGCCACCAGGGCTGACAGGCGCAGCGTGCGCTCGCTGGCGGTGGCGCCGATGTCGCGCGCCCGGGCCATCGCCGACACGCCTTGCCAGCCCATCGCCGCGACCACCGCCAGGATCACCAGCGCCACCAGCAGCTCGACCAGGGTGAAGCCGGCGCTGCGGCGCCGGGTCGGGGTGGCCGGCCGGCTGCGGGGCGCCCGGGTGTGGATCGGCTGGCGTGCTGCGTTGCGGAGCATGATCAGTACCGCCCGACCACGGTGGACAGGGTGGCCAGCACCCGGCCGGACTCGTCCATCACCACCGCATCCACCCGCCGGAAGTTGGGGTTGGGCGTGGCCTGGGTGCGCAGCAGGCCCCGGTAGTCGCGGCCGAGCTGGCTGCAGGCAAATTCAGCCTCGCCCGTGCCCGGAAACTGCTTGCCCAGGCGCAGCTCGGTCAAGGCGTTGTCGGCGCACCAGTGGGCGTTGATGACATCGCCCAGGCGCTGGGCGTTGTCGGTCAGCGCACCGGCAGCCTTGAGGCCGGCGCCGAGCGCGATCGCGGTGATCGTCAGCGCCACCAGCACCTCGACCAGCGTGAAGCCGGCGGCGGACCTGGCAGTGCGGTGCAGACCGGGGTTCATGGCGAGGTACCGGGCGTTGCGCCTGCCGACTGCGAATCCCCCGCCCTGTCCAGCACGGCAAAGGGCGCCAGGCCGTCGGTCGCCAGCACCAGCTCGCGCCCGCCCAGGCTGAGCACGATGCGCTGCGCGCCGATCAGCGGCTCAGGGCCAAGGCGCAGCGCGCGGGCGCCGACGATGCGGGCCTGCAGCGCAGGCTCGAGCCAGTGGCCGTCGGGCAGGCTGCCGGGTGGCAGGCCGACAAAACGAAACGCCAGGTCGCCGGACTTGCCCGCTGCGGCGCCAGCGTCCGCACCGGCCAGCTCAAAGCGCACTGCCACGCCGCTGGCGCGGGCCTCGGCACGGCCGGCTTCGAGCAGGGCGGCCAGGCGCTGGCCGTCGCGCTCCAGCCGGGCCTCGTTGCCGTCACGCAAGGCCAGACTGGCCAGGCCGGAGACCAGCGCCACCAGCAGCAGCACCACCATCAGCTCCACCAGCGTGAAGCCGGCAGTGCGAGGGGCGCGCAAGGCGGCCGGCGAGTTCAGAGGGCTCCGCGAGCTACTGCCAGGAGCCGATGTCGGCGTTTTTGCCTTCACCGCCGGCCTGACCATCGGCACCGAGGGAGAAGATATCGACTTCGCCCTTCACGCCCGGGAAGATGTACTGGTAGGGCCGGCCCCAGGGGTCGGCCGGCAGCTTGTCCAGGTAGGGCCGCCAGTTGCCCGGAACATTGCCGGCGCCGGGCTTCTTGATCAGGGCTTCGAGCCCTTGCTCGGCGCTGGGGTAGCGCTGGTTGTCGAGCTTGTAAAGCTTGAGCGCCTGCATCAGGTTGTTGATGTCGGCGCGGGCGGCGGTGGCGCGGGCGTCATCGGTGCGGTCGAGCACATTGGGCACGATCAGCGCCGCCAGCACGCCGATGATGACCAGCACCACCATCAGCTCGATCAGCGTGAAGCCGCGTTTGAGCAAGGAGGCGGCTGGCCGGGGGGCAGGGGCAGAGCTCATGCAGTGGAGGGCAGCGCGGGCGCTGACGGTCAGTGGCTGGGAGGCGTTCCATCATAATCGGCTGATGCCGTCACGCCTGTTGTCGCTGTTGATCTGGGCCGCCGTTGCGGCCTGTGCCCTGTACTGGGGCTTGCGCTTGTTCGTGCGGCCGGCCCCGGTGCCGGGTGGCGCGGTGGTGGCCACCGCACCGCCCGCAGCCACCGGTGACCTGAGCCGTTTGCTGGGCGCGCCGCCGCTGCAGCCGGTGGCCGACGCGGTGACCGCGCCAACCGACAGCCGGTTCAAGCTGCTGGGCCTGGTGGCGCCCCGGGCTGGCCAGAGCAGTGGGCTGGCGCTGATCTCGGTGGACGGCAAACCGGCGCGGGCGCTGGCGGTGGGGCGTGAGCTCGAGCCCGGCCTGCGCTTGCTGTCAGTGAGCCGGCGTCAGGCCGATCTGGGCCTGCCCGGCCGAGCGCCGGCCCTGACCTTGGCCTTGCCGATGCTGGCCGAGGCCAACCGGGGCCGTCCGGGCGATCTGCCGGGTGCTGCGCCGGCGGCTGCAGTGCCTGGTCTGTTTGGTCAGCCACCGCGTGCGGCCGGGGGCGCTGTGCCCACGCCGCGCCTGCCGGGCGTGGCCATGGGCGGGTTGCCGCCCGGCGCGATGGGCCAGGGCGCAACGCTGCCCGGCACCCCGGTTGAGGTGCCGACCGAGAACTCGGTGCCGGCCAACCGACAGTAGTTGCTGCCAGGCTCCCTTGCTGCCAGGCCCCGTTGCTGCCAGGTATTTCAGTCCGCTGCGGCCAGCCCGATGTGCTGGCCGTCGGCCACCAGCACGCCGTCAGCCAGCAGCCGGTCCAGGGTTTCGGTGGCCGCCTGGAGCGCCAGCGCGGCGTTGCCCTCGCATTGCAAGGCCTGACTGAAGATCGGGGTGCGCACGATCCAGGCAACCAGCGCGTCGCGCGGCCGGCGCCGATGCTCCAGCATGTGAAAGCTGACCAGCGCCCGCGCCGCATGCTGGCGGTGTTTGCGCGGCGCGGCGGCAAAAGCCCGCAGCCGCTGGCGTGAGGCCTCGATGGCTTGCCGGACGTCGGTGAACGGCTGGCCGTGGCCGGGCAGCACCAGCCGGGGCGCCAAGGCTTCGATCAGGTCCAGCGCCTGGTGCGCGGGGTTGAAACCAGACTCGCCCACCAACTCGGGGAAGATGATCGCAAGCCGGCGCTCCCACAGCGCGTCGCCGCTGATCAAAGTGCGGCTGCGCGGCTCGAACAGCACCACCGCGTCCGGGTCGTGGCCGGGCGTGGCATGCACCTGCCAGGCTCTCGGGCCCAGCACCAGCTCGTCACCGGCCGCGATGAAGGCTTGCGCCGTGAAGGGCTCGCAGCGCTGATCGTTGTTGCGGTAGCTCAGCCCGGCCTCGTCCCAGGGCTGCAGCAGCCTGCGGTAGCCGCTCGGCACACTGACGTGCAGGCCCGGCCAGCGCCGTGCCAGGCTGGCGTTGCCGCCGCAATGGTCCGAATGCAAGTGGGTGTTGACCACCCGCGCCAGCGGCGCGCTGCCCAGCGCCCGGGCAATCAGGTCGCCGGTCTGCGTCGCATGGCTGGCGTAGCCGGTGTCGACCACACAAGCGCCGGCGCCGTCTTCTGTGCCGCCAGCCCGATGGGCCGCAAACACGATGTTGTTGGACGACAACCAGCCGCGCACCAGCACCTGGGCGCCGATCTCGGACAGGGTGGTGGCTACGGGAGGGGTGATCGGCGGCGGGGGCGGGGAACGGGCATCAGGCATCGGGCATCAGGCATCGGGCATCAGGCATCAGGCATCAGGCATCAGGCATCGGGCATCGGGCATCGGGCATCGGGCATCGGGCATCGGGCATCGGGCATCGGGCATGCAGCGCCGGGGCAGGTCAAACGACGATTCAAGCACAAGGCCCCCAGACGCTCAGGGCAGTTGGGCTAGCGGGCCGCTGCGCCCGGCGGTGCTGAGCTGCTGCAGCGCATCCGGTGCAAACAGCGCTGCCGCCAGCGCCCGTTCACGCTCGCCCACCCAGCGCAAGAAATCGTCTGCCCCTTTCATCGCAGCAAAGGCGTCGAAGCCGGCTTCCAGAAACCGCTGCAGCGAGCCCAGCCCGGCGGCTTGGGCGGGACCGCGCATCAGCCGCAGGCTTGAGCGCATCAGCCGGCTGCGGGTGAAACCGTCCAGCGCCTGGCCGATGGATTGGGTGAGCACGATCTGACGGTCACGGGCGCTGTTGCGGCCGGCGCCTTGCCAGGCTTGCACATAGGCGGCAGCGGTCATCGGCTGGGCCGGATTCGAGCCTGGCAGGTGGCGCGCAGCGGCATCGTCCAGGGCCTCGGACAAGGCATGCAACTCGCCGAGTTGCTCAATCGTCTCGACCACCGCGTGCGGGAACAAGCGCACCAGGGCCGGCACCACCCGGCCAAACTGGGTGTCTCGTTCGGCAAATTCCTGCGGCCCGTACAGATCTTCAAGAAAAAAGCGCGCCGCTGCCCGGTAGCGTGGGCTGGCCAGCAAGTCGGAGTAGCTGGCCTCGAAGCGGCGCGCCTGGTAGGTCTTGATCGCCAGCACCCGGGCCGCCAGTCCGGCATCGGCCTGGCGTCCGGCACGCAGCTGGGCGACGGTTTGCAGGTGTTCGCGAATGCGGTTCGCCATCGGAGCGGTCATGGTTGCAGCGTACCGCGCCGAGCGGCGCTTCCCGCACTGATGGGCTAGAGAACCAGAACTAAGCTGAACCGAATCCGGAACCGGAACCGAATCCGGAACCGGAACCGGAACCGGAACCGGAACCGGAACCGGAGCCGGCCAGCGTTGGTGCGAGACTGGCGCCATGATCGCAAAGTGGCAGCGGGGCTTGGTGGGAATGGCCGGGTTGGCCGCCGGCATCTGGTGCGTGTGGTGCTGGCGACAAGGTCTGGGCCCGGGCTGGTGGCTGCTGGGCCTGATGTTGACGCTGGCGCCGCAGGCGGGGGTGCTGGCGCTGGAGTTTGTCTTGCTGGCGTTGCTGGGCCGTGACCCGGCCGTGCCGCGCGCCTCGGGCAGGCAACTGCTGCGGGCCTGGTGGGGCGAGGTGCTGGCGGCCTGGCGGGTGTTTGGCTGGCTGCAGCCGTTTGCTGCGGCTAGCGAACCTGACAGCTGCGGCCCGACCCACCCAGCCCCCATCGCCAACCCCCCCGACACCGGTAGCGCGACAGACCCCGGCGGCCCCACTGGCGTGTTGTTGCTGCACGGCTACTTTTGCAACCGGGGCATCTGGACGCCTTGGCTGCGGCAGCTGCGTCAGCGGCGTGTGCCCTGCATGGCCCTGACGCTGACGCCGGCCTTTGGCAGCATCGACAGCTACCACCGCGCCATCGATGAGGCGGTGCAAGACCTGACCCGGCTCACCGGCCGGCCGCCGCTGCTGGTGGGGCACAGCATGGGCGGGCTGTCGGCCCGGGCCTGGCTGAAAGGGCAGGCCGATGCCGAGGCCGCTGACACCCGGGTGGCCGGCGTGATCACCATCGGCACCCCGCACCACGGCACCTGGATGGCACGCTTTGGCTTGACCACCAACACCCGCCAGATGCGGCCTGGCAGTGACTGGCTGAGGGCGCTGGCGGCGCGGGAGCCGGCCGAGCGGCGGGCCCGGTTCACTTGTTTTTACGGCCATGCCGACAACATCGTCTTCCCGGCCAGCACGGCCACGCTGGCCGGTGCCGACAACCGCCACCTGTCCGGCGTGGCGCATGTGCAGATGCTGTTCGAGCCGGCGGTGTTCGCAGAGGTGCTGCGGCGCGTCTGTGGGTCTGCAGGTGGCGCTGAAGGTGGTGCTGCAGGTGGCACTGCAGGTGGGGACGCTGGCGAGGTCGCGGCCAAGCCGCTGTCCCTGTGAGCCGGGCGCTGCCGGCCGGCTTTGGCAACGCAGGGTCCGCGCTCAGCTGCTCAGGTCATGCAGCAGGGTCAGCGTGGGGGTCAAGCCCAGGTTGAGCAACGCGGCGATCTCGTCGACGTCGTCGGGCAGCGCAGGGTTGTCCCAGCCGTGGGCGCTGTGCCGGGCCAGTCGGATGGCCAGCTGCACGTTGCGCACCTGGGCCAGTGGGCTGCTGTGGTCGTCGCTGATCTGCACCAGCAGGGCGGGCAAGCGCCAGGTCTTCATCAAGGCCTGTTGCAAGTCGGTCAGCTCGATCTGCAGCAGGTTGCGCTGGGCCTCGGTCGAGCGCAAACCGGGCTCGGCGCGCTGGCGCTTTTGCAGGCTCAACGCCAGTGCAGGGGCGTGCACCCACAGCAGCATCTCGGCAAAGTCGTGCAGCAGCGCGGCCTCGTGCAGCAGGGCGGCATCGTGGTCGTGCCGGTGGACCGCAAAGGCCAACGCAAAACGCGCCGCCCGGTGGGCCCGCTTGAGAACCTGGCGCAGGCCGTAGAGCGCTGCGGGTTGGTCGGCCAGCCCGTGTTCCACCGTGGGTTGGCTGCCAAAGTGACGAAAGAATGGCGTGATTCCCAGCATCACCAGGGCCTCGGTGGCGGTCTCTGGGTCGGACTGATCGCGTCCGCGTCGCAGCGCCGCCACATGGCGCAGCAGCTTGAGCGTCATCAGGGGGTCGGCGATCATCACATCGGCCAACAGGTGGGCGTCCACCGCGTCCTCATTGGCGCCCAGCTCTTGCAGCGCCAGCTCAGTGCTCTCCAGCACCGGGATCTCGCGGGCATCGAACGCTGCGACCCAGCCGGCCGCATCCGGCGGCGGCTGGGTGATGAAGCGGGTGGCAACGGGGCGCGCGTCAGCCGAGGGCATGGGGGTCGGGGCGGTGAAAGGGGGCTGGGCTGACGTGGCGGTATGGCCAGTCATCCCCCTGTATCGGCCGCAGCGCCCCTGGCTTGAGGCCAGGGGCGTGGGCCAGGGCTTGAGCCGCGCACCTGCTTACAGCCGCGTCACCCCTTGCAGGTGGCCTACCAGTACACCGTCGAGGTAGAGCGCACCCTCAGGCGCGCCGGCCTCGGCGTAGAACTCCAGCTCGGGTGGGCGCCGGGCTGGCACCCGCGCGCTGGCCACGGCCAGCTTGCGCGCCAGCCTGGCCAGCAGGCGACTGGCGCGCCGCAGGCTGACTGCGGCGAGCTTGCGCAGCGGGTACAGGGGGCTGGCGGGCGGCGCGCTCAGCGGGCCGGACCAGGCTTGCAGGGTCTTGCTCATGGGGTTCTCCGATGGCGCTACCGCCCCGCTGGGGCCGGGTCGCCGGATGATTCAGGGCAGGGGGTGTCGTTCGTGCACCAGCGCATGGCGCAGGGCGAGGCGGGCATGTTGGCGCTCGGCGCCGCCGGAGCGCCGGTGGGCGCCAGCACGGCGCATCCGGGCGGCAGCGACCAGCGGATTGCGGGGCTTGGGACGGCGTAGGGTGAACTTCATGGCGGGCTCCTGGGGGCGGTGGCCGCTTGAATGCAGGCCGGATTGAAAAAATCAGCGACAAAAAACAGCTCGGCCCGGGACGCTGACGCGTGCCGGGCCGAGGGCGGTGAGCGCAGGTTCGTTTTGAACCGGCTCAGCCGACCACAGCGCCCGGCCGGGCGCCCGCATGGCGGATCAAGATCAAGCCGCGTGGCCCCGGCTGTGCACCCGACCGACCCGACAGACCCGCCGCCCGCAGCAAACGCCGGGAGGTGGTGAGGCAGGTGAGGGTCGGATTCAACATGGGCGGGCGGCTTCAGGGTGAGGGTGGAAAAGGGCTGCCGGGGCAGGCGGGGCAGTGTGTACGGCTCGGGTCGGGGCGGCGCCGGGTTGGCGGCGGGTTGGTGGCGGATTTGTAGCGCGTTTGCCGCGACACCCAGATCCAAACTTACGCTAATGATAAACATTAATTTATCTTGCGCAAGAGTTTTGATCTAGGGGCCGGGTTTGCACTGACTGCGGGTGTGGCGCATCTGCCGCCTTCCAGCCGCCGGCCTGCCAGCCTGCCAGCCTGCCTCAGGGCTTGCGTTTGAGCGGTGCCACGCCGGTCTGGCTGCGGGCCCAAAGCGCCAGGTCGTTGGCCAGGTCGTCGGACATCGGGCCGGGCGGGTTGCGTCTGCGCAGCGCCGCTGGCCGGGCGGCTTGCTGCA
>JANYKR010000299.1 GCA_025358155.1 Betaproteobacteria bacterium
ACGAGCGCGTACAGACCAACACCGCCGGGCAAGTCGTGCTGAAGCTCAAGACCCCTTGGCGCGACAGCACCACCCACCTGATGATGTCATGCCGGCAGTACGACGATGAACAGTTGCTGCTTGTGCCAGCGCATCGAGGTGACCGTCATGCCCACCGCGCCTTGTGCCTGCAGGCCGGCGCCCGGCGGCACCGCATCGGCCGTCCAACCGGTCATCGCCACACCTGCAGGCAAACGCCAGAGCGCCTCGCTGGCCTCCGGGCTGGCCTGCACTGCCAGCCCGGCCTGCTGGGCCAGCGACCGGAAGCCAGCCTCGTCCACTTCGTACATCAGCCGGTACTGCCGCGGCGCATAGTTGGGGTCGGGCGCCCAGGCGGCGATGACCGCGTCATCGGGCGCCAGGGGTTCGGCGGCCGGGCCCAGCAGTCGCCGAACCTCGCGCAAATGGACGCGGCTGGAAGACATATCGGTCACCTTCGGATAGAACGCAGCACACGCTGCCAGGGCGGTCGCTGCGATGATCGCCGAGCGCCTGTCGATTGTCACTTGTCCGGCTTTTTCAACTCGATGTCGAGCGCGGCGATGCGGTCCGGTTCACCCTGTGGCACGCCACCGACCCAAGTCACCGTCTCGTCGTTCTGCGTCTGAGAGAACTTCGTCTCGACGCTGGCGACTTCAAAGCCGGTGCCAGGCAACAGCGCATTGGCCACACGCGTCTTCACCTCGCCCTGGAAGCTGCGGCCGCCGGTGGTCCAGTCCTTGGGGTCGAAGTCCCAAACGTCGAAGAAAGTCATCGTGCCGCTGCCGACCCAACCGCCCTTGCCGTCCGCCACCAGCATGCCCTTTGTCTTCACGGTGAACTGGCCCAGTGTGCCGTTGGTGAGCGCCCCGGCTTTCAGCGGGAACTCGAAAGGCACGGGCACACCGGGCCGCTTGCCAGCCTCGACGACCAGCGCGACGAACGGCTTGGAGTAGAGCAGGCTGATGTAGGGGTTGCAGTCGATCATTTCCTGCTTGGACAACTCCATCTTCGCGCCGTACGCGTAGACGTAGTGGTGGATGAGCTTCTTCGGCAGGTAATGGCCGAAGAACGCCGCGAACACCTCGCTGGCCACACGGCGCTTCAGGTCGTCGGGCAGCGCGGAGATGATGCGCAGCATCCTCTCGACGTCGTGCCTGACCCGCTGGATCTCGGCCATGGCGGCGTCGTAGGCGACGTTCGTGATCAGGTCCAGCCCCTGCTTCACGCCGCGCCGCACCTGCCGCCTGGCCCACTCGAGCATGGGGTCTTCCAGGCCGATAACGCCTGGGAGGGGCGATGCGACGCGGGCCAGGGTGCCGAAATCGATCGGTGGCGTCACCAGCGCTCCCAAGGGACCAGGAATGCGGTAGTTGGTCATGGGTCACGCAAAGGATCAACGAATTACCATTATGTAGCCGGCGCGCTGCCAGGGTCAGAAGGATCGTGTTGCAGCCTTCGAGCGCGGGCGCCGCTGCAATCGCCAGGGCCGCCGGCCCCCTACACCGGGTTGAACAGCACCAGTGCGTTGTGCAGCTTTCTCTGCCCGGCCCAGGTCTTCTTGCGCCCGCTGGCCACGTCGAGCATAGATGGAACAGCTGCCAGCCGACCAGCTCGGTCGTCTGCGTGCCGTCGGCGATCGTGCCTGCGTTCACGTCGGGGTTGGCGCTCAACGCCAAGATGCGCGTGCAGGTCGTGTCGCAAGAGCCTCAGGCGCCCACGCAGGAAGCAAAGCCCGCCGAGCGAGACGCGAGCTGCGCGCGCCACCGACCGGTGCGCCTGTGCTGGGCCAAGCTGCTCAAGCGGGTGTTCGAGATCGACATGGAGCACAGCCCGAACTGCGGTGGAGAGCTGAAGATCATTGCGGCGATCCTGGAACAGCCGGTCATCAAGAGGATCCTTACGCACTTGAGTCTGCAGGCGCGTGCACCGCCTCGTGCGCCGGCTCGCGGCCGGGCGCTGCAAGCGGCCCCACGCTGGCAATCTCGACGGTTCATGCGACCCGGCACCTCGGACCGCTGGATTCGGCTGCGTCCGAGGGCACGCGGGACCGATGGCAGCGGGCTGGCCACGAGGGATAGCGCACAGGCTGCGCGCGCGAGAGACGATTTTCGGCGGCGCTATCAAGGCTCAACAGTCTTGCGCCACCTTCACAGTCCGGCACGCACGCGTCGAGGGCCGTAATCAGGGCGCCATGGGAGAGGAACAAGGGCGTTCGAAAATCCGATCCTCGCCCTGCCGCCAAGCTCAAGCGGCCCGTTCCCGCTTCGGCTTGCCCTGAACCTGCCGACCGCGAGCACCCGCAGGTGGCCGACAACCGACTTCTGCCTTCCTGGCGGGCCGGCATGCCGACGAGGCCCGTTGCAGCCGTAACGCAAACGCAATACACTCTGTCCATGAAGTCTGCTGTCATACCCCAAATCCGCGTTGAACCCGAGTTGCGTGCTGAACTCGAGTCCGTTCTCAGGCAGGGCGAGACCCTGACCGACTTCGTCGAAGCTACGGTGCGAGACGCCATCGCGTTCAGGCGCCTCCAAACCTCATTCCATGCTCGGGCACAGGCTGCGTCCGAGGACTACCACCGGACAGGCGTTTCAGTGCCTGTTGAAAACGTCCTGCAGCGACTGCAATCCAGGCTTGACGCCAAGCGCAAGAAGTTGGGTCGATGAGCTTCGTCGTTGAGTTGTCTCCCGCAGCCGAGGCTGATCTGGAGCGCCTCTTTGACTACTTGCTCGATCAGGCCGAAACGACCGAAGACCTCGATCGCGCCCAAGCTGCGATCGACGCGATCAGAGCGACGACACAGCACAGGCTGGCGATCACGCCTTTCAGCTTCCGCAAGACGGCCCAGAACCCAGCCCAGCGGGAACTGATCATTCCGTTCGGCGGTACCGGGTATGTCGCTCTGTTCGAAATCGTCAGCCCGTCAAAAGTCGTGGTGCTGGCGGTACGCCATCAGCGTGAAGAGGACTATCACTGATTCCGGTCATTGACGGCTCCACGCCATGCGCACGAGTCGTTCAAACGCACTCCCATTCGCGGCGGTTTGCCGACGCGAGCCTGGCCGAGTCCGAACGACTGCGGAGACTCAACTTGTGCCATCCGATCGTCGAAAGTTGAGCGCCCGCTCATGCCAGCGGCGGGCGCTCACGCGCTCAGCAGAGCGTCAAAGCGTGAAGTCGTAGTCGATCGTCAGCGGCGCGTGGTCGCTGAAGCGTTGCGCGAGGTAGATCGACTCGCGCCTGGCGAGCGCCGCAACGCCTGGCGTGGCCAGGTGGAAGTCATTCGCACAAAAAGCCTATACAAATTCCGGGATCTGGCGCGTATTTGATGAGCGCCGCCAGGGTCGAACCTCGCGTCCAGGAGGTGGACGCAAGCCTGGCCTTCGTCGCATAGGTCGCCGGTGTGGTGTGTACCGGACACTGATCGAGCTAAGCCGGCGTCAGCCCTCGGACCCACAGCGGTACTTCATTTCATGTGACTCGATGCCACGAAGCTGTCGAAGGGTTCGACTCCGGGCTTCACGATGTGCAGGTTGAGACCGTCCGAGCTCACAACCGGGCAGCAACAGTGAAAGCCATGCTTCGGCAGCCGCCACTCGAGCCTGCCGGTGCCACGGCCTGCCAGGATCAACCGCCTGATTCACGGGCACGGTATGGCATCCAAATGCGGACGTAAGCAGCTCAAGCTCACCCGGGGTGAGGCGCTAACATAGTCATCGTTCCCCCATCGCGCGGAGGCTCTCGTGCTGAGTTTCACTGTCAGGCAAATGAACCTCATAACCAAGCACGCCTTCTATGCGCGGCTCTCGCGCTTCTTCGCTGCGCGCGGGCTGAGCGAGGGATTCCGGAGCGCCGCCCGCGACACGGCCGCCACCTATGCGCTGTGGGACGCGCATTGGCCCACCGTCAGCACGCTCAGCGAGCACGACGCGGCGCTGCACATGGCCTTCGTGCTTGCGTGGTTTCTCGATGGTGGCGACGTCGACCACGCGCTCAAACACTTACGGCAAATGGACGACCGGGAACTGCAGATGAAGCTCGTGCTGTCGGAACGCGGCCACCTGCGCTTTTCCGAGCTGGATCACCCGGCGACGGCAGGAACCACACCATGATCGACGAGCCCTTCAGCCGCATCACACCGCCCGGCGCCGTGAAATGCTGCGAAACGCCCTGCGCGGCCAAGAGGGGCTCGGACGACCAGCTGTCAACGGCGACGCAGAAGCGGATGCAGGCGCTCACCAGGCAAACCGTGCAAGCCACTGGCGCAGCACCGGGCGATGGCGGACCCATGATGTACTCGGACGATTCGAGCGTCTGTGAGAAGCAAGCCTACGAACTCGAGCCGACGTTGCGCCGCTTCAACCGCTATCGCGAGGCGCTGCCCTATGCCTACGCCGCCAATGACATGGCGGAAATCAAGAAGAAGCGCGAGCCCAACAAGCCGCTGAAGGCTGCTCAGCCCCCGGCGGACAGCTGCATGCAGCGTCTTTCCAGCGACCCAGACGAGCTGTGTGACCAGCTCGGGCTACCGAAGGGTGCGATCAGTAAGGAGGATCTGCGCGACGACAAGACAGGATCCCTTGCTGCCGTCTACCGCGACCAAGCCACCGGCAAGGCCATCCTCGTTACGAACGACACCGACCCGCAAAGCCTGGTCGACTGGAAGACCAACCTGGAAAACGGCGACGGGCGCGACACTGACCAGTATACGGCGGCCCAGAATCTGGCCATCAAGCTCAAGATGAACAGCGTCGACTACGACATCGCAGGATATTCCAAAGGCGGCGGCATGGCGCAGTTGATGGGACTCCAGAACGAGAAAGCGAATGTGGTGGTCTTCAACTCTGCAGGGCTGCCGGAAAACTTCGCTAGTCCCGATCAACTCGAGTCGCTGTCTAAACGTACCAAGTCCTACAGCGCCGACGGCGACCTGCTGACTTACATGAACGAAACCCGCGATCCCGCCAAGCTGGAGGAGAATGCAGAATTCCTCAAGAAGCTAATTGCGTTGCGTTTGCTCCACATTTTGCACGAAGGGGTGACTCCGAACGAGGCTGGGCGGCGTTTTGGTTCTTCGTGAAATTCCGTGATCTGCTCAAAAAGCGCCAGCGGGCATGAGGTCGAGT
>JANYKR010000213.1 GCA_025358155.1 Betaproteobacteria bacterium
CCGACGATGCCTTGCGGCAGGAACAGCGTCACGGCGATGAACAGCGCGCCCAGAAAGTACAGCCAGAACTCCGGGAAGGCCACGGTGAACCAGCTCTTGGCGCCGTTGACAAAAAACGCGCCGATGATCGGGCCGATCAGCGTGGAGCGGCCGCCCACGGCCGCCCAGATCGCGATTTCGATGCCGGCGGACGGGCTCATCTCGCTCGGGTTGATGATGCCCACCTGGGGCACGTAGAGCGCGCCGGCGACGGCACACATCACCGCGCTCAGCGTCCAGATCGACAGTTTGTAGGCCAACGGGTTGTAGCCGGTGAACATCACCCGGGTCTCGGCATCACGTATCGCCTGCAACACCCGGCCGTACTTGCTGTTGACGATCAGCCGCGCCAGCAGATAAAAGCCCACCAGCGTGGCGCCGGTGATGATGAACAGCGTGATGCGGGTGCTGGGCGTGGCAATCGGTAGACCCAGGATGCGCTTGAAATCGGTAAAGCCGTTGTTGCCACCAAAGCCCGTCTCGTTGCGGAAGAACAGCAACATCGCAGCGTAGGTCAGGGCCTGGGTGATGATCGAAAAGTACACCCCCTTGATGCGCGAGCGAAACGCAAACCAGCCAAACACCAGCGCCAGCAGCCCTGGCACCAACACCACCAGCGCCATCTGGGCGATGAAGGAATCAGACCAGGCCCAAGTCCAGGGCAGGTCCTTCCAGTTCAGGAACACCATGAAGTCGGGCAGCTCGCTCTTGTAGTTGCCGTCTCGGCCGATCTGGCGCATCAAGTACATGCCCATGCCGTAGCCGCCGAGCGAAAAAAATAAACCGTGCCCCAGCGACAGGATGCCGGTGTAGCCCCAGATCAGGTCCATCGCCAACGCGCAGATGGCGTAGCACAGGATCTTGCCGGCCAGGCCGACCGCATAGTCGCTCAAGTAAAACGCGCTGTCGGTCGGCACCCCCATGTTGAGCAGCGGGATCAGTACCGTGAGCACCGCCAATGCGCCGATCACCGCTGCCCAGCCGCGCGCACCCAGCAACAGCCCGCGTTTTTGTTGCAGGCCTGGCGGCGCAGTCAGCACCGTGTTCATGCTTCTGCGCTCCGGCCCTTGACGGCAAAGATGCCTTGCGGTCGCTTCTGGATGAAGACCACGATGAACACCAGCACCATGATCTTGGCCAGCACCGCACCGGCCCAGCCCTCCAGCAGTTTGTTCATCAGCCCCAGGCCCAGCGCGGCGTACACCGTGCCGGCCAGCTGCCCCACGCCGCCCAGCACCACCACCATGAACGAGTCGACGATGTAGCCCTGGCCCAGGTCGGGTCCGACGTTGCCGACCTGGCTCAGCGCGCAGCCTGCCAGCCCGGCGATGCCGGCACCCAAGGCAAACGCCAGCATGTCGATGCGAGCGGTGTTGACGCCGACGCAAGATGCCATGCGCCGGTTCTGCGTCACGGCGCGCACAAACAGGCCCAGCCGGGTCTTGCCGATCAGGGCGGCCATGCCCAGCAACACTGCTGCGGCAAATACCAGGATCGCCAGCCGGTTGTAGGGCAGTACCAGATTGGGCAGCACCTGCACGCCGCCCGACATCCAGGCCGGGTTCTCGACGCCGACGTTCTGCGCGCCAAACAGCGAACGCACCGCCTGCATCAACACCAGACTGATGCCCCAGGTGGCCAGCAGCGTCTCCAACGGCCGGCCGTAGAGCCAGCGGATCACCGTGCGCTCCAGCACCGCACCGACCCCGGCACTGGCTAAAAAAGACGCCGGTATCGCCACCACGATGTACCCGTCAAACACCCCGGGCAGGTGGTCGCGGAACAGGTTTTGCACCACATAGGTGGCATAGGCGCCGATCATCATCAGCTCGCCGTGGGCCATGTTGATCACGCCCATCAGACCGTAGGTGATGGCAAGGCCCAGCGCCACCAACAGCAGAATGGAGCCCAGGCTCAAGCCGGTGAACAACAGGCCCAGCCGCTCACCCCAGACCAGTTGGCTCTGTACGCTGTCGAGCGCGGCCTGGATGGCTGCCTTGACCGTGGCATCCGTCTCGGTGCCCAGTTTTTCCAGCAGCCGGGACCGGGTAGCGGGTGAACTGCTGCCCGACAGCGCCTTGGCCGCTGCCAGCCGCTTGGCAGGATCGTCAGACGAGATCAGCACCGCGGCGCGCAGCAGTTGCAGTCTGGCCTTCAGCTCGGGGTCGGTCTCGGCGGTGGTCGCCTTGTCGATCAGGCCGAGCTTGCCTTCGTCAACCTGGTCTTTCAGGCCGGTGATCGCCGCAGCCCGCACTGCGCGATCCGGCGATACCAGTTTGAGCACCGCAATCGCCGATTCCAGCTCGCGGCGCATGCGGTTGTTGTTGACGGTGTCCTCAGCGTCTGCCGGCAGCACAGCCGGCTTGCCGCTGGCCGCCTCCACCGTCTTGCCGTCGGCCACGATGTAGGCCTTGCCCGCCGATGTCTTGACGGTCTCGTCCAGCAGTGCTTTGACAAAGGGCTCCAACGCGGTATCGGCCTCGGCCACCACCGCGTTGAGCGTCTTGATACGGTCATCGAGCTCACCGGCCGCAATCTGGCCGGCTTGCTCGGGGCTCAGTGCAAAGGCCAGATCAGTTGCCAACCCCGACATTGCCGCAGCCAGCAGAAAAGCAATGGGAAATCTCATGGAACGGCAGCACAGCTCATGGCAGACGTGAGGTTTTCTGTCCCCGGCAGGGGACAGCCCGCAAAGCGGCCTGGGCAGCGGGCTGCCTGTCGAAGCGCGAAACCGGATCCGGGTTTCCCGGTCCGGTTTCGACAGCCCCCAGGGGGCGGCCGCCAGGCGGCTGGGGCTCACTTTTTCTCGGGTTCGTCCTTCTTGCCCTTGTTCTCTGGGATGTACGGGCTCCAGGGCTCGGCGCGCACCGGCCCCTTGGTCTTCCAGACCACGCCAAACTGGCCATCAGCCTTGATCTCGCCGATGAACACCGGCTTGTGGAGGTGGTGGTTCTTGGCATCCATCGTCGACACAAAGCCGCCCGGCGCCGGGAAGGTTTGGCCGGCCATTGCCGCAATCACCTTGTCGGTGTCGGTGCTCTTGGCTTTCTCGACCGCAGCCTTCCACATGTGGATGCCGATGTAGGTGGCCTCCATCGGGTCGTTGGTCAGCGGCTTGTCCTTGTGGCCGGCGATGCCCTTGGCCTTGGCATAGTCGCTCCATTGCTTGACAAACGCAGTGTTGGCCGGGCTCTTGATGCTCATGAAGTAGTTCCAGGCCGCCAGGTGGCCCACCAGCGGCTTGGTGTCCACGCCCCGCAGCTCTTCTTCACCCACCGAGAACGCCACCACCGGCACGTCGGTCGCCTTCAGGCCCTGGTTGCCCAGTTCCTTGTAAAACGGCACGTTGGAGTCGCCATTGATGGTGGATACGACAGCCGTCTTCTTGCCCTCGCCGGCAAACTTCTTGATCTTGGCGATGATGCCCTGGTAGTCGGCATGGCCGAAGGGGGTGTACTCCTCCATGATGTCGGCGTCGGCCACACCCTTGGACTTCAGGAACGAGCGCAGGATCTTGTTGGTGGTGCGCGGGTAGACATAGTCGGTGCCCAGCAGCACCCAGCGCTTGGCCGAGCCGCCGTCCTTGCTCATCAGGTATTCCACCGCAGGGATGGCCTGCTGGTTCGGCGCGGCACCGGTGTAGAACACGTTTTTGCTCAGCTCTTCGCCCTCGTACTGCACGGGGTAGAACAGCAGGCTGTTCAACTCTTCATAGACCGGCAGCACCGACTTGCGGCTGACCGAGGTCCAGCAGCCGAAGGTGACGGCCACTTTGTCCTTGCTGATCAGCTGGCGGGCCTTCTCGGCAAACAGCGGCCAGTTCGAGGCCGGGTCCACCACCACCGGCTCCAGCTTCTTGCCCAGCACGCCACCCTTGGCGTTGATCTCTTCGATCGCCATCAGCACGGTGTCCTTGAGCACCGTCTCCGAGATCGCCATCGTGCCCGACAGCGAATGCAGCACGCCGACCTTGATGGTCTCTTGTGCAAAGGCCGGCACGGCATAGAGGCCGGCAGCGAGGGCCACCGCGGTCAGCGAGGTGGCAAAAGTGCGACGGGTAACGGTCATGGGGGTGAACTCCTGGCAGGCTGTGACGCCCTTTGTGAATGAACCCCGCCAGTCTGGGCGTCCGGCCCAATTCAGGCCATACGACACATGGCGTATGCGTTACCCGGCTGGCGCGGTTTGCAAGCCCGAGAAACCCTGCGGTCACCCTGAGCACATGGCGTATCTACCGATGTCTGGGCGTGACGGCTGGGCCGCTGGCGGCACAAAATGCCAGGTACCGGCCCATTCCAGATCGCCCCATGAGCAAACTCTCTCTGCTGGACCTCGGCTTCTTCATTGCCGAGACCGTTGCCAGCCCCAAGCATGTGGGGGGCCTGCTGATCTTCAAACGGCCGCCCAAGTCCACTTCGGCCTTTGCCAAGAACCTGCACCGCCAGTACCTCGCCTTCACCGAGGTGTTGCCGCCCTACAACCGGGTGATCCATTTCTCGCTGAGCGCAATGCCGAGCTGGCAGGACGCGGCCACGGTGGACCTGGCCCAGCATGTGTTCTTCCACAAATTACCGAAGGGTGCCAACGGCCGTCGGGCGCTCTATGACTTTGTCGCCAAACTGCACGAGCCGATGCTCGACCGCTCGCGTCCGCTTTGGGAGGTGCATGTCATCGACGGCCTGGGCGGCGACCTGGGCAACGGCGGATTTGCGCTGTATCAAAAAATGCACCACGCCTATGCCGACGGCGTGACGATGGCGCGCTGGACAGCCGAGGGCCTGGCCACCACACCCGACGAGACCGAGATCACGCCGGTCTGGACGCTGCGCCACGGCGGCCATGGCCACGCGCTGAAAAAACGCAACCAGGAACTGATGCGCTCGATGTGGAAGGAGTTGGGCAGCACCAGCATGCGCTTCCTGGGCGTGGGCCGGCTGGCGGCGATGCTGCTGCTGGAGTCGGTCAAGCTGACCAAGAACGCCATCGCACTGCCGTTTGTCTCCAGCGCCAAGACGCCGCTGACCGGCCAGGTCACCGCCGGCCGCCAGTTCAGCACGGCGGTGGTGACGATGGCGCGCGTCAACCGGGTGCGTGAGCGCACCCGCTCCACCCTCAACCATGTGGCGCTGACTTGCCTGGACGGCGCGCTGCGGCGCTACCTCAGTGACCTGGGGGTCGAGCTGAAACGCCCGATCACGATCCAGATGCCGGTCAACCTGCGCCAGGAGGGCGAAAAGACCGCGGGCAACAAGATCGGCATCATCCAGGTCGAGCTGTCACCCCCTACCGATGACCCGTATGTGCGGCTGCGCAACATCGGTTTCTCATTGCGCAATGTGCGCACCATGATCAACAGCGTGGTGCCAGAGGCGATCGAGTCGTACACCATCATCACCGGGCTGGTGGCGCAAATCGCCGAGATGCTCCAGCTCAGCAACACCTTGCCGCCGATGGGCAACACCCTGGTGTCCAACGTGCCCGGGCCCAAGCACCACCTCTACCTGCAAGGTGCGCGCATGCAGGAGATGCACCCGATCAGTACGCTGCCGCCCAGCAACCTGCTCAACATCACGCTGTTCAGCTATGCCGACCAGCTGTTTTTCGGCCTGATCGCCACCGATGAGCTGCCCGAGCTGCAGCGGCTGGGCGAGTACGTCGAGGCGGCGTTCAGCGAGCTGGAGGCTGCGGTGGTTGATGCCCATGCGCCCTGACTGCGGCAGCTGCCCGGTGGACATCTTCAGGAGTTGAGCATGGCCCACACCTACACCTTCATCGGCCCCGACGGCCTGACCGACCACTACCAGGACCGCAAACGCGCCTGGTGGGCGATGTCGGTGGTCTACCCGCTGATACCGCTGCTGGGCCTGTGGGCGCATCATGCCAGTGGCCTGCAGATCACACTCGGCCTGCCGATCCTGATCAGCTACGGCTTGCTGCCAATCCTGGACGCGCTGATTGGCGAGGACCGCAACAACCCGCCCGAGGCGGTGGTACCGCAGCTCGAGGCCGACCGCTACTACCGCTGGCTGACCTGGGCCACCGTACCGCTGCACTTTGTGGCGCTGATCGCCTGCGCCTGGTGGGTCGGCACGCAAGACTTGTCGTGGTGGGCGGTGCTGATGCTGGCTTACGTCGCAGGCGCCGACGCCGGTCTGGGCCTGAACACCGCCCATGAGCTGGGCCACAAGAACAACCCGGTCGAGCAGTGGCTGGCCCGGCTGGTGCTGGCGGTGCCGGCCTACGGCCACTTCACGGTGGAGCACGGCCGCGGCCACCACCGCTGGGTGGCCACGCCCGAGGACCACGCCAGCGCCCGCATGGGCGAGAGCATCTACCGTTTTGCGTTGCGCGAGCTGCCCGGTGGCATGCGCCGCGCCTGGCAGTTGGAGTCGCAGCGGCTGCGGGCTGCCGGGCAATCGGTCTGGGGCTGGCACAACACGATGTTGCAGTCGTATGCCATCACCGCCGTGCTGCAAGTGGGGCTGGTGGCGGCGTTTGGCTGGCTGATGCTGCCGTTTCTGGCGCTGCACAACATCGTCGCCTGGTGGCAGCTCACCTCTGCCAACTATGTCGAACACTACGGCCTGCTGCGCCGGCGCAGCAGTGGCGCCGGGCAGCACGAGGGCGGCACCGGCTACGAGGCGCCGCAGCCGCACCACTCCTGGAACACCAACCACCTGGTGACCAACCTGATCACCTTCCACTTGCAGCGCCACAGCGACCACCACGCCCACCCGATGCGCCGCTACCAGAGCCTGCGCGACTTTCCGCAACTGCCTCGATTGCCCAGCGGCTACTTTGGCATGTTCTCGCTGGCGTATCTGCCGCCGCTGTGGTTTGCGGTGATGGACAAGCGCTTGCTGTCACTGCCGCAGATCGACGGTGATTTGAGCCGGGTCAATGTCGACCCGCGCCGCCGCGCAGCGCTGGAGGCGCGCTACGGTGCCAGAACTTCAGCCGGCTGAGCAAGGAGCGCCGCAGGCGTAAAAAAGGGCCCCGCAGGGCCCTCTCGCTGACCGGACCAGGCCGGCAACGCGGCGACTGTCGTCAGGCATGGGCTGCGCGCAACTTGAGCGAAAACTGCTCCAGTGCCTCGATGCCGCTGCTCTCGGCCTTCTTGCACCAAGCCTGAAGGTCGCTCAGCAATTGTTCGGCCGAGACGTTGGTGCGGGTCCAGAGCTGGCGCAGCTCTTCGCGCATGGTCACCAACTTGGCCAGCTTGGGGCTGCCCTGCACAGCAATGGCGAGTTGCGGCAACACGCTGGCAGGGATCTTCTCGGCATCGCGGTGCAGCCAGCGCTTGGCCAGTTGCAGCTCGACCCGGCGGGCGCTGCCCTGCGCCTTGGCCAGTTCGGCCGAGCACGCTGCACGCATTTCATTGGCGTACTTGGCCATCAGTTCGTAGCGGTTGGCGATGATCGCCTCCAGCGTCTTGGCGTCGGCCTGGTCCTTGACGCTGCCCAGCTTGAGCTGCGGCGCGGTCTTGCGCACCTTGGCCCAACCCACCATTTCCATCGCCCGGATATAGCCCCAGGCGATGTCGAACTCAAACGGCTTGACCGAGAACTTGGCCGATGTCGGGTAGGTGTGGTGGTTGTTGTGCAACTCCTCGCCGCCAATCAGGATGCCCCAGGGCGAGACATTGGTCGAGGCGTCAGCCGCCTCGAAATTGCGGTAGCCCCAGTAGTGACCGATGCCGTTGATGATGCCGGTGGCCATCACCGGGATCCACAACATCTGCACCGCCCAGACCGTCAGGCCGATCGCGCCGAACAAGGCCAGGTCGATGACCAGCATCACGCCCACGCCCTGCCAGCTGAAGCGGGTGTAGAGATTGCGCTCGATCCAGTCGTCGGGTGTGCCGCGGCCGTACTTGTCGATTGTTTCCGTCACTTTGGACTCGGCGCGGTAGAGCTCGACGCCGGTCAGCAGCAAGGCCTTGATGCCCCGGGTCTGTGGGCTGTGCGGGTCTTCTTCGGTCTCGCACTTGGCGTGGTGCTTGCGGTGTACCGCGACAAACTCCTTGGTGACCATGCCGGTGGTCAGCCAGAGCCACAAACGGAAGAAGTGCGCCGGAATGGCGTGCAAGTCGAGTGCCCGGTGCGCTTGCGCCCGGTGCAGAAAAATCGTCACACCGCAGATCGTGAGGTGGGTCATCAACAGCGTGACCACCAGCACCTGCCACCACGTGGCGCTTGACCACAAGCCATGTGCCAGCCAGTCCAGCAGCCCATTTCCCAGCGTAGCAATCACACTCATCTTGACCCTCGGTCGCCCCAAGACAGGGCAAGTTGCAAATTGTAGGCGAGCCCGCTCTCGCCAAACCCCTGGAAATTGCGTAGGAAAACCAGCTCAAGCTGATAGCTGCGGGCGATTTCGGTGGGCGCAATACGTGACCCTCTGCGGCGCAGTGCCGCAGCAGCTCACTTTCGCTGCCAAACCGCCGCAAAAAAACCGTCGGTGGCGTGGCGGTGCGGCCAGAGGCGCAGGTAACCGTTTTGGGTCAGTTCTGCAGCGCGCTCGACATGGGCTGCCTCCAGCGCCGCTTGCGCCGAGACCGGCACAAAGTCGGGATGCGCAGCGCCAAAGGCCTCGGCCACCACCTCGTTTTCGTCGCGCAGCAGGCTGCAGGTGGCATAGACCAGCCGCCCACCCGACTTGAGCAGGCGCGCGGCGCTGTCGAGGATGGCGGTCTGCTTGACCTGCAACTCGGCCACCGCCTGCGGCGACTGGCGCCATTTCATATCCGGGTTGCGCCGCAATGTGCCCAGACCCGAACATGGCGCGTCCACCAGCACCCGGTCGATCTTGCCCGACAGCCGCTTGACCCGCTCGTCGCGCTCATGCGCAATCTGGGCCGGGTGCACATTGGACAGACCGCTGCGCGCCATGCGCGGCTTGAGCGCATCGAGCCGGTGGCCCGAGGTGTCGAAGGCGTAGAGCCGGCCGGTCGAGCGCATCGACGCGCCCAGTGCCAGCGTCTTGCCACCGGCACCGGCGCAAAAATCGACCACCATCTCGCCCCGCTTGGCGTCCAGCAGCACCGCCAGCAACTGACTGCCCTCGTCCTGCACCTCGAAGTCACCCCGCACAAAGGCGTCGATCTTCTGCAGGGCGGGCTTGCCCGGCACCCGGATGCCCCAGGGTGAAAACGGCGTGGGCGCCACCCGCAGCCCGGCCTGGTTCAGGATCGACAGGATGTCCTCGCGCTTGGCCTTGAGCACGTTGACCCGCAAGTCCAGCGAGGCGGGCTCGTTGAGCGCGGCCACCAGCGGCCAGAATTCGGCGTCACCCAGTTGGCTGCGCAGCGCAGACGCCAGCCAGTCAGGCAGGTTGTGGCGCAGTTTTTCGGAGAAACCCGCCGGGTCCACCGCCTGCACCTGGCTGCGCCATTGCTGCTCGTTGGGGCCGACCGCGCCCTTGAGCAAGTTGGCATCGCCCGACCAGGCCAGTATCGCCAGTCGGCGCTCCAGCGCGCCGGTGCCACTCTGGGCCTGGTGCTGCAGCAAGGATCGCCGGCGCAGCACGGCATAAGCGGTCTCGGCCAGGGCATGGCGCTCCCGGGGGCCCAGCGTGCGGTGCTTGCGGAAAAAGCCGGAGACGATGCTGTCGGCGGGGGCGTCGAGCTTGAGCACGGCGCGCACCAGTTCGGTGGCCAGGTCAAGCAGAGCGGTAGGATGCATCCCCCGATTATCGCCGCCCGGTGGTTTTTGCCCGGCCGGCTCACCTGCCAGCCGACTTGCTGGCTCACTTGCCAGCCGACCTTCCGGCCAGTTCCAGACCACTTTTTGGCCACTTGCCAAACACCGATGAGCGCCGATCTGCAGCCTTTGCCACCCGCCCCAGTCGGACCTTACCGCCACTACAAGGGCAATGAGTACGAGCTGGTCGGCGTGGTGCGCCATAGCGAGACGCTGGAGCCGCTGGTGCTGTACCGGCCGCTCTACGGCGAGGGCGGGTTGTGGGTGCGGCCCTACGCGATGTTCTTCGAGAATGTCAGCGTCGCCGGCGTGGTGCAGCCACGATTTTCCCCGCTCGACCCCGCGTCAGCCTGAGCGCTCAGCCGCAAAATAGCTGTGATATGCCGAGCCGGTGGTGCACCACGCCTCCCTCGGATACCCGCAGCTCATCCTCGACAAACCAGCGCACCGCTTCGGGGTACATCCGGTGTTCGGCGGCCAGCACCCGGTCCGACAAGGTCTCGGGCGTGTCGTCGGCCAGCACAGGCACGCTGGCCTGGGCGACGATGGGGCCGTGGTCGAGCGTGGGCGTGACGAAGTGCACTGTCGCGCCCGCCAGCTTGCAGCCAGCCTCGATAGCACGCCGATGGGTTTGCAAACCGGCAAAGGCCGGCAGCAGCGACGGGTGGATGTTGAGCAAACGGCCGGCGTAGCGCGCTACAAAGCCGTCGCCCAGGATGCGCATGAAACCGGCCAGCACCACCAGGTCGGGGGCAAAACCGTCGATCAGGTGCGACAGCTCGTCATCAAAAGCCTCGCGGCTGGCAAAACCCCGGTGGTCGAGCATGGCCGTCGGGATGCCTCGGGCTGCAGCAAAGCCCAGCCCCTCGGCGCCGGGCCGGTTGCTGATGACGGCCACCACCTGCGCCGGCCAGGCCTCGTCGGCGCAGCGCTGCACGATGGCCTGCAGGTTGCTGCCACGGCCGGAGATCAGGATCAGGATGCGCTTCATGACGGGCGCGGAGTGTAGGGCCAAGGCCGGCTCGGCCTGTCGAGTCCACCACCACGCTGCGACGCCCCGGCAGGCGCTTGGCGAAATCCACGGTCTGCGAGAATCGGCGTCCCTTGCTAAGAATGCTCCCATGCGACCCCGCGTACTCTCCGGCATGCGTCCGACCGGCGCCTTGCACCTCGGCCACTACCACGGCGCGCTCAAGAACTGGGTGCGGCTGCAGCATGAGTACGACTGCTTCTACTTTGTCGCCGACTGGCATGCGCTGACCACGCACTACGAGGAGCGCGGGGTCATTGAAAAGTCGGTCTACGACATGGTGATCGACTGGCTCGCGGCCGGTATCGACCCCGAAAAATCCACGATATTCATCCAGAGCCGCCTGCCCGAGCATGCCGAGCTGTTCACACTGCTGGCGATGGGCACGCCGCTGGCGTGGCTGGAGCGCATGCCGACCTACAAAGACCAGATGGAAAAGCTCAAGGACCGCGACCTGGCGACCTACGGCTTTCTGGGCTACCCGTTGCTGCAGGCGGCCGACATCCTGATCTACAAAGCGTCCTTTGTGCCGGTAGGCGAGGACCAGGCGCCGCACGTCGAAATCACCCGCGAGGTGGCGCGCCGCTTCAACCACCTCTACGGCCGTGCGGCCAACCATCAGGAGTTGGTGGCCGCCGCGCTGGCCAGCCTGAGCAAGGACGACGCCCGCTACATCGAGAAACAACGCAAGGCTTACGGCCAGGATGGCTCGGCCGAAGCCTTGGCCCGAGGCGAAGCCGTGGTGCGCAAGGCGCGAGAGGCCGCCACGCTCGACAACGACGGTGCCGAGTTGCTGCTGGGCCACTTGAAGGGCAGCGGCAAGAGCGTGCTGACCGAGCCGGCCGTGCTGCTGACCGAAACCAGCAAACTGCCCGGCCTGGATGGCGACAAGATGAGCAAGAGCCGCGGCAACACGATCGCGATGCGCGATGACCCGGCGGTGGTCACGACCAAAGTGCGGCGCATGCCCACTGACCCGCAGCGGGTGCGCCGTACCGACCCGGGTGACCCGTTGCGCTGCCCGGTGTGGCAATTCCACCTCGTCTACTCCGACGCGCCGACCCAGGACTGGGTCAAACACGGCTGCACCACCGCCGGCATCGGCTGCCTTGACTGCAAGCAACCGGTGATCGACGCGATCCTGCGTGAGCAGCAGCCGTGGCGCGAGCGCGCCGAGGCCTATCTTGCCAATCCCAAGCAGATTCACTGGATCGTCGAGATGGGCACCGAACGCGCCCGCACCGTGGCGCGCCAGACCATGAAGGACGTGCGCGAGGCGATGGGGCTCAACTACTGAACGGCCCCCCAGGAGTCTGTCGCACTCCCCTGCCTCAGGGTTGGCCGTGTCTGTTGCCGGCTTCGCGTTTGGCCCGCAATCGCAGCTCGGCGTCGCGGCTGCGGGCTTTCCAGCGCGCCGACTCCGCTTGGCGCTCTGCCAGGCTCAGGCCATCACGGCCAGACTCGCGCAGCAGCTTGTGAAAGTTGCGTAACCGCGCTTGCGGCAATTGCTCACGCACCACACAGCCCGGCTCCAGGCGGTGCTGACAGTCGCGAAACCTGCACAGCGTCGCCCAGCGGGCCACGTCGCCAAAAGCTTCGGCCAGGCTGTGAGCGTCGGCCAGATCCAGACGCAAGGCGCGCAGGCCAGGGGTGTCGATCAGGCAGGCACCGCCGGGCAAGGGCCGCAGGCTGCGCACCGTGGTGGTGTGCCGGCCCCGTCTGTCGGCCATGCGCACCGGCCCGGTCTGGCCCGGACCCGGCGCTGATGCCGCGCAGTCAGGCCGCAGCAGGGTGCCGGGCAGCGGTGGCAGCCGCGCGGACACGGCAGTGCCCAGCGTATTGGCCAGCGTGGTCTTGCCGGCGCCGCTGCTGCCCAGGAGCACCAGGGTTTGACCACGCCGCAGCCAGGGTGCGAGATGCTCGGCAGCAGCGAGCCGGCGCAAGTCCAGCGCCAGCGCGGCCATGCCGAGTGGCAGCACCGCCCTGGCCTGGGCCAGACGCTGGGCCTGTTGCACGGGCAGCACGGTGTCGGCCTTGCTCAGCACCAGCACGGCGGCAACGCCGGCAAGTTGCACCAGTGCGAGGTAGCGCTCGAGCCGGCGCAGGTTGAAATCGGCATCCAGGCCCATCACCAGCAGCGCGGTGTCGACATTGCTGACCAGCGCTTGGCGCGGGCCGTCGGCCGGGCTGTCGAGGTCCCGCAGGCTGTTGCGCCGGGCCAGGCGACGGGTGATTTGGTGCTGGGGCAGCAGCCGGCAGACAACAAGCCAGCCGCCAGCGCCGTCCTGCGGCCGGGCCAGCACCCAATCACCCACCACAAGGGCCTCGTCCTGGCGCTGCAGGTCACGCATCAGGCCGGGGCTGGCCTGGCCGCGCCGGGGCTCCAGGCCATCGTGCAACAGCAGGTGGTTGCGCTGCACCTCCACCAAACGCATCGGCCGGGCGGTCGGGTCGGCCACACCGCAGGCCAGTTGCGCGTGCATGGCAGCGCTCAGGCCAATGCACTCAAGGGCTTCAAAGTTGATCAAATCCGTCATGTCGGTCTCAAGCTTCCAGGCCGGACAGGGCCGCTGCAGGGTGCAGGCGGACTCCCGGCCGGACAGCGGCGTCGACCGGATCAATCGAATGACCGGCAAGACGCCAGGGCGCGGCAGCGCTAGAGCGCACGCCGCGAGGCGGAATCAGGAGGTCGGACCGGAGGCACCGGTACGGTGCCGTTCATCAACCCCACCAGCGGACGCCAGTGGGCGATGAATCAGAGGTGTCGAGCTGTGGGCATCGACGAGGCGCCGGGCGGCGCCTTCAACTCAAGGGCAGCGGCGCAAACTCAGCGCACACCGACCGACCGAGGGGGCAAGGGGCGGTTTTTCTTGTCATCGCACTCTCCTCGGGGTCGGTTGAAACAGGCTGCGAAGTGTCGGGGAGGCAAGCGGGTGAGTCAAGCAAGAGTCATGCTGAAAATAGTCATGCTGATGAGACCGCCACCCTGCGGCCATTGGCCCTCGGCGGGGACACGGAAACTTGCCCGCGGCCCATCGTTCCCTCGAGGGTCAAGTGAGTGGAGCGCCCAATCTGATGGGCGCGCCCAGTCGGCAACTCACCAGCCGCCACCGCCCTGATCATCGCCACCGCCACCGCCAGCGTCTGCACTGTCCCCACCCCAGCCGTCGCCATTGCCAAAATCGACCGGGCGCTGCTCCAGTTCACGAGCAGCCGGGTTGCCGGCTTGCGCATCGTCAAACATGCCGGGGCTGCCCAGGCCAGAGCTCTGTGCCAAACCGGCATTGCTGGCCGAACCGCTGCCGCCATGCAGCATCTTCTCAGCCAGCATACCGGCGGCAACACCGCCTGCGACACCCAGGCCCACGCCCATCATGCCAACGCCGCGTGATGGCGGCTGGCCGTAGCCCGGCGCATAGCCCGGTGCTGCAGCGGCGCCAAAACCCGGCGCGCCGACCGGGCCGTAACCCCCGGCCTGCGGCTGGGCCATTGGCATGTTGGCCATGCCCATCGCTGGCGCAGCAGCTTGCTTGCGGCGCGAGACCAGCGCCCAGACACCTGCCGCGATGCCGCCCAAGGCCAAGGCCCAGACCCAGGTCGGCACGCCGCTCGCAGGCTCAGGAGCAAGACGGGCAGCTGCCATGGGTGAGGTTGTCATAGGCGCAGTCGCAGGCGATGCCGCACGCGGCCGGGCGGCGACTTGCTCACGCTCCAGCAAGCTCTCCAAAGCCTTGAACTTGGCCGGGTCGGTGAAGCTCAGGGCCGGGTCGATCTGGCGCGCCCGGGCAACCTCTTTGGCAGCTTCGCCGAAGCGCTTGTTGTGCGACAAGATCTCGGCGTAGATGTAGTGGGCGCGGGCGCTGCCGGGCTTGGCGGCGACCACGTCCTGCATCATGACCTCGGCCTGCGCGTAGTTGCCACGCTGAACCTCGGCCTGCACCGCATCAACCGTGGGCAGGGCCCAGGCCGTCAGCGCCGAAGTGGTGAGGACGAGGGCAGCAAGCAGATGTTTGATGTTCATCGGAGTGGGCGGTGGGTTGAAACAGGTCAGAGGTGGCGACTGTGCTGAAGAAATCAAGCCCCGGCCAGCAAACACCCACCGCCGTCCTGGGCTTTGGGGTGCGGCCGTGACAGAGTAGACACATCACTTGACCCCACCCAGACTGCGGTTGCTCGCAAATTAAGGGAAAACCCTATACTGCACCGCAGCATGAATCCAACCCGGGTTTGTGTCTCGACAACGGAGTCAACACCATGAGCAATGCTTCCATGACCTTTGGCCGCCCAACCCGGTTGGCCGTCCCCCTGGGCTCGATCTGGCTGGCCACGCTGGCCGCCGCCCTGATCCAGGGCCTGCGCCGCCTCGACCACTGGATGCTCAGCCAGCGCCAGGACCACCCCAAATCCGCCGAAGCGGTGATGGACTGGGCCAACCGCATCGAGCAGACCGAACCCGGTTTTGCCTCCGACCTGCGGGCTGCAGCGCTGCGCTCGATGAGCGGCGCCGACCAGGGGTAATCAAGCAGCGACCGGTCTCGGCGCCGCCGCTACCATCACGTTTTGTCACATTTGCGTGCCTAACGGTGCGCCAGGCGGTGGCCATGCGTGATTCAACAGCGGCTGCGCCCAGCGCTGTCTCACAAGCACTGGCTGCGGCTGCAGCGCCTGCGGCTGAACGCCGCGCCTGGCTGACCGCCGCGGCAGGCCTGGGCGGGATGGCGCTGCTGTCGCCGCTGGCGGGTTGTGCCACACCGCCCGGCACCGAGCCGGCTGAAGACACCGCGGCACCGGCCAGCGCGGTGCCGCCCTTCTCGGCCACTCCAGCCGGAGCACTGCCTGCCGGCTGGCGCCCCTACGCAATGCGGCGTGACCTGAAGCCCACGCGCTACGTTGTGGTGCAGGACGGCGCCCACAAGGTGCTGCATGCCAGGGCTGCCGCGTCGGCAACCGGCTTGCGCTGCGCGGTGCAGATCGACCCCGCCCGCTTTCGTTCGTTGCGTTTCAGTTGGCGGGTACGTGAGGCCCCGAGCCAGGCCGACGTGGGTGTGGCCGAGCACGATGACTGCCCGGCACGGCTCATCTTGGCCTTTGGCGGCGACGATGCCCGCTTGCCCATGCGCGACCGGCTGTTTTTTGAGCAGGTTGAACTCTTTACCGGTCAACGACTGCCGTTTGCCACCCTGATGTATGTCTGGGACGGTGGCACGCACGCTCTGGAGTCAGTGCACCGCAACCACCGCAGCGCCCGCATCCAGTACCTCACTGTAGAGAGCGGCGCCCACCGTTGCGGGCATTGGCTGCACTACGAGCGCGACATCGTCGCCGACTACCAGCGGGTGTTTGGTGAGCTGCCGGGCCCCGTCATCGGGGTGGGCGTGCTGACCGATGCCGATGCGCTCAAGACCGATCTGGAGGCCTGGTACGGTGACATCACGCTATCGCCCCAGCCACCCCAGCCACCCCGACCGCACCAGGGTTCAGCGGCAAGCACAGGCTGACTTCCAGCCCCGGCTGGGCATTGCGCAGCCGCAGGCTGCCGCCGTGCGACTCGGCCACCAGCCGGCACAGGTACAGGCCCAGGCCAACACCCCCCGCGCTGCGGCTGCGGGCCTCGTCAGGGCGGTAAAAGGCCTCGGTCAGGTGCGGCAATTGGGCCGGCGCCACACCCGGCCCCAGGTCACGCACCCGCAGACACACCGTCTCAGCAGTCAGCCCGGTGTGCAGCGCCACCGGCGTGCCCGCACCGTGCCGCAGGGCGTTGTCGAGCAGGTTGCGCACCAGCAGCTGCAGCCGGCTGCGGTCCAGCGCCACGGTCGGCAGCGCCGCGTCGAGACTCAGCGTGATGTCGCGTCCGGCAAATTCGGCCTCGACCAGGTCGCGTACCAGAGCGTTCAGGTCGGTCGCCTCGCGCTGCAAGGCAGCGGCGCCGGCGGCCAGGCGCTCACCTTCGAGCAAGTCACTGATCAGGTCGCGCATCTGACCCAGGTCGCGCAGCAAGGCCATTCGCTCGGCGCCTTCGGCCAGCAGTTCGGCATGCAGGCGAGCGCGGGTCAGGGGTGAACGCAGCTCATGGCTGATCGCCAGCAGCAGGCCGCGCTGGCCCTCGAGCATGCGCTGCAGGCTGCTGGCCATGGTGTTGACCTGGGTCGCCAACTCCCCCAGCTCATCTTGCCGGCGCACCGGGATGGCCTGCGCAAAGTCGCCCTCGCCGTAGCGCAGCGCGCCAGCCCGGATGTCGTCGATCGGCCGGAACAAGCGGCGCACCACCACATAGGCCAGCGCGGTCAGCGCCAGCAGACCGGCCAGCACCCCCCAGCCCAGCCAGGTGGGGTGATCGTCCCAGCGCCAATCCCCCGCGCCGAAGCGGATGCGGTGACCATCGGGCGTGCTGCGGCTGAGCAGGCTGTCCCAGCGTTCATCGCCGGCGTTGGCGTTGGCGTGGCTGGCGATCGGGCTGTCGTTACCGTTGTTTTTGCGGCTGTCGTTGTGGATGAGCCGGCGCGGCCGGCCGTCGGGCCGCAGCGCGCCGGAAGATGACCAGTTGACCAGCGGCCCGTCAATCCGCACCGACAGCGGCAGCCGGCGTGTCAGCGCCTGGGCGCGCTCGATGTCCGGCGGGCTGCCGATCTCGGCCGTCAGGCGGTCTACGTAGTCGGCCACCAGCGGCCTGGCCAGTTCACGCCAGCCGGTTGCAAACGGCCCGCGCACCCCCCACAAGAACAAGGCGGTGGTGCCCAGCGCCAGCAACAAGAACAGCGTCACCAGCCGCGCCTTGAGCGAGTGCCGCCAGGCCCGCCGCAGGGATCGGCGCGGCAGACGGCCCGCCGGCAGCGCCGGCCCGCCCGGCCCGTGCGGCACGTCCGACCCGTTCGCCACGCTGCGGTGCGCTGCGCTCTGAGGGTCTGTGCTCATGTCGCTGGGGCCAGCGCCAGTGTGTAGCCGGCATTGCGCAAGGTCTTGATGCAGGCCAGCGGTTCGAGCTTGCGGCGCAGTCGGCTGACCAACAAATCGACCGCCCGGGTGTAGAGATCGGCATCCCGCCCGCGCAAGCGGTTGAGGATCTCATCCCGGGTGAACACCTGCTGTGGCGCCCGCGCCAGCAGCAACAGCAATTCGAACTCGGTGCTGGTGAGATCGACCGGCTTGCCGTGGCGCTGCACTTCGCGGCGCACCGGGTCAACCAGCAGGCCGTCAAAGCGCAGCGGCTGCCGCGAGTCCGGGCCAGGCGTTGCCGCCCCGGCCGGCGCCGACCGGGCCCGCCGCAACAGCGACTGCAGGCGGGCGGCCAGTTCTCGCGGCTCGAAAGGCTTGGGCAGGTAGTCATCGGCACCGAGTTCCAGCCCCACCACGCGGTCGCTCAACTCACCGCGGGCCGTCAGCATCAGCACGGGGATGTCACTGCCTCGGCGGATGCGCCGACAGACCTCGAACCCGTCCATCTCGGGCAGCATCACATCCAGGATCACCGCCTCAAACCCACCGCCGGCCAGCAGCGCCAGGCCTTCGCTGGGCAACAGCGCGGCCTGCAGTTCAAGGTCAAAGCGGCGCAGGTAGGCCGCCAGAGGCGCGGCCAGCAACTCGTCGTCGTCGATCAGCAAGATGCGGTGCATGGCTCATATGCTCGCACGAAGCCTGGCGCCCGGGGCGGCCACAGACTCAGACGCCATCCCAGACGCCATCCCAGCCGCCAACTCAGCCGCGACCCCAGCCGTGTCCACGGCCACGGGCCATGAAGTCCCGCACTTTCTGCTGTTGCGCTGGCTGCAGACTGTCGTAGAAGTCGGCCATTGCCGCGACCACCGTCGGCGCCTTGTCACGCACGGCGCCGGTCTTGCCGTCGATCAAGGCCTGGGCCCGGACGCGGTCAAACTGCGGGCCGGCCACCAGCGCGGCCATCTCGATGCGCGGATTGGCACCGCCGGCCATCAGCGCGGCGCGCTGGGCCTTGATCGCGTCGGCCAGCCCGGCGAGCTTGGCTTTTTGCGCCTCGTCGAGCGTCAGCTCGCGGCTGGCCTTGTCGATGAAGCGCTCGCGCATCTGTGCGATGTCGGCCTCGCTCATGGCGCCGTCATGCATCCGGTGGTGTGAGCAGGCGGCCAGGCCGCCCAGCAGCACGGCGCCGCCGAAGAGGCCGATGAGGCTGCGCTTGAAGCTGCGTTTGATCCAGGGTTTCATGGGGTTCTCGGGTAAAGGCTCGGTGTGAGCCGGGTTGAACATGGACTGCATCGTCGCGCCGGGCGGCCGCGCTGTCCTGTCAGGGCGGTATCGGCGTGTACCGTTTTTTGTCGGCGCTATGCTGGCGCGGTGACCTCTGACCTACCCGCCCCGGCGCTGCCCTGCCCGGCCGTGATCCACCTCGACAGCGGCCTGGTCGCCGTCGACAAACCCGCCGGCCTGCTGGCGGTGCCCGGGCGTGGTGCCGACAAGGCGGACTGCGTTTGGGCCCGGCTGCAAGCGGCCTACCCCGATGCGCTGGTGGTGCACCGGCTTGACATGGCCACCTCGGGCCTGATGCTGCTGGCGCGCGGGCCCGAGATGCAGCGCCGCCTGAGCCAGGCTTTTGCCGGGCGACTGGTCGACAAGACCTACACCGCCGTGGTGGCGGGCCAGCTGGCTGAAGATGCCGGCGAGATTGACCTGCCGCTGGGCGCCGACTGGCCAAACCGACCGCGCCAGCAGGTAGACGCCTGGCACGGCAAGCCCTCGCTGACGCGCTGGCGGGTGCTGTCGCGCGATGCGCTGCGCGGCCAGACCCGGCTGGCGCTGCAGCCGCAAACCGGGCGTACCCACCAGTTGCGGGTGCACCTCAGCGCCATCGGCCACGCCATCCTGGGCGATGCGCTCTACGCCAGCAACGCGGTCGCCGCTGCTGCGCCGCGCTTGCTGCTGCATGCGAGCCAGCTGGCGCTGGCCCATCCGCTGACGGGCGCACCCCTGGACCTGCGCAGCGAGCCGCCGTTCTAAGCCGGCAACGGCGCCAGCCGACCCAGCAGGTTGAGCGCCAGCGCCTCGGCCACCTCGATGCCGTCCACCCCGGCCGACATGATGCCGCCTGCATAACCCGCGCCTTCGCCCGCCGGGTAGAGCCCGGCGACGTTGAGGCTCTGCAAGTCTTTGCCGCGCGTGATGCGCAGCGGTGACGAGGTGCGGGTCTCGACGCCGGTGAGTACGGCGTCGGCCATCGCAAAACCGCGAATCTGGCGCTCGAAGGCCGGCAAAGCCTCGCGGATCGCTGCCAGCGCAGGCGCCGGCAGGCTGCCCCGGCCAGGCTCGGCCAGATCG
>JANYKR010000320.1 GCA_025358155.1 Betaproteobacteria bacterium
GTGACGGGTAGCGTGGAGCGCGGGGTGGACGGGTTTGATTCGAGCATACCCGGGGCGCCGATTTCCTAGGAGGCTGTCGGGCTTGCGGACGGGCCTGCGTTGAAGCTGGAAATGGGCTCAGCCCAGGCGCCAAGCACAGCCATGCCTGGCGGCATGGCGCGCATTGGCAACGACGGATCAGCCCATTTCCAGCTTCAACCCGAAGGGCCAGGGCGATTTTCGGTGCCAACTGTCGTTGCCGGCTCGTTGTGGGGGCCAATCCCACGCCTCGCCGGCGCCTAAGCTGGCACCGAAACTCGCCCTGGCGCAGGCTCGTCCCCAAGCCCGACAGCCTCCTAGAATCCGCCATCCCCAACCCAGGCGTGCTGCCCACCCCGCAGCTTGCGCCGCCCCCCGAAAGCTGCCCATGGACACCCGCGTCAACCCGGTTCGTGAACGCATCGCCCGTGTCCGTGAGGCGCTGGCCCGCGGTGGCGCGCAGGCCTTGCTGGTGCCCAGCGCCGACCCACACTTGTCAGAGTACCTGCCCGGCCGCTGGCAGGGCCGTGAGTGGCTGTCTGGTTTTACCGGGTCGATGGCCACGCTGGTGATCACTGCGGACGCAGCCGCGCTGTTTGCCGACAGCCGCTACTGGCAGCAAGCCGAGAACCAGTTGCTCGGCAGCGGCATCAGCCTGGTCAAGATCCCCACCGGCGCAGCCACCCACCACATCGGCTGGCTGGTCGACAAGCTGGCGCGAGGCCACAGCGTGAGGGTTGACGGGCAGGTGCTGGGGTTGTCGGCCGCCCAGGCGCTGGGCACGGCGCTGAGTGCCGCCGGCATCCAGCTGCACACCGATGCCGACCTGCTGGCCGAGATCTGGCCCGACCGGCCCGCGCTGCCCACTGCGCCGGTCTACGCCCACCTCGCCCCTCAGGCGCCCGAGCCGCGTGCCCAGCGGCTCGCCCGGGTGCGGCAGGCGGTGCTGGCCAAGGGCGCAACGCACCACTTCGTGTCCACTGTCGATGACATCGCCTGGATCACCAACCTGCGCGGTGCCGACGTCGAGTACAACCCGGTGTTTCTGGCCCATCTGCTGCTGGACGCCGCCCGCGCCACGCTGTTTGTCGGCGCCGGCAAGCTGCCCGAAGCGCTGGCGGCGCAACTGGCGGCCGAGGGTTTTGCGCTGGCCGACTACGCCCAGGCCGGACCCGCGCTGGCCGCATTGCCGCCGGGCAGCACGCTGCTGGTGGACCCGCGCCGCATCACACTCGGCTTTCGCCAGCAAGTGCCGGCGGCAGTGGCGGTAGTGGAGGCGATCAACCCGAGCACGCTGTTCAAGAGCCGCAAAAACGACATCGAGGCCGGCTTCATCCGCCAGGCGATGGCCGAAGATGGCGCGGCGATGTGTCATTTCTACGCCTGGTTCGAAGCCGCCCAGTCTCGTGGTGCGCGCATCAGCGAGCTGACGGTGGACGAAAAGCTGTCGGCCGAGCGCGCCAAGCGGCCCGGCTTTGTGGGCCTGAGCTTTTCGACGATTGCCGGCTTCAACGCCAACGGCGCGCAGCCGCACTACCGCGCGCTGCCCGAGTCGTATGCCTGGATCGAGGGCGACGGCTTGCTGCTGATCGACTCAGGCGGCCAGTACCTGGGCGGCACTACCGACATCACGCGGGTCTGGCCGATCGGCAACATCACGGCGGCACACCGGCGAGACTTCACCCTGGTACTCAAGGGCATGATGAACCTGGCGCGGGCGCGCTTTCCGCGCGGCACGCTCAGCCCGTTTCTCGACACGCTGGCGCGGGCGCCGCTGTGGGCTGAAGGGCTGGACTTTGGCCACGGCACCGGCCACGGCGTGGGCTATTTTCTCAACGTGCACGAGGGCCCGCAAACGATCAGCAAGGCGGTACCCGAGCCCCACATGGCGATGGAGCCGGGCATGATCACCTCGGACGAGCCGGGGCTGTACCGGCCTGGCCAGTGGGGCGTGCGGATCGAGAACCTGCTGCTCAATGTGCCGGTGGCCACGCCAGAGAACGGCGCGTTTGGCGAGATGCTCGAGTTCGAGACGCTGACACTTTGCCCGATCGATACCCGCTGCATCGAGCCCCAACTGCTGCGACCTGACGAGATCGACTGGCTCAACCGCTACCACGCCACCGTGCGCGAGCGGCTGTCGCCGCTGGTGGACGGCCCTGCGCTGGACTGGCTGCTGCTGCGCACCGCCGCCCTCTGATGCTGATGGCGGCTGCGGCTGCAGCGGCGACGTTGACCGGCCCGAACCCGCCCGCCGGCCCGGTGGTGGCCCGGTTCGCCATCGGCATTGACCTGGGTGGCACCAAGACCGAGGCCGTGGTGCTTGATGGGGCTGGCGCCGAGTGTTGGCGGCAGCGCATCGCCACGCCGTCGGGCCAGGGTTATGCGGCGGTGGTCGAAGCGGTTGCCGGCCTGGTGGCCGGCGCACGCCAGGCGGTGGGCCTGTCGGCTCAGCCTGGCGGATCTGAGCTGCAGGGCGGGCCCGCTGCCAGCGTCGGTATCGGCACGCCGGGCAGCCTGAGCGCCGCCGGGCTGATCAAGAACGCCAACACCCAGTGCCTGAACGGCAAGCCGCTGGCGGTCGACCTGGCCGCGCGTCTGGGCCAGGGGGTGCGCCTGGCCAACGACGCCAACTGCCTGGCCTTGTCCGAAGCCACCGACGGCGCCGGTCGGGGTGCGCCGGTGGTGTTTGCCGCGATCCTGGGCACCGGCTGCGGCGCCGGCATCACGGTGGCCGGCCGGGTGCTGACGGGGCCCAACCGGCTGGCCGGCGAGTGGGGCCACAACCCACTGCCCTGGGCGCGCGTCGACGAGCGCGGCCCGGCCTGCTACTGCGGTCAGGCGGGCTGCATCGAGACCTGGCTGAGCGGGCCCGGCCTGGCCGCCGATCACCAGCGCCGGCATGGCGGCGCACTGTCGTCCGTGCAATTGGCCTCGGCAGCAGCGGCGGGTGATGCCGGCTGCCAGGCCACGCTGGCGCGCTGGCACGGGCGGCTGGCGCGTGCGCTGGCCAGCGTGATCAACCTGCTCGACCCGGACGTGATCGTGCTGGGCGGCGGCTTGTCCCGCCTCGCCGACACCTACCAAAGGGTGCCCGCGCTGTGGGACCGCTGGGTTTTTTCGGGCCAGCTGCCCGAGCCCTTGCGCACCCGCTTGCTACCCGCACTGCACGGCGATGCCTCAGGCGTGCGCGGCGCTGCCTGGCTGGGCCGGGACGCCGGGTTGATGGCCTGAAGTGATGGCCTGAAACCTCGGTGGGGCGCCCGCGGTCCGGCGGCCCCCACCCAAGTTCAGGCGCCGGCCCGAGGCCGGATACTCAACCGCCCGCCCGTGCCAGCGGTGCGGCCAGCGCTGCGCGCAGGCTCTCGGCGCTGTCTTGGAGGTGCGCTCGGGCCTGGTCGCTGAGCCCGGCCTGGCGCTGCGCGGCCTCGATGCGGCTGGCCAGCGCCGCCGCCCGGCTGCGCAGCAGCGAGCGGGCGTCGGTGCGCGACATCGCACCCGGCCGCAGCACCAGCGCAGTCACCCGGTTGAGGTGCTCGCGCTGCAACTCGCGGCGCGGCTGGGAGATGTCGCGGGCTGAGCCCGACTTGCCGGCCAGCTCGCTCCAGACATCGGCCTCCAGCTGGCGGTACAGCTCGTCCAGCCGCAGCGCCTTGGCGGGCGGGCTGACCTTGGCCTCGCTGTCGAGCACCCGCACCGCCAGCGCGTCGCTCATCAGCCGGTTGAGCAGGGCGCGCTGCATGTCGAGCACCGCCTGGCCCAAGGCGTACTCGGTGGGCACAGCCCCCGCGCCTTCGCTGCGCTCAAAATAATTGGGCGCCAGCCGGCGCTGCAGGGCCGGGCTGACGGCAAAGCTGTCAGCTGAAAACACCCGGGTAGACAGCAGCTTCAAGGCCGCTTGCTGGTCGGCCGCGGGCAGCGGCTGCAGCGGGTCGCGCCCGGTGTTGGGAAAGTCGCGCAGCGTGCGCACGCCGCCGATCTGGCGCAGCAGGATGCCCGCCGCTTGCCCCGCGTCCCGCACCGCGTAAGCCAGCGCTCGGCGCAGCTTGGCATAGTCCTCGTCGGGCTTGAGCGGCCGGGTCTCCTGGCGCTTGAACAGGTCTTGCGCGATGTCGAACCGCCGGGCGGCAAAGTCCAGCACGTCGTTGCTCAGGTCTGACTGCAGCGCGTCGGGGTCGATGCCCAGGAAGTTGTCCTCATCGGTGCCAAAGGCCAGCTCGGGTTCACCACTGCGGGCAGCGATCTTGTTCAGCTCGGCGGCCTCCTGCCCGGGTGCCAGCGGCTTGTAGGCGTACTCGATGGCCCAGTAGTCGTAGGGGCCCAGCGTGGTCTGGAACGGCGAGACCTGCGGTTCACCTACCCTGGGCAGGTTGATGGCGGCGTACTCCATCACCGAGCCGGTGAAGGCGTGGTTGCGGGTGAACTCGGTGTCGGACACCTGCTTGGCCGAGAAAGCATGTGAAGCGCGAAAGTTGTGGCGCAGGCCCAGCGTGTGGCCCACCTCGTGCATCGTCACATCTTTGAGGTAGTCGAGCACAAAGGCTTGCGCGGCCGGGCCGTCGGGTTCGATCTCACCCCGCGCCTCCAGCACGTCCAGGCCGTAGCCCAGTTGCTCGGCGCCCAGGTCGGCAGCGCGGCAGACCAGGCTGTCCTGCAACGGACTGCCAGGCCAGGCGGCGGCGTCAACAGGGGGTGCGCCGCCCACCTGCAGCAGCTCGGCCCAGGCCTGGGGTGACGCGCCCAGCACCTGCGCCTTGAAGCTGCGCCGGTTGCGCGAGGACAGGCTCTCCATGCCGATGTCGGCGTCCAGGATTTCGCCGCTGCGCGGGTCGACGTGGCTGGGGCCGATGGCACCGAACAGCGGCTCGCGGTTGACCATCCAGCGGATCGACGCCACGCCCACGTCCAGCGTGTCGAAATCGGCATCCTCGGGCTGCTGCTTGACGACGATGGCGTTCTTGAAGCCGATCGCCTCAAACGCCTTGTTCCACTCCAGCACGCCGGCGGTGATGGTGTCGCGGTAGCGCAGCGGGATGTTGCGGTCCAGCCAGAAGGTGATCGGCTTGACCGGCTCGGACAGCTCGGCCGCCGGGTCGGCCTTGTCCAGCCGCCAGCGGTTGACCACGCGTTGGCGCGGGCTGCGCGCCAGGTCGTCGCTGAAGTCGTCGCTGAGCGAGACAAAGTGGCCGATGCGGGGATCCGCCAGGCGCGGTGCCATCGGCTGGGCTGGCAGGCGCGCCAGCGAGTAGTGGATGCCCAAAAACAGGCTGCGTGCGTCGGGCAGGCCTGAGGGCACGGTGGGCAGCGGCGCGCCGGGCGGGCCGCCCGGTTGCGGCACCGCGATGGCGGCGGTGGCGTAGTGGTTGATGGCCTCCAGCACCAGCAGGTCGGGTTTGCCCCGCACGGCGGTGATGGCTGAATTGCGCACGTCAAGCCCGTAGCCCTGGCGGTAGGTGCGTTGCAGTTGCGCGCCCAGGCCGAGCAGGTCGGTCATGAACATCGCGCTGGCATCGACCAACACGGTCTTGCGCTCAGGATGGGGTTGGCTGGCCACCGGGTTGGCGGCGAGCAGGCTGGGCGAGGTAGCCGACGCCACCGCCCGGGCCTCTGGCGTGCCGGCCTTGGCCACCTGCTGCTCATTGATCGCGATCAGTTGCACCACGTTGTGCAAGCGGCGGAACTGCAGCAAGCGCGGCGAGGACAACATCAAGCCGCCAAACAGACCAGCCTCGCCAATGCCGCTGGCCAGCTTGGGCGAGAAGAAAAAGGTCTGGTTGAAGTCTTCGGGCCGAAGTTCGATCCAGACCCGCTCATCTTTTTGCCAGGCGGTGAACAGTCCGTCGATCTTGCGGGCGTCCTTGATCACCACGGCAAACGGCGGCGGCTGGCCGGGCGTGGGCGGCATCGGCAGTGCCGCCGGCGACGAGGCGCCGCTGGCCGGGCGTGCCGCAGCCGTGGGACCGGACAGCGCGGCCGCCACAGCCGATGCCGGCGTGCCGGGGGCGGACGCCCGCGCCAGCGGCACGGCGGCGGCGTTGGCAGGCGCCGGAGTGGCCACAGGCGGCTTGGCGCCGGAGCCCGGCGTCGCGTCTGGGTCTGGGTCGGAGGCGGGCGCCAGTGCAGCGCAGCCGGCCAGCAGCATCAGGCCGCCGAGCGTGGTGGTCCGCAAAACGGAAGGGGCAGTGAGCAAGGAGCGCATCGGGTCGGCACGAGGGTTCGAGAGAAACGGTGAGTATGAGACCCCTGGCGGCCCCGGGTTCCTCAGTGCTTGCCCGCGCTTGTGCCGCCTGTCACTGATCTCGTTGCTGGTTTTTGTTGCCAGCGCCCAGGCTGGCTGCGCGGCGCCTCAGTTTGCACACGCAGCCCCGTTCGGCCTTACTTCAGCGCCTTGAAACGCAGCCGGTGCGGCTTTGCGCCTTCTTCACCCAGGCGCTTCTTCTTGTCGGCCTCGTACTCCTGATAGTTGCCGTCGAAGAAGACCCACTGGCTGTCGCCTTCGGCGGCCAGGATATGGGTGGCGATGCGGTCCAGGAACCAGCGGTCGTGGCTGATCACCATCACCGAGCCGGCAAACTCCAGCAAGGCGTCTTCGAGCGCGCGCAGGGTTTCCACGTCCAGATCGTAGGACGGCTCATCGAGCATGAGCACATTGCCGCCCGCGATCAGGGTCTTGGCCAAGTGCAGGCGGCCGCGCTCACCGCCGGACAGGGTGCCCACTCGTTTTTGCTGGTCGCCGCCGTTAAAGTTGAAGCGCCCGCAGTAGGCCCGGCTGGCCATCTGGAATTTGCCCACATTCAGGATGTCCAGGCCGCCCGAG
>JANYKR010000005.1 GCA_025358155.1 Betaproteobacteria bacterium
CCCAGTCACCCGGATCAGTAGCCTCAAATTCGATCGCTCGCATCTGGCCGACTGCGACATCAGCGGTCACTTCCGGCCACCGCGCTGACTTGGGCACCCAGCCGCCGTCAGTGCCCGCGACCTCGAATTCGTGGCCGTGCAAATGGATCGGATGGTTGGTCATGGTCAGATTGCCGATGCGAATGCGCACCCGGTCACCCTTGCGTACGACCATTGAATCGATGCCCGGAAATGCCCGGCTGTTGAATGTCCACAGATTGAAATCAAGCATGGTGCTCGTCTTGGGCGTGAAGCTACCCGGGTCGATATCGTATGCGTTGAGCAGAAAGACGAAGTCGCGATCAACCTCCTCGATCAGCGGATGCTTGGCCTTCGGGTGCGTGATCCAGAAGCCCATCATCCCCATCGCCATCTGCGTCATCTCGTCGGCGTGCGGGTGGTACATGAAGGTGCCAGGCCGCCGCGCCACGAACTCGTAGACGAAGGTCTTGCCGGGTTGGATCGCGGGCTGGTTCAGGCCCGCCACGCCGTCCATGCCGTTTGGCAGGCGCTGACCGTGCCAGTGCACCGTGGTGTGCTCGGGCAGCTTGTTGGTGACGAAGATGCGCACCCGATCACCCTCGACCACCTCGATGGTCGGTCCGGGCGACTGGCCGTTGTAACCCCACAGGTGAGCCTTGAACCCAGGTGACATCTCGCGCACCACAGGTTCGGCGACGAGGTGGAACTCCTTGACGCCGTTGCTCATGCGCCAGGGCAAGGTCCAGCCGTTCAGAGTGACGACCGGGTTGTAGGGCCGGCCCGAAGTGGGCACGAGCGGCGGCATGGTGTCGGGCTTGGTCTGCATCACCGGCTCGGGCAGCGCGGCCATCGCCACGCGGCTGACCGAAGCGGCGGCAGCGGCGGCAGTGATGGCGCCGGCGCCCAGAAAGAAACTACGTCGTGAAAACATCTTGGTTGTCCTCGGGGTTCAATGCGCACCCGCGCCGCTGTCCGTCGCGGACATCGAAGCGGCTGGCATTGCGGTCATGCTGGGAGTGCCGATCAAGGCCATGTCGAGGTCGGCTTGCGCGAGCCAGAAGTCGCGCAGTGCCTCGATGTAGCCGTTGACGCTGGTGATCTGCGAGCGTGCATCGGCGAGCAACTCGAACACGCCGATTAACATGCCGTTGTAGCGAAGCTGGTTCTCCTCCGAGATGCGCTTCTTCAGTGGCACGATCTCGTCGCGGAAGTGGCGTGCAATGTCGTAGCTGGTTCGGTAGTTTTTGTAGGCACCACGCACTTCGCTGCGCGCGTTGATGGCGGTCTCCGCCGCCCGGTTGACGGCCTGCATGTAGACCGCCTCGGCCTTGGCCACCCTTGCGTCACCCCAGTCGAACAGCGGCAGCTCGACGCTGATCGTGTAGCCGCGTTGGGTCGGCGCGTCGTTGTAGGAGTTGCGCACCGCGCCGACTTCCAGCACATTGATGAAGCGCGTCGCACGAGTCAAGCCGAGATTCTTCGCCACCTGCTCGGTGCCGAGCTTGGCGGCCTGCACGTCCAGGCGCTGCACCATCGCGGTCTGCTCGATATCGGGCAGTTCGTCGGGCGCCTTGGGCAAATCTGGCAGACGCTCGGGCAGGCGGAATTGCGTCTGTGTGCCCCACAGGCCCATCAGCCGCGTCAGTCGCTCCCGCGCAGTGCTTCGTGCCTGATCCGAGCGCGCGAGGTTCAAGGCTGCATCGGCATAGAAGCTCTGCTCACGCGCCTGCTGCAGCTTGTTCCAGTTGCCCGCCTGGGTCTGGCGCCGTGCAAGCTCTGCGCCGGCTTCGGCAGCGGTCTGAACTTGCAGCATGTAGCGGCCGGTCTCGTCGGCGGCTACGGCAAGGTAGTAGGCCTTGCGCGTCTCCGAGGCCAACGACAGCACACTCAGTGCGACGGCACCGCGGATCTGCTCGAAGCGCCGCGATTCGATCTGATTGATGGTCGGCAACATCAACAGCCGCGCCAGGTTGAACTGGATGCTGCGGTCGATTTCGGCGCCGGAGCCTTGGGTCAGGCGACCAAAGCTGAAGCCCAGGTTCGACAGCCTCCCGGCTTGCACCCTGTCCGCTTCGGATATTCCGAGGCCGGCGAACGAGGCTTGCAGCCCCTTGTTGTTGAGCAGGGCAATCTGGACGGCGTCGTCAACCGACAGCGGCTGTTCGAGCAACTGCGCAACCCGCTTTTCGATGGCATCGCTGTCGGAGTCGGAGCGGGCCCACTTGACGTCCTTGCCGAGCCGGTCTTTCGCGGTCTGCTCGACGGGGCCGAAGCCTGCGTCGTTGCTGAGGGTGGCGCAGCCGCCGAGCACGAACAGAGCCAGCGCAGCCAATGCGAAACGAGTTCGCGGGCGCCACGGTGAGACTGAGAAGGAGAAGGTCTTCATCGTGGGCACCTCACTTCATTTCGTGGCCGGAATGGCCGCCGGAAGCGGGCTTCGCTGCCGCTGCGGGTCGGGAGGCAGCGGGTGCGGCAGTCGGTGCCGAATCGGGCTCGCGCGCCTCGCGGGCGTAGGCACGCCAGCCACCGCGTTGGCGGACCAACTCGTTGGTTTCGCGCCATGGTGCGACCTGCGGTTCGACGAACCCCTGATACGCCCGCAACGGGGAAACGTACAACGTCGTCGGGACGGGTGCCTTCGGATCAGCGGGGTCGGCTCGGGTGCCGGTGGCGACGGCCAACTGAGGCGTGGCAGGCGTCGCAGCCGGGGTCTGTGCTTTCGCGGGTACGAGCACAAGGGACAGGCCCGCGACGGCCCACAACGGCAGCAGCACTGCCCTGAATTTCGGAGACATGGTGAACCTCGGCTCGAATGTCGATGGCGTGGCGCCACCGGAAACGGTCTATGAAGCGCACGCGCTTGTCGCGTCATGACGCGATGTCACACGGCCATGGCCGTGCGAAGGCGCGTGCGGCGCCCGTTAAGCGAGGAACAATCGAGGAGGTCGATCCAGCCCGTTCGACACGAAGTCGACGTGCGGGGCAGAAACGTTCGGCGTCGGCGCAGAGGCCGGTGGGACCGAAAGGAAAGCGAGCGGCGAAGGGGGCGTTGCAACGCCCATACAGCACGCAGCGCAGGCACTGCACTTGAACTTGGACAGCTTGCTCAGGTGGTGCAACGGACCACCGTCGTCCGCATGGTCACTGGCCGCAGCCACCTCGTCCGGGTCGGCGACATCCTTCGGGTGTTGATAGTGGCCATGTGCCGCATGGTCGGTCGAATCCGCCTGAGTACCGACAGAGGCCTCCCACATCCGGTGGTGGTTCGGGCCGCAATTGAGCATGGTCGCAGCCGCGAAGCCCTGGAGGGGCAACGCGAACAGCAACAGCCACATCATTGCGGAACGAAAGCGAGACGCCATACTGGAAAGTGTAAAGGGATTCTGTTGGCGATGGTTCCGGCAGAGTGGGAAGCCGCGCTGACGGTGCCTGGCGGTTGCCGAGTCAGGCGCGTTTGCCGCTGGGCGTCCTTCCTGAACGCAATCCGCCGGTCGCCGCGCCTTTGCTGGCCCTCGGGGACGTTGACGGCGCCGGGTTCTCCGTCGCCAGCTCGTCCAGGATAGGGCAATCCGGCCGATCGTCGCCGTGGCAACTGCACCAGATGTTCGAGCGTCGCCTTCATCGCCAGAAGGTCTTGCGCCTTCTGCTCCAACTCCCTGATATGCGCTTCGGCCAGGGCCTTGACCTGCCTGCTCGGCCGTCTGCGGTTCTGCCACAGCCCTACGAGTTCGCCGATCTGCTGGATGGAGAACCCCAGGTCGCGCGCCTGTCGGATGAAGCGCAGCGTGTGCACTTCGTTCTCGCTGTACTGACGATAGCCCGCGTCGGTCCGGTCGGGCTCCGGAAACAGCCCAACCTGTTCATAGTGCCGAATCATCTTGGCCGAGACGCCCGAGGCCGTCGCGGCCTGGCCGATGTTCATCGCATGCATGTCCTTCTCCTCAAGCCGACACAGGACGGGGTTGTCCGGTCGGTGCAATGGCCGGAGTTTGATCGGTCGACGAACGCCACCGACGCAACCACAATGCGTTGCCCACCACGCTGACA
>JANYKR010000009.1 GCA_025358155.1 Betaproteobacteria bacterium
GCCAGCAACAGGCTGACGATCAACACCCGGGTGGTCAGCGCCAAGCCCTCAGCTTGACGACTGCGCACCAGGTACCGCGCCCAATGCCGCCTCGGCGTAAGCGTGGCCTCAAGGCCCCATTGCGCCAAAGTCGCGACCTGAGCACGATCAGGAAACGGCACACACACTTGGATGTGTGCACGTAACCCGACAGATGCACACATGGACAAGCGAGTCACGAAGGGCCAGGACATCCGGCGCCGACATTCCGATGCCGTGAAGCGCGCACTGGTAGAGCGCAGTCTGGCGCCTGGCGCATCGGTGGCGGCCATCGCGCTGGAGGCCGGCGTCAACGCCAACCTGCTGTTTAACTGGCGGCGGCTGCACTTGCAGGCCCAGGTACCAACCACCGGCGCCATTGCTGCACCGGTCCTGCTGCCGGTCACCGTGGTGGAGGCTGTCGAGCGCGCTGCATCACCGGTGCCGACGCCGCCGGGAGGGCCGCCTCGCGTGGCACCGGCCGGCATCATCGAGATCGACATCCATGGCGCCCGCTTGCGCTTACGCGGCGCGGTCGACGAGGCCAGCATTCGCTGCGTGCTGCGCGCGCTGGCCAGCGCCACATGATCGGCCTTCCATCGGGTACGCGGATGTGGATCGTTGCCGGCCACACCGACATGCGCAAGGGCTTCGACGGCCTGGCCGCGCTGGTGCAGACCGCTCTGGCCGAGAACCCGTTCAAGGGCCATGTCTTCGTCTTCCGAGGCCGGCGCGGCGACATCATCAAGGTGCTGTGGTTCGACGGCCAGGGCCTGATGCTGCTGGCCAAGCGACTGGAGCGCGGGCGCTTCGTCTGGCCCCAGGCCACCTCGGGCGGCGTGTCGCTGACACCGGCACAGTTGTCGATGCTGCTGGAGGGTATCGACTGGCGCATGCCGGTGAGAACACACCAACCGGAACTGGCTGCATAGCGATGTGATTGCCCCCGACTGAGGGGCAGTACCAATGGCTATTTGTACGCTCATGTAGAACACTATGTTCTGTGTCGACGCCCATCCATCCGACCCCCACGATCGACTCGCTGCTGCGGGTCATCGAGGTTCGCGACTCCGAGGTGGCGCTGCTCAAGCTGATGGTCGACAAGCTCAAGCTGCAACTGCTGCGCCGCGTGCGCGCCGAGTTCGGCGCCTCCAGTGAACAGCTCGACGCCCAGATCAACCTGATCGACATCACCGCGGTGCAGGCACAGCCCGGGGCTGCTGCACCGGCCAAGACTGCGCCGGCCAACGCGCCCGAGATCGACCGAAGCCTGCCGGCACACCTGCCGCGCGAAGCGCAAGTCCATCGCCCTGTTGCCACTGCCGCGCACCATGACACCGCGGGCCAGCGTTGCGGCTGCACGGCCTGCGGGGGCCGGTTGCGCCAGATTGGGCAGGATGTCTCCGAGCAGCTCGAGTACGTGCCCTCGCACTTCAAGGTGATCCGCCATGTGCGGCCCAAGCTGGCGTGCGTGACCTGCCAGTCGATCTTCCAGGCCGCAGCGCCGAGCCGGCCGATCGCACGCGGCATCGCCGGGCCCGGGCTGATTGCCCATGTGATGGTCTCCAAATACTGCGACCACGTCCCCCTGTACCGCCAGAGCGGCATCTACGCCCGCGACGGGGTGGAGATTGACCGCTCCACCATGGCCGGCTGGGTCGACCGGGGTGATCAGCTGCTGGACCCGCTGGTGGCCGCACTGGGGCGCTACACGCTGGCTGGGGCCAAGCTGCACGCCGACGACACGCCAGTTCCCGTGCTCAGCCCGGGCCTGGGCAAGACCAAGACCGGCCGGCTGTGGGTGTACGTGCGCGATGACCGGCCTGCCGGATCGAAGGATGCGCCGGCGGCCTGGTACCAATACTCGCCCGACCGCAAGGGTGAACATCCACAGCGCCACCTTAAGAAGTACAGCGGCATCCTGCAGGCCGACGCCTACGGCGGCTGGATCAAGCTCTACAACTCGGGCGACGTGACCGAGGCAGCTTGCTGGGCGCACGCGCGTCGACCCTGGTGGGACCTGTACCTGAGCACGGGCAAGGCCGAGGACTCCCTTGCCGCCCAGGCGTTGCGGCGCATAGCGGCGCTGTACGCGGTGGACAAGGAGATACGGGGCCAGCCTCCCGATGTTCGGCGCTCGCACCGACAGGCCCGCGCCGGCCCGTTGCTCGACGAGTTGCATGCCTGGCTAAGCAGCATGGTCGGGCGCGTCTCGGCCAAGTCCGAACTCGCTCAGGCCATCGGCTACAGCCTGGTGCGCTGGCAGGCGCTGACGCGCTACCGCGATGACGGGCGCATCGAGATGGACAACAACGCGGCAGAACGTGCCCTGCGCGGCGTAGCTCTTGGAAGAGGCAACTACCTGTTTATGGGGTCGGACGCTGGCGGCGAGCGGGCGGCGGCGATCTACAGTCTGGTGGAGACGGCCAAGCTCAACGGGTTGGACCCGGAAGGCTACCTGCGCGAGGTGCTGGGCCGCATCGCAGACCATCCCATCAACCGCATCGACGAGTTGCTGCCGTGGAACATCGGGCGGCAGGACGACGAGCAACGACAGACTGTCGGCAGCATGGCCGCCTGAGGAAGGCGTGTCACCTTGGTCAATGCGCGCCGGCAGGTCAGAGGACCCAGGCGTGATCGTGCAAGCCATCGACCCGAGGATGATCGATGCCCTGGAGGGCGCCAGCAGCCTGCAGCTCTACCAGCTCAAGGCGATCATCGAAGGCATGCTGGCCGATCCGCGCCGCGGTCTCGCTGCACGCACGAACCTCCATCTTGGCCAGACCGTGCGCTTCGTCGACTTCCGCGACGGGCAAATGCGCAGCGGCAAGATCATCGCCTTCAAGGACACCCAGGCCACCGTGCTCGAACAGGGTACGAAACGGACCTGGAAGATCCCCTGCGTGTCGATGCAGGGCTACACCGACGCCGAACGGCAGGACGAGCAAACGCGGTATGTGCCGCCACCGGAGCCCGCCACCGCGACAACCAAGACTCGCGAGTTCCAGCAAGGCGACACCGTGACGTTCGAGGATCGCGATGGTCGGGGCATCACCGGGGTGGTCGTGCGCATCAACCAACGCACCGCCACGATCGGCACTGACACCGCCAACGGTGGAACGTGGCGTGTGCCATTCCACATGCCGCGTCACGTGCTCGACATCTGACTCAGACCGACTTCAGGCGATGGCCGAAGTCAATGGGGCCTTGGGGCCACGCTTACACTGCAAGAGCGAGAGCGGCGACAGCGGAATGGTGCTGTAGCGCACCACCATCGCGTCCGTCTGGAACACGGCGACCGCGATAGGCCACTTGATTTCGGCGGTCAGGTCATCGGCGAAAGGTGCTGCCGCCTGCACGACGCGGGGTGCGCCGTGGTATCCGGAAGAAAGCGTCTGCACTTCGGCGTTCAGGCAGTAGGCGCCATATTGCGGCGCGTGTCGCACAAGCCCGCGCGCCTCGAGTGTCTGCAGGAGTCGAACGATTGACGGCTTTGGAATGCGAGTCTCGCGATGAAGCTCCGCCACGGTCGAGACCGGCGCCCGGTTGAGTGCCTGCAGCAGGTCGATGGCTCTCACGACCGACTGCACTGCTGGAGAAGAAGCCATTGGACGCTTCTTGCCGGGCCGTGTGAGGCGACGCCGTAAGCTAGGAACAGAGCTTGGCCGAGCCGAGCGTCTCGTGCCGATCGCCGCGCTCGCCGTTGGCGTAGGTGTCGACCACCACGCCGTGTTCGACCACGTAGTGCCTGTCGGCCACCGTCTCTGCGAAGCGCACGTTCTGTTCTACCAGCAGGATGGTCAGCCCGGCGGCCTTAAGTTGTCGGATCACCGCACCGATCTTCTTCACGATCACGGGCGCCAAGCCTTCGGTCACTTCGTCCAGCAACAGCAGCGTCGCGCCCGTTCGCAGGATGCGCGCCATCGCTAGCATCTGCTGTTCACCGCCCGACAACTTGGTGCCCTGGCTGTGCCGCCGCTCGTACAGGTTTGGGAACAGTTCGTAGAGCTGCCCGAGCGACATACCGCCGCGGCCGATAACCGGCGGCAGCAGCAGGTTCTCCTCGACGTTGAGGCTGGAGAAGATGCCTCGCTCTTCGGGGCAGTACGCGATTCCCGCCTTGGCGATGTCGTTGGACGGCAGCGTGATCAGTTCCTTGCCTTTGAAGATCACCGATCCACTGCGGTGCACGCCCATGCCTATCAGCGCCTTCAGTGTCGTGGTCTTGCCCACGCCGTTGCGGCCGAGCAGCGTCACCACCTCACCCTTGGGAACGTCGAACGCCATGCCATGCAGCACCTTCGATTCGCCGTAGGCGGCGTGCAGGTCACGCACCCGCAGCATCGGCTCCATTCCGGCGTTTGACGCTGCCTTCATCGTTCCGGTTTCATTCATCGGAGACTCCCAAGTAGGCTTCGATGACCAGCGGATTGGCCGCCACTTCGTTGTAGCTGCCCTCTGCCAGAATTTCGCCCCGGCGCAGCACTGTGACGGTATCGCAGAGCGACGAGACGACGTTCAGGTTGTGCTCGACCATCAACACCGTCCGGCCGACCGCCACGGTGCGGATCAGTTCGGCTAGCGAGTCGATGTCTTCGTGGCCCACGCCGGCCATCGGCTCGTCCAGCAGCAGCAGCATCGGGTCGGTCGCCAGCGTGGTCGCCATCTC
>JANYKR010000031.1 GCA_025358155.1 Betaproteobacteria bacterium
CATGCTTGTAGGCGGCGGCATGAAAGACGACCTGCGGCCTGTGCCTGCCGAAGCAGTGGCGCAGATGGGCCAGATCCTTCACGTCGCCGACCAGGCGCAGCAAGGGGATGTGGGGGAAGGTCTCCGACAGCTCCTGTTCGATCAGGTACAGCGCCACCTCGCTCAGCTCGTACAGCACCAGCAGGCGCGGCCCATAACGCGCCACTTGCCGGCACAGTTCACTGCCGATGCTGCCGCCGGCGCCGGTGATCAGCACCACCCGGCCGTTGATGCATTCGCTGATGCCGGCCTCGTCCAGCTGCACCGGCGCGCGGCCCAGCAAGTCCTCGGGCTGGATGTCGCGCAACTGATCGACCTTGCTGCCATGCTGAAGCTCGTCGGCGGAAGGCACGGTGAGCACATGCAGGCCGGTCTTGCCCGCCAGGTCCAGCGCACGCCGGCGCTTGGGGGCCGCGGCCGAAGGCATGGCGACGATGATGTCGGTGATGCCGTGCAACGCCGCCAGGCGCTCGACCTGCTCCAGGCCGCCCAGCACCGGGATGCCGGCTACCCGGGCGCCTTGCTGCTTGACCGGGTCGTCATCGAGCCAGCCCACCACCGTCCAGCCCTGGGGCTGAATGCCCGCCACCAGCAGGCGCCCGGCCTGGCCGGCGCCCATCACCAGGGCACGGTGCGTGTCCGCAGCGCTGCCATTGATGCGGCCACGCATGTGCTCGTACAGCATCCGGTAGGCCAGCCGCATCATCGCCAGCGCGATCAGGCAGAAGACCGGGTGCAGGGCCAGCACGGCGCGCGGCACGGCGCTGAGTTGGGCCATCAGCACGGCGGTGGCACCGACGGTGCCAGCGATGGCGCAGACAGCCGCCAGCCGCTTGACCTCGCCGAAACCCGAGAAGCGCCACATGCCCTTGGGCACGCGCAGCCCCCAAAGCACCAGCATGTAGAGCCCGACCAGGCCCGCCATCACCCAGTGGTCATAAGCGGGGCGGGCCGAGAACCAGCGCTCGAAGCCGAGGCGGAACAGGTACGTGGCCTGCCAGGCCAGCGCCACCACGGCGCCGTCCAGCAGCAGGGACAGCGCCTCGCGCTGCGGGCGGATGCGGGTCAGGAAGCCGTCAAGTGAGAGCCAGAACATTGGGCACTGATTGTCACGGCGAAATTCCTGACAAGTCGGTCAACGGGCCCGCGTGGTCAATAATCATCCGGCGCACTGTGCAGGAGGCCGACATGGGGCAAGCCGTTTCGAAGCCGAAGATGACGGGTGAAGAGTTCCTGGCCTGGGAGGCCGTGCAGCCTGAGAAGCACGACTTTATCGATGGCCAGGTCTATGCGATGGCAGGTGCTGAGGATGGGCATGTGATGGCCGCGGGCAATGTCTACATGGCATTGCGACAGCACCTCGTTGGCTCTCCTTGCAGGACGTACATCGCAGACACCAAAGTGCAGGCGCAACAGGGGGATCAGTTTTTTTACCCGGATGTGCTGGTTACCTGCAGCGCGAATGATCGCACCAGCAAGTTGGTGAAACGGGAACCCACGCTGATCATCGAGGTGCTCTCCCCCAGCACCGCCGCCTACGACCGCGGTGAGAAATTCGTGCACTACCGCAGCATCGCCTCGCTGAAGGAGGTGGCCTTCATCGACATCCACTCGCGGCGCACGGACGTCTATCGGCGCGGTGCCGACGACTTGTGGGTCTTGCACCCCTTCGACGCGGGCGATGACGTGAGCCTGGCGAGCGTGAACTTGACTATCACAGCGGCGGCCCTGTTCGCCGAGGTTGACGATGACGAAGTGCCGGTCTGATCGGCGTCAGCGCCGCGCAGCGACAGTGAGCACCGTGCGCCAGACCACGGCCAGGTCTCCGGCGAAGCTGCGGGTCTTGACGTAGCGAGCTGAAAGCCTGAGCTTTGCAGGCATCACCTCCTCGACATAGCAGCGCTCGGGGTCGGCCGCCGTTGCCAGCAGCCGGGCTTCGTCTCGGTATTCAAGCGAGGCCAGATCGGTGATGCCCGGCCGCACTGACAGCAGCAGGCTGCGCATCTCCTCCGGGTACAGCGCCACATAACGCGGCACTTCGGGCCGCGGCCCGACCAGGCTCATCTCGCCGCGCAGCACGTCCCACAGCTGCGGCAGCTCGTCCAGCTTGGTCCGGCGCAGGAAACGTCCCGCCCCGGTGATGCGCGGGTCGGCGCCGACGGTGATTTGCGGCCCACGCGCGGGCGCGTCGGTGGCCATGGTGCGCAGCTTGTGGATCAGGAACAGTTTGCCAAAGCGCCCCACGCGTTCTTGTGTGAACAGCACCGGCCCGCGCGAGTCGAGCTTGATCCACAGCGCCAACGCCAGCAGAAGGGGCGACAGCAGCAACAGGCCCAGGCCCGCCGCCAGCAGATCAAACAGGCGTTTGGCCATGCCGCCCCGCGGGCCTCAGGCTCGCGTGATCTCGCGCACGGTGCGGATCACGCGCTGCACGTCGGCATCAGTCATGGCCGTGTAAAGCGGGATGCTGACCATGCGCTCATAGGCCTGTTGCGAATGCGGGAACTGCTCGGCCGCCAGGTGGTACCGCTCGCGCCAATACGGGTGCAGGTGCAGCGGGATGTAGTGCACGCTGCAGCCAATGCCGGCGGCATACATGCGCTCGATGAAGGCATCACGCGACATTGCCAGCCCGGCGCCAAGGCGCAGCACATACAGATGCCAGGCGTGTTTATCGCCCGGGGCCGCCTGTGGCGGCAGGATCAGCGGTAAGTCCGCGAAGGCCTCGTTGTAGGCTTGGGCGATCTGCTCGCGCCGCACCTGAAAGGCCGACAGCCGCTTAAGCTGATGGATGCCCAACGCCGCCGCAATGTCCGTCAGGTTGTACTTGAAGCCCGGCGCCACGATCTCGTAATACCAGCTGGGCACGGTGGCGGTGAAACGGTCAAACGCATCGCGGCTCATGCCGTGCAGGCGCATCACCTGGGCGCGCTTGGCCAGCGCGGCGTCACGCGTGACCAGCATGCCGCCCTCGCCGGTGGTGATGGTCTTGTTGGCGTAGAAGCTGAAGACGGTGGCGGCGCTGTCGAGCGTGCCTACCCGCCTGCCGGCGCTGGTGGTGGGCAGCGCGTGGGCTGCGTCTTCGACCACCTTCAGGCCGTGGCGCTGGGCAATCGCCAGGATTGCCGGCATGTCGGCGGCCAGCCCGGCGTAGTGCACCGGCATGATGGCCTTGGTACGCGGCGTGATCGCAGCTTCAATGGCGCCAGGGTCGATGTTGAGCGTGGCCGGGTCGATATCGACCAGCCTGACATCCGCACCAAGGTAGCGCACCACTTCGGCGGTGGCGGTAAAGGTGTGGGTGGTGGTGATCACCTCATCGCCCGGGCCGATGCCCAGCGCTTCGAGCGCCAGGTGCAGGCCAGCGGTGGCCGAATTGACGGCGACGCAGTGCAGGCCGTCGGTGTTGTCGCCCTCGTCGCCCAGCCAGGCCTTGAAGTCGGCCTCGAAGCGTTTGGCCTTGGGGCCCGTGGTGATCCAGCCGCTGCGCAACGTGTCCACCACCTCGGCAATGTCGTCCTCGCCGATTTCGGGCAGGGCGAAGGGCAAAAATGGCAGGGTGGGCGGGTCGGCGGGATTCATGCGGTGGGCGTCTGGTGCTGCCGATGCGGGCCGGCAAAGTCTTTTATTTTACGGTGCGTGTTTTCGCTGGCTTGGTCGCTGGCTTGGTCGCTGGCTTGGCGCTGCCCAGCGACGCCTGAAGATGCTGCCCAGTCTTGCGCCGGCTGCGCCACAATCGCCGCTCGGAGGTGTGGTCATGGCCCTGGTGCAGCAAAAGATGACGCTCGACGAGTTTCTGGCCTGGGAGGACCAGCAGCCCGAACGTCACGAGTTCTGCAACGGTGAGGTGTTCGCGATGGTGGGCGGCCGGCGCATCCACGAGTGTGTCATCGGCAACCTGACCTACCGGCTGCGAAGCCATCTAGCGGGCTCAGCTTGCCAGGTTTTTGCTGCCGGCATGAAGCTTCAACTGGCTGACAACACCGTGCTCTACCCCGATGTCATGGTCACCTGTGACCGAGCCGACCTGCGGGCCGATCTGGCCTTGCGCTCACCGACCCTGGTGATCGAGGTGCTGTCGCCCAGCACCCAGGCCTATGACCGCAGCCAGAAGTTTGCGCTGTACCGTCAGCTGGCATCGCTGAAGGAATACATCCTGATCGACCCGGAGACGCTGCGGGTCGAAGGCTTCAGGCGTGAGCCCGTTGACCGCTGGATGCTGGTCGACATGAGCCAGGACGAGTGGATGGACTGCGCCAGCGTGGGCTGCGGCGTGCCACTGGCGCAGGTGTTCGAGGGCGTCATCCCGGCCGAGTGACTGGCGCCGGCAGCGGCTTGTGCAGCCACACCAGCACATGCGTGCGCAGCAGCGGCAGGGCGTTGAACACCGGGTACAGCACCGGGCTCAACCGGCACACGGCGCGGGCGATGGGCGGCGCCAGCGTGACGCGCCGAGCCGTCACGCTGGCCTGCGGAAACAGCGACCGCACCCGCGCCAGCGGCACACCGCGCACGTCGCGGTTGCGCGGGTTGTTGACGGTGAAGTCGTACCACAGCACGCCGCCACCCGGCGCCACCCAGCGCCACATCGCGCCTGCCAGGCGCTGCTGGAAGTCATCGTCCAGCAATGAAGAAAACACCGTGGACTGCAGCACGATGTCCTGGCTGGCTGGTGCGATGTCCAGCGTGCTGGCATCGCCACCCCGCAGCGTGACAGCCGGCGGCAGCACGGCCCGCGCCTGGGCCAGGCGCTCGGGCAACAGTTCGGCGCCGCTCAGGTGGGCTGGCGCAAAGCCCAGGCGAAGCAGCTCCAGCAAGTTGCCACCGGCGCCACAGCCCACCTCCAGCACGCGCAGGCGCGCCAGGTCGGTCAGGCCTTGCTGGCGCAAGAGCTGCAGCAGCGCGCGCTGGCGCTCCTGCAGGGTCATCCACACATCGGGCTGCAGCCAGCTGTAGCGGTCCAGGCCGGCGCGCCGGGCATAGCGCTCGGCCACGGCCTGGGTCTCGTCGGCGCCGGTCGGCGGGCTCATCGCTGCATGGCCGCCAAGAAGCGGGCGGCCAGCACCGGGTAGGTGTGATGGGCGCGCACAAAGGCCTGGCCACGCTGGCCCATCGCCCGTCGCTCGGCCGCAGGCAGTGCGGCCAGGCTCCGCAGGCCGGCGGCCACGGCCTCGGGCGATTCAGGCGGCACGGTCAAGCCGCAGCCGCTCTCGGCCACCGGGTCGTTGCCGGCCTCCACGCTGTGCAGCACGGTGCAGCCGGCCATCATGTAGTCCATCAGCTTGTTGGGTGCGATGCCAAAGCGGTAGATCGGCACCCGCTGCCAGCCGATGTAGGCGATGTCGATCCGGGCCAGCAGCGACGGGATCATGGCCTTGGGGATCGGCGGCAGCAGGCTGACGTAGGTTAAACCTTCGTCGGCCACGCGCTGCGCCAGTCGGGCGCGCTCGTGGCCATCGCCCACCATCACGATGGCGATGGGCTCACTCTTGAGCAGCACGGCGGCGTCCAGCAGCACGTCCAGCGCATTGGGCAGGCCCATGGAGCCGGCATAGCCCACCACCGTGCGGCCAGCGGCGCGCTGGTCGGCTATCAGCCGGGCCAGGTCGTCGCGCAGCGGCGGCGGCGTACCGGTCCATTCGTCCAGCGAGATGCCGTTGGGCACGATGTGCAGCTTGTTCAGGTCCAGCCCGTGCGCGGCCATGTGGCCCTGCACCTTGGGCAGCATGCTCACCACCACGTCGGCATCGCGGTAGGCGGCGTCTTCGGCCAGCTGGCAGAAGCGGATGAAGGGGTGGCGCGGGCTCATGCCAGACAGCTCGATCGGGCTGAGCGGCCACAGGTCATGGACCTCAAACACCAGCAGGGCGCCGGCGCCGCGGCCACGGGTGCGCTGCAAGGAGCGCCCGCTGGTGGGGTTTGCGGTGGGCCCGCTGGTGGGCTCGGCGCTGCGCTCGCGACTGCCGCGGGAGATGCGGGCAATGCGGCGCGCCACCCAGATGTCCATCGGGTAGGTGCTGGAGGCGATCACCACGTCAGGCTTGAACTCCCGCACCAGCCGCTGCGATTGCGCCCACAGCTGCGAGAGAAATCGCCAGATGTTCCAGACCCGGCCGGCCCCGTTGCCCTGGTAGGGCGGCGTGGGCAGCCAGCGGTAGGCGATGCCGTCGATCATCTCGTCGCCGGCCTGCGGCTGGCGCGCCCGCACATGCGAGTAGTCTGCCGCGACGATCTGCACCCGGTGGCCGGCGCGCACCCACTCACGCGCCAGGTAGAACGGCCGGTACTCCATGCCCAGCGCCGGACTGCCGGCGTAGTGGTTGAGGTAGAGGATGTTCATGGCTGGGTCGGGCGGTCTGGCGGCTGGGCGACCGGTCCGGATCGGCTGGCCGCTGCGGCAGCGTCAAGCGCCCGCAGCCGGGCCAGGAACCGGCTCACCGCCGGCGCAAACATGGCATGCCTCGCCACCCAATCGTGGTTGGCCTGGGCGATGGCTTCGGCGTGCGGCAGCAGCGCGGTCAAGTCGGACGCCTGGAGTTTTTGGGCGGCTGCGAGCACCAGGCCGTTGTTGCCGTTGCGCACCAGCTCATGGTTGGCCGGCAGGTCCGACAGGATGGGGATGCAGCCGTGCGCCATCGCCTCCAGCACCGAGACCGAGACCGAATCGCTCTCGGGCAGGCTGAGGTACCAGCGCGCCTGGGCGTACCAGCGTGCTTGCAGCGCGGCATCGAGCCGACCGACAAAGTGCACCTGGCTTGCAAGGCCCAGCTCGGCCGCCAGTTTTTCAAGCAGCGGCCGCAGCGCGCCGTCGTTGGCCACCACCAGTTCGGCATCGGGCCAGCCCGCCGCCACCCCGGCAAACTGGCGCAACACCTGCGCTGGCGCGTAGATCGACTCCAAGCCCCGGTTGGCAAAAAACATTTGATCGCGCTTGCTGCCTGGCGCCGGCAGCGGCGGCAGCGCCTCCAGGCCAAACGGGAACACCATCACCTCAAGCGCGCCCAGCGCATGCATTTGCTGCGCCATCACCTGCGAGTCGCTGGTGCTCAGTGCGCAGGCCCGCAGCACCCGTCCGGTGACCCAATGCATCAGCCGGCTGCGCTGCGGCGTGACCAGGATGTCAGAGCCCCAGGCCGAGCCCACCAACCGGCCCGGCGCGCCCAGCCAGCGGGTCGCCAGCCAGGCCAGCGTGCCGTGGGAGCTCAGGTAATGGGCGTGGATCCAATCGGCCCGCACCCTGCGCAGCCAGCGTGCCAGGCGGGGCAGTTGGCGCAGCAGAGCCCCGTTTCCGCCTTCAAAGTTGGGCCGGGTGGCCAATGCCAAGCGGCGCTCGGGCGGCACCAGTCCGTCCCATGCGGGCAGAAAACCGCGCGACGAGGCGGCCCACAACTCCACCTGCGGCGCCAGCGCACGCGCCCACTTCAGCAGGTGCGGGCTCTCGCCGTCACCCAGCAGCACCAGCCTCATGGCGCTGGGCGGCCGGCGGGTGGGTCGCCAGGCTCGGCAGCAGGGTCGCCAGCGGGGTTGACAGGGTCATCGCCGGCAAAGTGGTCGTCAACGCCGGGCCCGGCCCAGCCGGCATGGTGCGGGCGCAAGTCGGGCCGGCCGGCCAGCCAGCGGGCATCGCCATCGCGCGAGTCGCCCACCACCACCGCCGGATTGCCGGCGATCACCGCAAACGCGGGGTAGTTGCCGCGCAGCACGCTGCCGGCCCGCACCACACAGCCCCGGCCCAGCCGGCTGCCGGCCTCGATCAGGCTGTGCGGGCCGATGAAGCAGTAGGGGCCGATGTCCACCCGGCCGGCCACCCAGCCCGGCTTGTCGCCTTGCCAAGCCCCATAGGCCCGGCCCAGCAGGCGCTGCGCCCGGTGCGAGCTGTGGGTGACGATGCTGACGTGGTGGGTGATCTGCACACCCTCGCCCACGGTGACGCCGCCGCTGGCCTCGATGAAGTTGAACGGGCCGATGTAGACATGGTCGGCCAACTGCAGCCGATCCTCGAACTCGATGCAGGTGCCGGGCGCGATGCGGGTGTTGGGCAGGTAGCGGCCGGCCGAGGTCTCGCCAAACACGGTGCGGTGCAACAGCAGGTGCGCCAGCCGGCGCCGCAGGCGGTTCAACACGCCGCGCCAGGCGCCGCTCACCGGGGCACCCTCAGGGCCGAGGGGCCCGCCCCGGCGCCCGGCGCCAGCGCGCCCCCTGCCAACGCCGGACCCACAGGTGATGCCGCCAGCGGCCAGGTCGCGAGCCGGGCGAAGTACCAGCCAAAGTACAGCGCCATCGCGCCCGACACCGCCCAACCCGCCGCCGCCAGCCCACCCCAGGCCAGGCCGGCCGCCAGCGCCGCCACAAACACGCCTTGGCCTACCAGCGCCAGCTTGAGCGCCCAGGCCTGGGCCTGCCAGGCCATCGTCACGACGCCCAGCGGCGAGGCCACGAAGTGCAGCCCGACGTAGAGCGCCAGTGCACGCGCCAGCTCCCCTGCGGTGGCCCAATCGGGACCAAAAGCCCAGGCGAACAGCGCAGGTGCCAACCACCACAACGCCGCCACCAGCGGTGCCGCCAGCAGCGCCAGCAACAGCATCGTGCGCAGCACCAGACGACGGCCGGCGGCATCGCAACCGGCGCCGGCCGCCGCCAGGCGGGGGTACAGCACCTGTGACACCGCGCCGCCCACCAGCGTGGCGGGCGCCTTCAGGTACCTCAGCGCCAGGCCCCAGGCACCGGCAGCGGCCGGCCCCAGACTGGCGGCGATCAGTGCGATGGCGAGCGTGTCCTGCAGGGCGCCGAGAAACGCATGCGGCGTGTTGAGCAACGGAAAACTGCGGTGGGCCCGGGCGGCGGCCCGCCACTGCGCCCTCGAGGCCCGTGCCGGCCCCGGCCAGCCCAGCGCAAGCACTGCGGCGAGCGCGGCGGCAATCGGGGCAACGATCAAGCCGAGCACGCCGGCCTGCCACAGCCCGGCCGCCGCCTGAGCCAGCGCAGCGCCGCCGTGCTGCAGCACCCGGGCCCCTGCCAGCCGGTGGAACCCCTGGGCGCGGGTGGCGTTCAAGCTGGCCAGCGACACCAGGCCCAGTGTGCCCACGGCCGCCGGCAGCCAGAGCCACCAGGCTTGCGCCGAGTGCAGCGCCCAGCCCAGCGCTGCCAGCGCGCTCAGGCCGACCACGCCGGCCAACAGGCGCAGGCAGAGCGCGCGCAACGCGCTGGCCTCGGCCTCGTCGACCGCCAGGGGCAGCGCAAACTCATAACGTGCGCAGGCCACCACCGCGATGTTGGCCGCCACCGCTGCAAACAGGTGGTAATGGCCAAAATCCTCAGGCGGGTACAGCCGCGTCAGCCAGGGCCCCAACAGCAAGGGCAGCGCCTGCGCAAGCGCTCCACCGGCCAGCAGGGTCAGGATGGCGCGCAGCATGGTGGTGTCGGCTGCAGCGGGGGCTTTGCGCCCGGTCTCAGGCAGTCGCGCCAGGCGCCGGGGTGCTTGCCGGCGTGGCTACGGGGGTGGCCGCAGGTGCATGCGCCGAGGCGGGCGCTACAGCGCCCGCACCCTCAGCCACCCGGCAGGCCTGCGCCAGTGCTGCCACCACCCGGTCCTGGTCGGCCTCGCTCAGGTCGGCGCTCATCGGCAGGCTCAGCACCCGTTGCGCGGCATTGATGCTGTGCGGGTTGCAGTCGGGGCAGCAGCCGGCGGCATAGGCCGGCTGGTGGTGCAAAGGCTTGGGGTAGTGAACGGCGGTGGGGATGCCGGCCGCCTGCAGTGCGGCCTGCACCGCCGGGCGCTTGTCGACCATCACGGTGTACTGGGCCCAGACGCAGTCGCGGTCGGGCCGCACCGCCAGCAGCTGCACCGGCGCGCCGCTGGCCCGGATCAAGCGGCCGTAGCGCTCACCCAGCGCCAGCCGGCGCGCTATCTCCCAGCCGAAGCGCGGCAGCTTGGCGAGCAGCACGGCGCACTGCAGCGTGTCGATGCGGCCGCCCAGGCCAACGCGGGTGTGGTGGTAGCGCCCGCTCTGGCCGTGCAACCGGATCTCGCGCGCCGCCTGGGCAATTGCCGGGTCGCTGGTGAACAGCGCGCCACCGTCGCCATAACAGCCCAACGGCTTGCTGGGGAAAAAGCTGGTGCAGGCGATGCTGCTGAGGTTGCAGCTCTTGCGCGCCGGGCTTTGACCGCCTGGGCCGTCCCGGCCGTTCTGGCCGTTCTGGCCGTCCTGCCCGTTCTGGCCCAGGTAGCTGGCGCCAAAACTCTGCGCTGCATCCTCGATCACCACCAGGCCGTGGCGCTCGGCAATCTCATTGATGGCGTCCATGTCGGCCACCTGGCCGTACAGGCTGACCGGCATGATGGCGCGGCTGCGCGGCGTGATGCGGGCCTCGATCAGGCTGGCGTCGATGTTGCAGGTATCGGGCTCGATGTCGACATAAACCGGCACCCCGCCCAACAGCACGATCACCTCGGCGGTGGCAGCAAAGGTAAACGGCGTGGTGATGACCTCGTCACCGGGGCGCAGGCCGATGGCCATCAGCGCGATCAGCAGCGCCTCGGTGCCGCTGGCCACCGCCACGCAGTGCGGCGCACCGGTGTAGGCCTCAAGCGCGGCTTCGAGCGCCTTGACCTCTGGGCCCATGATGTACTGGCCGTGGTCCAGCACCCGCTGGATGCCGGCGTCGATCTCGGTCTTGAGCACCGCGTACTGGGTCTTGAGGTCGGTGAATTGCATGGGTCGGGGCTGAAGTGAGGGTTCAGGCCAGCAGGCTCAGCACATCGCCGGCCAGTCGGTAGCGCTCGCCGGTGGCGGGGCAGGTGGCGTCGGCGTCGCCCTGCAACGGCAGGTTCAGGCGCTCGCCGTGGCGGCTCATCCAGCCGATGCGGCGGGCCGGCACACCGGCCACCAACGCAAAGGCCGGCACATCGCGGCTGACGACAGCGCCGGCGGCGACAAAGGCGTAGTCACCCACAGTGCAGCCACAGACGATGGTGCAGTTGGCGCCCAGCGTGGCACCCCGCTGGATGAGCGTGCGGCGGTACTCGTCCTTGCGCGGCACCGCCGAGCGCGGGTTGTGCACATTGGTGAACACCATGCTGGGGCCGCAGAACACGTCGTCCTCCAGCGTCACCGCGTCGTAGACCGAGACGTTGTTCTGGATCTTGACGTTGTGGCCGATGAGCACGTCGTTGCCGACGTACACGCCCTGGCCAAAAGAGCAGCCCTCGCCGATGTGGGCACCGGCGCTGATGTGGGCAAAGTGCCAGACCCGGCAGCCGGCGCCCAGCACCGCGCCGTCGTCGACGATGGCCGAGGGGTGCACGGTGGTGCTGGCAGCAAGCGTCACGGCGTCAAAACTCGAAGGGCAGGTTGACGCGCTTGCCGTCCCGTGCCGAGCGGTACATCGCGATCAGCAACTCCAGGCTTTTGAGGCCCTCGCGGCCGTCGGTCTCGGGCTCACACTCGCCGCGCAAGCTGCGGATCACGTTGTCGTAGTACAGCGGATGCCCAAATCCGTACACCGACGTGGTCTGGTAACTCGCGTCGTCCAGGCCGGCGTCCATGGCATGGGGTTCGGCAAATTCCCAGTGTTCGATCTTGTTGACCGCCACGCCGCCTACCCGCACCGTGCCGTGTTCACCCAGGATGGTGATCGAGCCTTCAAGATTCTTGGGGTGGGTCAGCATCGTGACGTTGATCGAGCCCATGGCACCGCTGCGCCAGCGCAGCGCCGCCACCCCCGTGTCCTCGACCTCGATGTCGCGCGCCAGCGTGCCGGTGTAGGCCATCACGCTCTCGACCGGGCCGACCATCCAGTCGAGCAGGTCGATGTAGTGGCTGGCCTGGTTCATGAAGGCGCCGCCGTCAAACTCCCAGGTGCCGCGCCAGGGGGCGGAGTCGTAGTAACTCTGCGGCCGCGACCAGAACACGTTGACCGTGACCATGAAGATGCGGCCAAAACGCCCCGCGCGCAGGGCCTGGCGCAACAGCTGCAAGGTGCGGTTGCGGCGGTTTTGCTTGACCACAAACAAGCGCACCTGGGCATCGTCACAGGCCTTGACCATCGCCAGGCCGTCGGCCCAGCGGGTGGCCATCGGCTTTTCTGTCATCACGTGCAGACCGGCCGCAGCGGCCTCGGCCGCTTGCCGCGCATGCAGGCCGCTCGGGGTGGCCAGCACCACGCAGTCAATACCCAGGCCGCCGTTCTCAAGTGGGCCGGACTGCGCCAGCATTTGGCCGTAGTGGGCAAAACCGGGCGCACCGGTGCGCGCCACTGCGGCCGCCAAGGCGACCGGGTCGCTGTCGCAGACGGCCACCAGCTCGGCGCGGTCGGCGTGGCGCGCCACCGAGTCCATGTGATTCGCGGCGATGCGGCCGCAGCCCGCCAGCGCAAAGCGGACCTTGCGGTCGGTGATGGCGGGCGGATGCAGGTGCATGAATTCGGCACGCCGGGCGGCGGGTGGACCGTGGGTGGGTCAGGCAGGCCGAGCGCCGGGTGGCGGGCCGACCCAACGGCGGCATGGCGCTGGTTTTGGAGCCAATGATTATTGCGCAGGGCCCGGCTGCACTCGACGGCGCCCGCCATGGCTCGCCGCCCAGACCAGGACCGCCAGTCTGCACTGCCAGTCTGCACTGCCTACAATTTACGGTTTGCCCCCAGCCCCCCAGCCCGGTTCCCCATGACCCACGACACCGCCCTGCCCGACCCAGACGACAACAAGCTGACCACCGAGCGGCGCGAAAAACTGGCCGCCCTGCGCGCCCAGGCCAAGGCGGCCGGCCAGGCGGTGTTCCCCAACGACTTCAAACCGCGCCACCACGCCTCGGCCTTGCAGCAGCAGTACGGCGAATTGGACAACGCGGTGCTGGAACCCCAGGGTATCGTGGTGGCGGTGGCCGGCCGCATGATGCTCAAGCGGGTGATGGGCAAGGCCAGTTTTGCGACGCTGCAAGACGGCTCGTTCGGCCCCAAGGGCAGCGAGGGCCACGGCCGCATCCAGCTGTTCATCAACCGCGACGCGCTGGGCGAAGCCGCCTACGCTGCTTTCAAGCACCACGACCTGGGTGACATCCTGGGGGCCGAGGGCACGCTGTTCAAGACCCGTACCGGCGAGCTGTCGGTCAAGGTCACCGCCTTGCGCCTGCTGACCAAGAGCCTGCGGCCGCTGCCCGACAAGTTTCATGGCATGGCCGACCAGGAGCAGAAGTACCGCCAGCGCTATGTCGACCTGATTGCCGACGAGACCACGCGCGAGCGTTTTGTGGCGCGCAGCAAGGCGGTCAGCTCGATCCGCAGCTTCATGGTGGACAACGGTTTTCTTGAGGTCGAGACGCCGATGCTGCACCCGATCCCAGGCGGCGCCAACGCCAAGCCCTTCATCACCCACCACAACGCGCTCGACCAGCAGATGTTCTTGCGCATCGCGCCGGAGCTATACCTCAAGCGCCTGGTGGTGGGCGGCTTCGAGCGGGTGTTCGAGATCAACCGCAGCTTTCGCAACGAGGGGATCTCAGTCCGCCACAACCCCGAGTTCACGATGATGGAGTTCTACGCGGCCTACTGGAACCACCACGACCTGATGGACTTCACCGAGCAGCTGCTGCGCCACGCGGCCCTTGCCGCCACCGGCTCGGCCCGGCTCAGCTACGCCGGCAAGCCGGTAGCGCTGGACGAGCCGTTTGCCCGCTTGTCGGTGCAGCAATCGCTGGTGCGCTTTGCGGGCGCGACCGAGGCCGAATCGGTGGACGCCGCAGTGCTGCATGCCCGGCTGCGCCAGCAAGGCGTCGAGCCGCCTGCGCACTGGGGCTTGTCGGCGCTGCAGTTTGGCCTGTTCGAGGCGGTGGTCGAGGAGCAGCTCTGGCAGCCCACCTTCATCATCGACTACCCGGTCGAGGTCAGCCCGCTGGCGCGGGCTTCGGACGCCGACCCAATGATCACCGAGCGCTTTGAGTTGTTCATCACCGGGCGCGAGTTTGGCAACGGGTTTTCAGAGCTGAATGATGCCGAGGACCAGGCGGCGCGCTTCCAGTCCCAGGTCGCCAACAAAGCTGCCGGTGACGAGGAGGCGATGTACTACGATGCTGATTTCATCCGCGCGCTGGAGTACGGCATGCCGCCCACCGGCGGCTGCGGCGTCGGGCTGGACCGGCTGGTGATGCTGCTGACCGACAGCCCCAGCATCCGCGACGTGATCCTGTTCCCGGCACTGCGCCGGGAGGCCTAGTCAGTGCCCTTGCCTGCCCACCCGAACCGGCGCCCGCGATGAACAGTCGAATTGAAACTCTGGCGCTGATCCACCGGGCCTGCTGGCTGGAGCTGGGCCTGGCTGCCAGCCAGCGCGGCCATGCCTGGCGCCGGATGGGGCTGGCCACGCTGGACGGCGAGACCGCCGACCTGCGCACGGTGGTGCTGCGTGAGGTGGACCGCGATCAAAACACGCTGCTGTTTTTCACCGACGCCCGCTCACCCAAGGTGCGGCAGATCGAAGTCCAGCCGTTGGCCACGCTGCTGGTCTGGTGCGAGCGGTTGGGCTGGCAGTTGCGGCTGCGGGTGCGGCTGGGGGTCGAGGTCAGCGGGCTGGCGGTGTCGTCGCGCTGGGCCCGGCTCAAGCTGACCCCGGCAGCGCAGGACTACCTGTCGCCCCTGCCGCCCGGCACGCCGGTAGACCGCTACGTGCCCGAGCGTGCCAGCCGCGAGCAGTTTGCGGTGGTGACTGCCAGCGTGCTGTCGATTGACTGGCTGGAGTTGCATGCCGATGGCCATCGGCGCGCTGCTTTCGACGCCGCCGGCAACGGGCAGTGGCTGTCGCCTTGAGGGGCTGAGCACCGAGCAGATGCCCCACGCAGCTCAACGCCGCGCAGCTGCCCACATGCGGCTTATTTCCGCGTGAACGCCGCCCGCCGCTTGTTCAAGAAGGCGTCCATGCCTTCTTGCTGGTCTGCGGTGCCAAACAGCGCATGGAACAACCGGCGCTCGTACATCACGCCGTCCGACAGCGTGCCCTCGAAAGCCCGGTTCACGCACTCCTTGGCCGCCAGCACGCTGGGCCCGCCCAGACGGTTGATGGTCTCGGCGGCGGCCAGGGCCTCGGACATCAGCTGATCGGCCGGCACCACCCGCGACACCAGACCGGCGCGCTCGGCCTCGGCTGCGTCCATCATGCGCGAGGTCAGCACCATGTCCATCGCCTTGGCCTTGCCGACCGCGCGCGGCAGGCGCTGGGTGCCACCGGCGCCGGGGATGATGCCCAGCTTGATCTCTGGCTGGCCGAACTTGGCGGTGTCGGCGGCGATCACGATGTCGCACATCATCGCCAGCTCGCAGCCGCCGCCCAGCGCAAAACCGGCCACCGCCGCGATCACCGGCTTGCGCACGCTGCGGATGTGCTCCCAGTTGCGGGTGATCAAGTCTTTGCTGTAGGCATCGACAAAGCTGTGCTTGGCCAGCACGCTGATGTCTGCGCCGGCCGCAAAGGCCTTGTCACTGCCGGTGATGATGATGCAGCCGATGGCCGGGTCGGCATCAAAGGCCTTGAGCGCCACGCCCAGCTCGTCCATCAAGCCGTCGTTGAGTGCATTCAGGGCCTGCGGGCGGTTCAGCGTGATCAGGCCGGTGCGACAGGCGCCGTCGCCCCGGGTGTCGGTGAGGATGTTTTCGAAGGTCATGGCATTGGGCTCGGGTTGGCGTGAGGGTGGGCAGGGGCGCGGCTGAAGGCGCTGGCTTGGCGGGCAGATCGCCGCTGCGGGCGCAGCGAGTGCGGCAATCTACCGCAAAGCGCTGGTGGTCCCTGCTGCCGCGCCGGTTCAGCGTGCGGCGGCCTGCATCGGCGGCTTGTCCAGCGTCAGATCGACCCAGCTTTCGGTGTTCTGGCGGATCAGGATGCGCACCGGCAGGTACTGCAAGCTGGGCGCAAACCAGATTTCGGCACTCAGATCGCCGGCCAGCGCCGCGCGCCGGGGCTTGACGTGGAAGGTGGCCAGTGCACCAAAGGGGAGCTGCAAAACCTCTTCGCCCACCACGTCGTAGACCCAGCGGTCCAGCGAGCGGCTGATGGCGAGCGGCAGCTCGACCGACTGGCCTACCTGCAGCAACTCGGGCCGGGTGGTGAACAGCCAGCTCAGTTGCACAAACTGGCTGGCCTCGTCTTGCGCGCCCGGCAAGGTGGGGATTTCGCGGCCGTCGGCCAGCGTGATGCGCTCGGGCCCGAAGCGCAGTGACCAACGCCTGGCAGCGCGGAACAGCACTTTTTGCTCGCCGTCAAAGCGACGCGGCACCAGGCCCGCCTCGGTCAGCTCGCCGTCGCTGGTGATGCTGCGTGACAGCACCGGGCCGATGGCGGTGGACATGCGCAACTGGTAGCGCGTGCCCTCGCGCCGCCATTCCACCTGGGCGCTGCCGTCCACCGGGCCCCGGTAGTAGCCGCTGAGCTGGTAGGTCATGCGGGTGGACGGCGGCCAGTCGGAGTAGGCGGCCGATGCTGCGGCCAGCACTGGCACGGCGGCCGCGCTGGCCGCAGCTTGCGGCAGCGATGCCGCAGCGCCAGGCGCTGACGCCGGCACCCAAGGCATGGCCACTGCGGGCAAGGCTGGCGCAGGTTCGGACGCGAGCCGTGGGGCCGGCTCGCTGGCCGACGCCACAGGGCTGATCGCCTCGTTTGAAGCCCCGGTCAAGGGCTCGGGCTCGGGCCCGGGTTCGGGCTTTGCAGCCGAGGCCGCCGCCTTGGCCCTTGTCGCCACCGCTGGCAACCGGGCGGGCACGGGCGGTGGCGATGCTGGCGCCGCCGCAGCGGGCGGCGCGGCGGCGATCAGTTCTCGCACAAAGGCCACGTCGATAGGCGGCGGCGGCTGGTTGCCCGCGCCCCAGCCCATGCGCTGGACCAACAACTGATCGGCCAGCAGCAGGTGCAAACCCAGCACCACCGCGACCAGCAGGCCCAACCGCAGGTGCTGCCGCCCGACCCGGGCGGGCAGCACCATTTCAGGCGCCAAGCCAGGCGCGGCGGCGTGCGGCCACAGCCCGGCCCGGCTTGTCGTCCAGCAGCAGCGACACCGTACCGGCCAGCGGCGCCGCCGCATCCGGGCGCAGGTACAACTGCATCACCCGCTGGTCGCGCACCAGCAGCAGCTCAAACGGCTGGTCTCGCTGCACCCAGGCCTGGGCGTCGTCCAGCCGGCGGATACGCCAGCCGTCGACCGCCAGCAATTCATCACCGGCTGAGAGCCCCGCCAGCGCCGCCGCACTGCCGGCCAGCACCGACTTGACCTGCACGCCGGTGAACGGCCCCTCGTTCAGGCGCAGGCCCAAGGCGGCGGCAAAGCCGGCCCGCTCAGGCCGCACTTGCACGCCAGTGGCCTGCAGCAGTTCGTCCAGTGGCAGCTCGTCGGTACCGTGCACCCAGTCGTGCAACTGATCGTCCATGCGCCGGCCGGCAAGCTGGGCCAGCACTTCGGCAATGTCGTGCTCGGTCAGCGGCCGGTGGACGGGATTGCCACCGGCCAGACCGCTGGCCGCGACCGAACCGCCACAGCGCTGCCACAGCCCGCGCATCAACTCATCCAGGGTGGCGCCCTGCTGGCGCAGCGTCAGGTCGATGGCCAAGGCCACCAGCGAACCCTTGAGGTAGTAGCTGACGGTAGCGTTGGGCGTGTTTTCGTCGGCGCGGTAGTACTTGACCCAGGCATCAAAGCTGGACTCGGCCACGCTTTGCACCGCCCGGCCGGGTGTGGCGGCCACGGCGTTGAGGGTCTTGGCCAGCAAGCGCAGGTAACGCGGCGCGTCGATCAGGCCACAGCGCAGCAGCATCAGGTCGTCGTAGTAAGAGGTGAAGCCCTCGAAAAACCAGAGCAGCCGGGTGTAGTTCTCGGCCTGGTGGTCAATCGTCACCAGCTCGGCGGGTTTGAGCCGCTTGACGTTCCAGGTGTGGAAGTACTCGTGACTGATCAGGCCCAGCAAGGTGGCGTAGCCCTCGCCGTTGGCCATCGGGTCGCTGCGCTCGCGCGGCAGGTCGCGCCGGGCCGCGATCAACGCGGTGCTGGCCCGGTGCTCCAGCCCGCCGTAGCCGTCAGCCACGGCGTTGAGCAAAAACACATAGCGCTGCAGCGGCGGCTCGGTCTGGGCAACACCCGGGCTGGCGGCGTGCCAGAAGTCAATTTGCTGGGCGCAGATGCGCTGAGCATCAGCCAGCAGGCGCACGCCGTCAAAGCCCGGCAGTGCGCCGGCCACCACAAACTCATGCTCCACACCACCGGCCTCGAAGTTGCCGCGCCAGAACCGGCCCAACTCAACCGGGTGGTCGAGCAACTCGTCGTAGTCGGCGGCCTCGAAGGCCAGGGCCTGGCCGTCAGCCGCCGGGGCCATCGCCGTGGCCACCTGCCAGCCAGCAGGCAGCCGGCCGAGCTGCAGGCGGTGCGGTTCGGCCTCACGGCCGAGCACCCGCAGGCACAGGCTGCTGCCGTTGAAAAACCCGCGCTGGGTGTCGAGAAACGCGGCCCGCACCGAGTTGTCGAACGCATACACCCGGTAGTGCACCTGCAGCGCACCGCGACCGCTGCAGCGCACCCGCCACCGGCTCTTGTCAAGCTGCTCCACCGGCAACTCACGCCGACCCTGGCGGGCGCTCAAGCCCGAGAGGTGGCGGCCAAACTCGCGCACCATGTAACTGCCGGCAATCCACACCGGCAAGGCCAGCACCTGGTCCGCCGCCGGCTGCGGCACCGTCAGGGTGAGCTCAAAGTGGTGGCTGTGCAGGTCGGCAAGCGCGACGCGGTAGGCAATCATCCGGGAGCCTGTCGGGAGCGGAAGAGGGTAGGACTGGCCGGCGCGCTGGAGGACGTTGCGGGCGTCAGGTGCCGGCCGCCCCCAGAAAGCAACTCAGCGCGGCCACCGTGGACAGGCGGAACCGCAACGTCAGCCAGTGCGCAGCGCCTTGCACCGGATAGACCCGGCGGTCCACCGCGTAGCAGACCAGCAGCATCAGGCCATGCAGCACCAGCCCGGCGTAGGGCGGCATGATCACTGCAATCCAGGCCAGCAGGGAGGGCACCACCCCCCAGACAAAAAGTGATGCCGGCGCCGCACTGTGGCGAAACGCAAAACCCCAGTGGATACCGCCCAGAAACGACAAGATGATGCCGGCGTAAGCCGACAGCGCCAGCGTGACAAAGGCGTGCACCTCGAACTTGACCACCCAGACCAACGCCGCACCCAGCACAAACGGCACCAGCCCGAGGTTGCCGAGCAGGCGTGCGGTGTCGGACAGGGGTGGCAAATAAACCGGTGCGGGGTGGCTCATGGGCCGCAATTGTCGCTGCGCTCAGCGCCACCGCTGCAGCCCTGGCGCGCAGACCCGCTGCCGGTGTTGCTCAGCCCTTCTTGACCGCTGCCGCCATGCGAGATTCAACCTGGGCGGCAGGGATGGCGCCTGGCGCGCGGGTGCCGTCCTCAAAAACCACGGCCGGCGTGCCCTGAACCTTGTACTTGCGGCCCATCTCGGTGTTGCGATCGAGCGCGGCGGTGTCGCAGTTGCCCATCATCTTGGCCGGCGCCTGACCGTCAACCATCCAGTTGCGCCAGGCCTTGCCCGGGTCTTTGGCGCACCAGATGTCCTTGGACTTGACGGTGGAGTCGGGCCCCAGGATCGGGTAGAGAAAGGTGTAGATCGACACGTCCTTCAGTGCCAGCAGGTCTTTTTCAAGCCGCTTGCAGTAGCCGCAGTTGGGATCGGCAAACACCACGAGCTTGCGTGCGCCGCTGCCTTGTTTGACCAGCACCGCGTCCTTGAGCGGCAGGCTCGCAAAGTCGATTGCAGTGAGTTTGTCGATGCGGGCCTGGGTCAGGTCGGCCTTGGTCTTGGTGTCGATCAGCGCGCCCTGGATCAAGAAGCTGCCCTGCTCGTCGGTGTAGACGATGTCGGTGCCCAGGCGAACCTCGTAGAGACCGGCCATCGGCGTCTTGGAGACCTCGTCGATCTTTGGAAAGTTGGCCAGGCGCTCCGGCAGGTTCTTGCGGATCGCCGCCTCATCCGCCAGCGCGGCGGTGGCGACCAGGCCGGCCAGCAGCGCGGCGGACAGCGCCAGCATCGCGGCGCCGCCAGCGCGAACAGACGCGCGAACAGGCGCGCGAACAGAAGCACGAACGGGCGCCCGAAACGGATCGCGGCTCGCCCCGAGACGGCGGCTGGGGTCAACATTCTTGGCGGTCATGGCAGGTCCAGGGTGGGGGTCAAGCATCGAAACAGGCATCGGATCAGACATCGAGCGCACGCTGGGTCAGCAGGCGCTTGATCGGGGTGAGGTGGTTGAGCAGAGTCATGCCGCGGTTGCGGAGTTCCCGCAGGCCGGGCTGGGGATGGGCAAAAAGATGCAGCAGGCCGTCGGTCAGCAAGGCCATCGCCCGGGTCGGGCCGGCCCGCTCGCGGACGTAGCGGCGCAGCAGGATCGGGTCGCCCAGGCTGCGCCAGGGCTCGCGCGCGGCGATCAGCCGGGCCAGCGCGGCCACGTCGGCCAGGCCCAGGTTCAGCCCCTGGCCGGCCAGCGGATGCACCAGGTGTGCGGCGTCGCCCACCAGCACCCAGCCCGGGCCACACAGCCGGTCGGCCTGGGCCAGCGCCAGCGGCCAGCTGGCACGCTCGCCGGCCAGTTGCAGCGTGCCGGCAGCGCCGCCGGTGGCGTCATGGAGTGCGGCCTCGAACTCGGCCACCGGGGCGTCGAGAAGCGCCTGGGCCCGCTCGGTCGGCAGCGACCAGACCAGGCCGTAGCTGTGGCCGGGCGTGGGCCGGTCAAACGGCAACAGCGCCAGCACGTCGGGCGAGCGGAACCACTGCCGCGCCAGGTTGAGGTGCGGCGCATCGGCCAGCAGCCGGGCCGCCAGCGCGCTGTGACCATAGGCGTGGCGCTCAAACTGCACCCCCAGCGCCTGCCGCGTGGCGGAGGCCTTGCCTTCGGCCAGCGCGGTCAGCGTGGCGCCAGCCGCGTCGGCCGAGCCGTCGGCCACCCAGGTCAAGTGCGGCGCAAAACGGGCTGCCGTGTGCAGGGCCAGGTCGAGAGCGGCCGCGTCGACGATCCAGGCCAGCGCCTCGGTGCCCTGGCGCCAGGCTGAAAAATCGATCATGCCGCCAGCGCTGTCGCCCTCGATGTGCATGTCGTCGACCGGCGTGACCGCGTCGGCCGGCAGTGCGTCCCAGACCTTGAGCTCGGTCAGCAGCCGGCGCGAGGCGGCGTTGAGAGCGTAGGCGCGAACGTCGGGCGTCGGCGTGGCGGGTGGGGTGGCGGTCGGGGCGGCCCCGACCACACCCACCTGCAGCCCTTGCCGGGCCAGCGCCAAGGCCAAGGTCAGGCCCACGGCGCCCTGGCCCCGGATGCACACATCAAGGATCGTCATAAGCCAGCATTGTAGAAAGCCGCTGCACCGCTTGATCGGCCGAATAAAATCCCCGGTTCGAGGCGATGCTGCCAGCGCGCATCCCCCACAGTCTGCTGCGGCCCTTTGGCGCCCTCCCCTGTCTAGAAAGCCTTCCATGAGCCTGCAATGCGGCATCGTGGGCTTGCCCAACGTGGGCAAGTCCACCCTCTTCAATGCCTTGACCAAGGCCGGCATCGCGGCTGAAAACTACCCGTTCTGCACCATCGAGCCCAATGTTGGCGTGGTCGAGTTGCCTGACCCGCGCATGGCCGCACTCAGCGCCATCGTCAAACCCGAGCGGATGGTGCCGGCGATCATCGAGTTTGTCGACATCGCCGGCCTGGTGGCCGGGGCCAGCACCGGTGAAGGGCTGGGCAACAAGTTCTTGAGCCACATCCGCGAGACCGACGCCATCATCAACGTGGTGCGGTGTTTTGAGGACGACAACGTGATCCACGTCGCAGGCCGGGTTGACCCGATCAACGACATCGAGGTGATCCAGACCGAGCTCTGCCTGGCCGACCTGTCCACCGTCGAAAAAAGCCTGCACCGCTACGTCAAGGCAGCCCGCTCGGGCAACGACAAGGAGGCGGCAGCGCTGGTCAAGGTGCTGGAGAAATGCCAGGCTGCGCTCGACCAGGCCCTGCCGGTGCGCGGCATCGACTTCAGCAAAGAAGAGCGGGTGATCTTGAAACCGCTGTGCCTGATCACCGCCAAGCCGGCGATGTTTGTGGCCAACGTGGCCGAAGACGGCTTTGTGGGCAACCCATTTCTGGACCGCCTGACCGAGTACGCGGACAAGCAAAACGCACCGGTGGTGGCGATCTGCGCCAAGACCGAGGCCGAATTGGCGGAGATGGAAGACGAGGACCGCACGATGTTCCTGGCCGAGATGGGCCAGGACGAGCCCGGCCTGAACCGGCTGATCCGCGCCGGTTTCAAGCTGCTGGGGCTGCAGACCTACTTCACCGCCGGCGTCAAGGAGGTGCGGGCCTGGACCATCCATGTCGGCGATACCGCGCCGCAGGCCGCCGGCGTGATCCACACCGACTTCGAGCGCGGCTTCATCCGGGCCCAGACCATCGCCTACGCCGACTTCATCAGCTTCAAAGGCGAGCAAGGCGCCAAGGACGCCGGCAAGATGCGCGCCGAGGGCAAGGAGTACATCGTCAAGGACGGCGATGTGCTGAATTTCTTGTTCAACGTCTGAAACGCCGCACACTGGCGCGGTGACCGTTCTGATCCCGCCTGGCCCGACCGTCGTGTCGCAGCCGCCCTGCCCATGACCCCATCGTCATCGCTCGCCACGCTGCCGGCAGACCTGCAGGTCGATGCCGGCAAGCCCGTCGCGCCCGGGGCCGCGCCACCCGACCCGCCGGAGCGGCCGATTGCCACGCTCTGGCTGGTGCTGCTGACCGCGCTGGCCTACGCCGCGGCGGGCAAGATCGCCTTGCTGCTGGCGATCCCGCCTGGTTTTGCCACGCCGCTCTACCCGGGCGCCGGCCTGGCGCTGGCGGTGGCCCTGGTTTACGGCTGGCGCGCTTTGCCGGGTGTGGCGCTGGGGGCGTTTGCAGTCAATGCACCGCTGAGCACGGTACGCGAGCTGGCAGACTTGTCGGCGCTGCTGCTGCCCCTGCTCATCAGCCTGGGCGCGGCGCTGCAAGCCGCCGTCGGGGCAGCGCTGGTGCGGCGCCGGATTCCGGGCCCGCTTCTGCTGGGTGAACCCCGCGATGTGGCTGCCTTTTGTCTGCTCGGCGCCGTGCTGGCCTGTACCGTCAATGCCTCGCTGGCTACCGTGGCGATGTCCATCGCCGGCGTGGTGCCGGCCGATGCCCGCGCGTTCACCTGGTGGACCTGGTGGGGTGGCGACACGCTGGGCGTGTTGATCGGCGCACCGGTGGTACTGACCTGGATAGGCCGGCCACGGGCCGACTGGGCGGCGCGACGCATCACGCTGGCGCTGCCGTTGCTGATGGCTACCGCCCTGCTGGGTGGGGCCACTGCGCTGGTGGCGCACTGGGACACCGAGCGCAGCCAGCATGTGTTTGACCGCGACGCCACGACCATCAGCGCAACGCTGGACGCCGAGTTGCGCCAGTCGCTGTATGCGCTGGAGGGCATCCACGGCTTGTTCGTGGGCTCGGACGAGGTCACGGACGACGAGATGCGGCGGGTCACAGCGCCCTGGCTGACGCTGCCTATCGAGTTGCAGGCACTCGGCTACAGCACGCGGGTTGCGCGCACCGATCTCAACACGTTCGAGGCCCAGGCAGCGCGCAAGTCAGGCCGGCCATACCGGGTCTTCGACCGCCCGGCCGCTGGTGCGCTGGCGCCCGCCGCAGGCGATACCGACGTGGTCGCGATTCGCTTCATCGAGCCGCTGGCCGACAACGCCGCTGCCTTGGGTGTCAATGCGCTGTCGATCCCAGCCGCCCGCGAGGCGATCGAGCGGGCGGCCCGGGACGACAAGCCGATCGCCACCACGGCCTTCAAACTGACCCAGGAAAAAGACGAACAGAGCGGCGTGGTGGTCTACCGCGCGCTGTACCGGGGCACCGCCAAAGACCCCAACAGCGGCGAGCCGGCACCCGAGCGGCGCGCCGCGGCGCTCAGCGGCGTGGTGTTTGTATCGCTGCGCATGCAGCAGTCTGTAGCAGCTGCCCTGCGCAATGCCCCGGCCTACCTGCGCTGGTGCCTGGTGGAGGGTCAGGCCGGAGCGGCTGAAGCGACTGGCCAGCGCCCGGCTGACGCGGCTGGCCGGCGCCCGGCTGACGCGGCTGGCCGGCGTCTGGCCGGTGCGCAGGCCTGCGAGGCAGCACCAGCGGCCGCGCTGCACCATGAACGCTGGATAGATTTTGCCGGCCAACGCTGGCTGCTGCGGGTCGATGCGCGCCCTGGTGAAGTGCCCGACGCGGGCTACCTCAACGCCTGGCTGTTCTCCACCGTCGGCCTGTTGTCAGCGGCCATGCTGGCCGCGCTGCTGCTCAGCGTGACTGGCCGCACCCGGCGCATCGAGGCGGCGGTAGACGCCCGAACACGGGACTTGCGCCGCGAGGTCAGCGAGCGCCAGCGGGCAGATGCTGCGCTGCGCGACAGCGAGCAGCGCTTTCGCAACATCTTCGACCAAGCGCCGGTGGGCATTGCCTACACCGACCTGGCCGGCCGTCTGCGTGACGCCAATCCCAAGCTGCGCGAGATGATCGGCTGCGGTGCCGGCGCGTTGTCGCAGCACAGCCTGGGCGGCCTGACCCACGCCGATGACCAGGCCGGCACCGCCGCCGACCTGGCCCGCTTGCTGCAAGGCGAGTTGCCCGAGGTGCAGCGCCGCAGCCGGCTGCAGCGCAGCGACGGCCAGACGCTGTGGGTGCAGCTGAGCTTGAGCGTGCTGCGCGGCCCCGACGGCCAGCCGCTGCGGCTGGTGGCCGTGGTGGAGGACATCACCGAGCGGCGACTGCGGGAGGACGCCGAACTGGGCCGGCACCAGGCCGAAACCGCAAACCGAGCCAAGAACGAGTTTCTCTCCCGCATGAGCCATGAGCTGCGCACACCGCTCAACGCGATGCTGGGCTTTGGGCAATTGCTGGACCTGGACCGCCGCCCGGCGCTGGCGCCGCACCAGCTGGGCTGGGTGGCCCAGGTGCTCAAGGCCGGTTGGCATCTGCTGGAGATGATCAACGACACGCTGGACCTGTCGCGCATCGATGCCGGCATGATGCGGATGACGCTGACGCCCATCGCCCTGGGCCCGCTGGTGGCGCACTGCGTCGCGATGGTCGAGCCCGCTGCAGCCAAGCGCGGCATCTCGTTGCGGCTCAGCCTGGCGCCCGACGCCCAGCATGTGCTGGGCGATGAAACCCGGCTCAAGCAGGTCATCAGCAACCTGTTGTCCAACGCCGTCAAGTACAACCAGCCGGGGGGTCATGTCGAAGTCAGCACCCGTTGCAGCAAGGACCAGCGGCTGGAGTTGCGGGTGCAAGACACCGGCCCGGGTTTGAGTAGGGCGCAGATGGCCGATCTGTTCCAGCCCTTCAACCGCCTGGGCCGCGAGACCGGCAACATCGAGGGCACCGGCATCGGCCTGGTGATCAGCCGCCGGCTGACCGAGCTGATGGGCGGCAGCCTGCATGCCGAGAGCCCGCCCGGCATGGGCGCGACCTTTGTACTGACCCTGCCGAGTGCCCAGGCCGACGCCCTGGCACCGGCCCAGGCAAGCCCCCTGATCGAAAGCGCGGCGCGCTACCGCCACCGGCGGGTGCATTACATCGAGGACAACGAAACCAACGTGGAGGTGACGCGCGGCATGCTGGCGCAGCGGCCCCAGGTCACGCTGACCGTGTCCACCCTGGGGCTGGACGGCCTGCAGGCAGTGCGCGCCCAGCGGCCCGACCTGATCCTGCTCGACATGCACCTGCCCGATGTTGACGGGCTGGAGTTGCTGCGCCAGTTGCAGCGTGACCCGGCCTGTGCCGACATCTCGGTGGTGGTGGTCTCGGCCGACGCAACGCCGGCCCGCATCGAGGAGGCGCTGGCCGCCGGTGCCCGCCACTACCTGACCAAGCCGCTGAACCTGGCGCGCTTTCTGGCAGTGCTGGACGATCAACTGGAAGCGGTGGACACCCGATTCGGCTGAACGCTTGTGCGGCGGTTGTGCGGCGGTTGTGCGGCGGTTGTGCAGCGGTTGTGCGGCGGTTCTGTGGCGCAGCCTCGCACCGCTTCAGCCGGGTCGGGGTGGGCCTGGTCAGCAGCCCGCTGGTGCTGACGACCCGGCAGTTGGTCGTCTGTTTGCCAGCGCGCCGCTCACGACAGCCGGAACACCGACACCGACTGCACCAGCTGCTGGGCCTGGTCGCGCATGCTCTCGGTGGCAGCCGCGCTTTGCTCCACCAGCGCGGCGTTCTGCTGGGTGGCACGGTCCATCTGGCTGACCGAGCTGCCGACCTGGGACACACCGGCGCTCTGTTCGGCGCTGGCGGCACTGATCTCGGCCATGATGCCGGTCATGCGTTGCACGGCGGCCACCACCTCGGTCATGGTGGCGCCGGCCCGGTCGACCTGCGCCGTGCCCTGCTCCACCCGTTCGACGCTGGCGTTGATCAGGCCCTTGATCTCGCGTGCGGCGTCGGCGCTGCGCCCGGCCAGGCTGCGCACCTCAGAGGCCACCACCGCAAAGCCTCGGCCCTGCTCGCCGGCACGCGCCGCCTCGACGGCAGCGTTGAGCGCCAGGATGTTGGTCTGGAAAGCGATGCCATCGATCACGCCGATGATCTCTGCAATCTTGCGCGAGCTGGTGTTGATGCCCTTCATGGTCTCGACCACCTCGCCCACCGCCTGGCCGCCGCGCTGTGCCACGCTGGCCGCGCCCAGCGCGAGCTGCTTGGCCTGTTGCGCGTTGTCGGCGTTCTGGCTGACGGTGGCGCTGAGCTCGTCCATCGCGGCGGCGGTGGCTTGCAGGCCCGAGGCCTGCTCCTCCGTGCGGCCGGACAAGTCCAGGTTGCCCTGGGCGATCTGCACGCTGGCGGTGGCCAGGCTGTCGGCGTTGAGCCGGACATCGCCCACCACATTGGCCAGCCAGGTCTGCATCTGGGCCATCGCGGCAAGCAGGCTGGTGTTGTCGCCAGGCCTCAGCTGCACCGGCTGCGACAAGTTGCCGGCGGCAACCCGCTGCACCACAGCGCGGGCGTAATCCGGCTCGCCGCCGAGCTGCCGCAGGATGCCGCGGACAAACGAGCCGCCCAGCGTGGCCGAGACCACCAGCAGGCCGGCCAGACCGGCCAGCACCACCCAATAGGTTCGCCGCTGGCTGGTGGCCCGCTGCTCCAGCACCACAGACAGCTCTTTCAAAGCCAGCCCGTTGAAGGCGTAGACCGCGTTGATGGAGTCGGTGACGGTCTGGTAGTAGCGATCAGGTGCCTGTTTCAGCTCACTGGCCTGGATCAGGTCCTGGTCGACCATGGCCAGGGTTTTGGCGATGTCGGCTTGCAGTCCCTGGGCCTTGTCGCCCAGCTCGGCCTTGAGCGCGGCGTTGGCCGCCGCAGCCTTGCCCAGGTTGACAGACATGTCGGCAAACAACTCCTTGGCCCGGCCCATGACGGCCATCAGCGTTGCTCGGCTCTCGGGCGGCAGGCTGCCGGTGGCCAAATGCCCGGTGCCCTGGGCCCGCAGCTGGCCGAGGCGCTCGGCCAGCGCCGGTGCCTCAACAAAGCTCGCCATGATCAGCGCGTAACTGTCGGCCGCCGGGTCGAGCGACAGGCCGTAGTCATCCAGGACCTTGCCGTTCAAGACCAGCAGGTCGGCGATCAAGCGGGTGTGCCGGGCCGAGCTTTCAGCGGATTTGAGCAAACGCTGCGCAACCACCTGCTCCAGCGCAACCCACTGCTGTTTGCGATCAGCCCACTCGCTGAGCAGCGGTTGCGGCGCGGCACCGGCCGAGAGCCGTTCATCGAGCGCGGTGATGGCCTTTGCCAGCGCATCACGGGTTTCAGGCCGTTTGGCCTCGAGCTTGGCATTGCCGCCCAGGATGCCGGCAGCCAGACCGCGATGCTGTTGGGTCAGGCGCACCACGTCCTGCAACGCCATCAGGGGTGCAATGCCGCGGTTTTCCAGCTCGGCAGCGGCAATGATCGGTGCGGAATTGGCGAAATACAGGCCCGTCGGCAAGGCAACCATCACCAGGGCCAGCAGGCCGAGCAGGATGAACTTATGAGACAGACGAAGGTGGTGGATGTTGGGCACGGCGTGGCTGGCTTTCAAGGTCGGTGGGGCGGCGTGCCCTGGGGATTGACTGCAAGCGGCGCCGATCTGGCCCGCCTCCGGCGACCGTCGGTGCCGCAGCCTGGCGCTGCGACAGATCGAATCTGCGCCCGTCTCAGCCATTTATCGGCTGGCTGGCGGCCCGCTTGACCCCGAGTTGGCGTTGCGGGGCGGTCTCGCCGCGGCAATGACAGCCAGCCGACCGCAGACCACCCGCAGACCACCCGCAGCACGCCCATCGGCGTGCGGGCGGCGGCTCAGCGTGCTGTGGGGTCCGCTGGCTGGTCGTAGCGGGCCGAGGCCTCGCAGGCGCCAGTCAGGCCGTAGCCCTCACACAGCAGCAGCTTGAGCTCGTTGATGCGCGCCCGCCGCTTGGCCGTCATGCAGCGGCCATACAGACTGGCGCCGACCGACCCGCCGTCGCTGAGGGAGCGCTTCCAGTCGCAATCAGCGCGGGCGTAACGCTCCCAGCTGCGCTGCGTGGTCTGGAACGCGGCCCAGGTCTCGGCCGGGACGGCGGCCTTGAGTTCAGTCTGCAACTTCGCCAGCGCGGCCGGCGCGGCCAGCGGCTCGGCAGCTTGCGCAGCAGCCGCCGGCTGGGTGGACAGCATCACCACCAGCGCCGCCGCCCAGCAACCCGGCGTCAAAGCCGGAACACGCCTCAAACCGTGCCCAGCCACAGCTTGACTTCGTTTTCGCGGCGGTTCACCAAACCGGGTACCGGATGCCCGTCCGAATTGACAAAGCGCCGCATCTGGGCGGGCACAGCGTCATAGTGGCCGACGTTGAGTTCACGCAACAAGGTGCTGGTCTTCAAGGCGTTGGAGCCGAGGTTGAAAGCAAACGACACCAGCGCGTCGTACTGGTTCTGCTTCAAGTCGACGATCACCAGGTTGGTCACCGCGTTCTCGAAGCGCACCAGATCCTGGCTCAGCAACTGCGACACCAGCATCTCGCTCAGGCCGGCGGCCGTGCCCACTGCCACACCGCCAATGCGGATCTGGCCCGAGGCGCGCTCTTCCTGGGTCAGCAGATGGCCCACGCCAATCGTGGGCAGGCCTGCCGAATCCTTGTAGACCTGGGTCTTGAAACCCTCCCACTGCGTCAGCAGCTTGCGGCCGTTGTCACTCATCTTGGTCAGGTTGGTCATCAAGAATCTCCTTGGAGGGTGTGGGCTGGCGCACCGAAGGGTTGCCA
>JANYKR010000054.1 GCA_025358155.1 Betaproteobacteria bacterium
CACCACGCCGGTTCAGGTCGGTGCTGACTGACTCGTCGCGGTACAGGTGGTACAGCTTCGGCCGCAGCGTTGCCGCATCGGGCTGAACGACGCCATCGAGGCCGGGCTGGTAAAGACACCGCGTGTGGTGGTGCGTGCCGATGCGCTGCCCGATGCGGCAACGCTGCGGCCGAAGCTGTACCACCTGTACCGCGACGAGTCAGTCAGCACCGACCTGAACCGGCGTGGTGCCGAGCCGCACGAAGCCCTGCCGCAACTGGTGCAGCAGGCCTACACGCTGCTGGGCGCCGATTGGCGAGAGACAGCACGGCAGTGGGCCGAGGCGGGCCACACCAGCCCGCCGGTGATGCTGACGGTGTGCAACCGCACCGAGACGGCGGCACGCATCGAGCACTACTTCAACAAGGGGCACGCGCAGTGGGCTGAACTGCAAGCGCCCAACCGGACTTTGAGGGTGGATTCGCGGGTGCTGGAGAAGGCCGAGTTGGGCGAAACCGCCACCGCCGACAAGGACTACGAAGCACGGTTGCAGGCCATCGTGGCGGCGGCGCGCATCCCCGACAGCCAGAAGGAGCGGTTGGCCGCGTTGAAGAAGGAAGAACTGCTGCGCGCGTTGGTGGACACCGTGGGCAAGCGCGGCCAGGGTGGCCAAGACCTGCAGAAGGTGGTGTCGGTGGCCATGCTGTCAGAGGGCTGGGACGCCAAGAACGTGACCCACATCATGGGCTTGCGCGCCTTCACCAGCCAGTTGCTGTGTGAGCAGGTGATCGGCCGGGGCCTGCGTCGGGTGGCCTATGACATGGACGCCGAGGGGCGGCTGTTTTTGCCCGAGTACGTCAACGTGTTTGGCGTGCCACTGTCGATTGCGCTGGCGCCGGGCGATGGCGGTCCACCGCCGCCGCCGCCTAAAAACAGCACGCAGATCGAATCACTGATTGATCGCAACGAGTTCGAGATCCGCTGGCCCAACATCCTGCGCATCGACGCACTGGTGCAGCCGCAACTGGTGGTGGATTGGTCGAAGGTGAAGGCTTTCAGGATCGACCCGGCCGAGGTGGTGATCCGCGCGGAGATTGCGCCGGCGTTGGGCGGCGCGTCGGACTGGAGCCAGATTTCGGTGATCGACCTGGAGAAGCTGCCAGAAGAATTCAGGCTGCAACGTTTGGTGTTCAAAGCGGCGCAACGTGCCTTCGAGCAGTTGGCCGGGCAGTTCACCGGGCGGCGTGAGTACCTGCTGTTTCAACTGGTGCGGCTGGTGGAGCAGTTTCTCGGATCAAAGCACATCGACATTCCGTCGCTGTTCCATCAAGACCCACTGCGCAAGCGCATCCTGTTCGCGCTGCACATCGACCCTATCGTGCAGCACCTGGTCAGCCTGGTGCACCAGCAGAACACGCTGAAGCTGGAGCCGGTGTTCGACGCCGACCGACCGATTGGCAGCACGCGCGACATGCGCGATTGGTACACCACCCGCATTTGCGAGAAGACCCAGCGGTCGCAGATCAGCCACATCGTGGTGGACAGCAGTTGGGAGAAGTACACCGCCGACATGCTGGAAGGCCATGACGACGTGGCGGCCTGGGTCAAGAACGACCACCTGGGTTTCCAGATCTTGTATCTGTGGGGCGGGTCGAAACGCAAATACGTGCCCGACTTCCTGATCCGCTTCAAGTCAGGCAAGACGCTGGTGCTGGAGATCAAGGGCGAGGACAGCGACCAGGACCGGGCCAAGCGGGTGGCGCTGGCGCAGTGGGTGGAGGCGGTCAATTCGCATGGGGGTTTTGGCCATTGGGCCAGCGATCTGGTGCTGGCCGAGCCATCCCGCGTGCGCGATGTCATCAACGGCCACAGCGGCCAACCATTGCCGGGGGGGCAATCATGACCAGACTGAGCGAACTGAAGGACCTGCTGTTTGACGTTGAGCTGCGGCCACTGTTCACGCGGATCGGAAATCTGGAGGTGCCAGCACGCGACAGCCAGGCGGTGGTGGACGTGAAGGGCAATCGCGTGGTCAGCGTCGTGGGCCGCGGCTATCGGCTGGTGACGCACAAGGCCGCGCTGGATCTCGCCTTCAATTGCGCGGCGGCGGCCTTTCCAGAGACCAAGGCCGACCATTGGCAGGTGATGGTGGCCGACGCACCTTCGACGGGCGGAACCTGCTGCATCGACCTGAACCTCACCACGTCAGCACTAGATTTTTCGATCATGGCCGCCACCGA
>JANYKR010000095.1 GCA_025358155.1 Betaproteobacteria bacterium
CGCCACCGCCCAGGCCCGTTCGGACGAATTTGCCGCCCAATGGATGCGCGACAACGCCTGAGCATCGCGCGCCGCCTGGTGCAGACAGCGCCGCCCAGCCCGCCCGCAGCGGGCTTTTTTTCGTCCTCGGCACGGGTTGTGCGCACAGCAGCCGGGGTGAGCGCCGCAGCAGAGGTTTTCATGCGCAACGATGCTGCACTGCGCCACAATCCCGTGAAGACGCGGCCATCGGCTCAAAATTGCACTTGGCAAGTCTTATATAAGACATAAAATACGGGACTTACCCTTAGACGCCACCAGCTTGACAGCCCGCGCCCCGAGCAGCGGTGCAATCGGCTTCCGGCGCTGATCACCCTGTTCGTCCACCGCCCCCAGTCAGGAGCCCACGAGATGCTGCAAGCCTACCGCCAACACGTTGCTGAACGCGCCGCCCTCGGCATCCCGCCGCTGCCGCTGACCGCCCAGCAGACCGCCGAGCTGATCGAGCTGATCAAGGCACCGCCGGCGGGCGAAGATGCCTTTTTGCTCGACCTGATCACCCACCGCGTGCCGCCCGGCGTGGACGACGCGGCCAAGGTCAAGGCCAGCTTCTTGTCGGCCGTGGCGCACGGTGACCTGGCGGTGGCGCTGATCTCCCGATCCAAGGCCACCGAGTTGCTGGGCACGATGGTGGGCGGCTACAACGTCAAACCGCTGATCGACCTGCTCGACGACGCCAGCGTGGCCCCTGTGGCCGGCGCCGCGCTGAAGAAGACGCTGCTGATGTTCGATTTTTTCCACGACGTGGCCGAAAAGGCCAAGGCCGGCAACGGCCACGCCAAGGACGTGATGCAGAGCTGGGCCGACGCCGAGTGGTTCACCTCCCGCCCTGAAGTCGCCCAGAAGATCACCGTCACCGTGTTCAAGGTGGTGGGGGAGACCAACACCGACGACCTGTCGCCGGCACCCGACGCCTGGAGCCGCCCCGACATCCCGCTGCACTACCTGGCGATGCTCAAGAACGCCCGCCCTGGCATCACGCCTGAAGAAGACGGCAAGCGTGGCCCGATGCAGTTCATCGAGGAGCTCAAGGCCAAGGGCCACCTCGTGGCCTATGTTGGCGACGTGGTCGGCACCGGTTCGTCCCGCAAGAGCGCGACCAACAGCATCATCTGGGGCTTTGGCGAAGACATCCCGTTTGTGCCGAACAAGCGCTTTGGCGGCGTCACGCTGGGCGGCAAGATCGCGCCGATCTTTTTCAATACGCAAGAAGACTCGGGCGCATTGCCGATCGAGGTGGATGTCTCGGCCTTCAACATGGGGGACGTGATCGACGTCTACCCCTACGCCGGCAAGATCGAAAGAGACGGCAAGCTGGCCACCTCGTTCAAGCTCAAGAGCGAGGTGCTGTTTGACGAAGTGCGCGCCGGCGGCCGCATCAACTTGATCATCGGCCGCTCGCTCACCGCCAAGGCGCGTGATTTTCTGGGCCTGGCCGCTGCCACCGTGTTCCGCCTGCCGACCGCACCGATCGCCACCCAAGCCGGTTTCACCGTAGCCCAAAAGATGGTGGGCCGGGCCGTTGGCCTGCCCGAGGGCCAGGGCGTGCGCCCGGGCACCTACTGCGAACCCCGCATGACCACCGTCGGCAGCCAGGACACCACCGGCCCGATGACCCGCGACGAATTGAAAGATTTGGCCTGCCTGGGCTTCAGTGCCGACCTGGTGATGCAGAGCTTTTGCCACACCGCCGCCTACCCCAAGCCTGTGGACGTCAAGACCCACCGCGAGCTGCCGACCTTCATGAGCAACCGCGGCGGCGTGAGCCTGCGCCCGGGCGACGGCGTTATCCACAGCTGGCTCAACCGCCTGCTGCTGCCCGACACCGTGGGCACCGGCGGCGACAGCCACACCCGGTTCCCGATCGGCATCAGCTTTCCGGCCGGCTCGGGGCTGGTGGCTTTTGGTGCGGCCACCGGCGTGATGCCGCTGGACATGCCCGAGTCGATCCTGGTGCGCTTCAAGGGCACGATGCAGCCCGGCATCACGCTGCGCGACCTGGTGCATGCCATCCCCTACTACGCGATCAAGGCCGGGCTGCTGACGGTGTCCAAGCAGGGCAAGATCAACGCGTTTTCGGGCCGCATCCTCGAGATTGAAGGCCTGCCCGACCTCAAGGTCGAGCAAGCCTTTGAGCTGAGCGACGCCAGCGCCGAGCGCAGCGCTGCCGGTTGCACCGTCAAGTTGAACCCGGCACCGGTCAAGGAGTACCTCACCAGCAACGTGGTGCTGATGAAGAACATGATCGCCGACGGCTACCTCGACAAGCGCACGCTCGAGCGCCGTATCAAGGCGGTTGAAGCCTGGCTGGCCAACCCCGAGCTGCTGGAAGCCGACGCGGACGCCGAGTACGCCGAAGTTATCGAGATCGATCTCGACCAGCTCAAAGAACCCGTCCTGTGCTGCCCCAATGACCCGGACGATGCCAGGCTGCTGTCGGACGTGGCGGGCGTCAAGATCGACGAGGTCTTCATCGGCAGTTGCATGACCAACATCGGCCACTTCCGCGCCGCCAGCAAGCTGCTTGACGGCAAGCGCGACATCCCCGTCAAGCTCTGGATCGCCCCGCCGACCAAGATGGACGCTCAGCAGCTGACCCAGGAAGGCCACTACGGCGTGTTTGGCGCGGCCGGTGCACGCACCGAGATGCCCGGCTGCAGCCTGTGCATGGGCAACCAGGCCCAGGTGCGCGAGGGCGCGACGGTGGTGTCAACCAGCACCCGCAACTTTCCGAACCGGCTGGGCAAAAACTCCAACGTCTACCTGGCCTCGGCCGAGTTGGCGGCCATCGCCAGCAAGATCGGCCGCATTCCCACGCTGGCCGAGTACCAGGCCGACATGGGCGTGATCACCAAGGACAGCAGCAAGATTTACCAGTACCTCAACTTCGACAAGATCGAGGAGTACGCGGACACGGCCAAGGGCGTGACCGTCTAGAAGGCTCAGGCGCCCGCCCAGCCCTGCCCAACACCGCGCCCGGCCATGCTCGCCAAACGCATCATTCCCTGCCTGGACGTCACTGGCGGCCGGGTCGTCAAGGGTGTCAACTTTCTCGAACTGCGGGATGCCGGTGACCCGGTCGAGATCGCCGCCCGCTACAACGAGCAAGGCGCGGATGAGCTGACCTTTCTCGACATCACCGCCACCAGCGACGGCCGTGATCTGATCCTGCACATCATCGAGGCGGTGGCCTCGCAGGTTTTCATCCCGCTCACCGTGGGCGGTGGCGTGCGCACCGTGGCCGATGTACGGCGCCTGCTCAATGCCGGCGCCGACAAGGTCAGCTTCAACTCGGCGGCCATTGCCAACCCGCCGGTGATCCAGGAGGCTTCGGCCAAGTACGGTGCGCAGTGCATCGTGGTGGCGATAGACGCCAAACGCCGGGCGGGTGACGACCTGGCGCTGCGCGGCCCGGGCTGGGATGTCTACAGCCACGGCGGCCGCAAGAACATGGGGCTCGATGCAGTGGCCTGGGCCTGTCAGATGGCCGAATTTGGCGCCGGCGAGATCTTGCTGACCAGCATGGACCGCGACGGCACCAAGATCGGCTTCGACCTGGCACTGACCCGCGCCGTCAGCGACGCCGTGCCCGTGCCGGTCATCGCCTCAGGCGGTGTCGGCGCGCTGGCGCACCTGGCCGAGGGCATCCAGATGGGCGGCGCCGACGCGGTGCTGGCGGCCAGCATCTTTCACTACGGCGAGTTCACCGTCGGCCAGGCCAAGGCGGTGCTGGCGCAGCACGGCATCCCGGTTCGACTCTGAGCCCGCCGCCCTTCTCGACCCCGCCTTGAGCCAAGCCCTGAGCAAGTCCGCCCCCCGCAGTGCCAAACCCCGCGCATCGCCGGAGGCCAAAGCCAAGCCGCGTGGCAAGGCAGGCTCCAAGGCTGCGCTTGCCGCGCCCGCACCGGCGCGCAGCAAAACGCCCAACGAAGTGCGCCTGATCGGCGGCCAGTTGCGGCGCAGCAAATTGCCGGTGGCCGACAAACCCGGCCTGCGGCCTACGCCCGACCGGGTGCGCGAGACCCTGTTCAACTGGCTGGGCGCAGAAATGTCCGGCTGGCGCTGCCTGGACGCGTTTGCCGGCAGCGGCGCGCTGGGCTTCGAGGCGGCATCGCGCGGCGCGGCCGAGGTGCTGCTGCTGGAGCGCGACGCGGGCCTGGTCCAGAGCCTGCGCGCCAGCCAGCAACGTCTGAGCGTTGCAAGCCTGCGGGTCGAAGCGTGCGATGCGCTGGTATGGATGGCACGTTGCGCACCGGCCCGGTTTGAGCTGGTGCTGCTCGATCCGCCATTTGATGCCGACCTGCTGCCGCGTGCGCTGGCGCTGGCCGCGCCGCTGCTTGTCGAGGGTGGGCTGGTCTATGCCGAAGCCCCCGCCGCGCTGAGTGCCCCCGAGTTGCCCGCAGGTCTGGCGGTTTTCAAGCACGGACGCGCCGGCTCGGTGCACTATCATTTGCTGCGGCGCAGCAGCAGCACCCCTTCCGACTAACGCGCGCCCGCCAGGAGACCCACTTGACCCAGGCCAAGTTCATTACTGCGGTGTACCCCGGCACCTTCGACCCGATGACCCTGGGCCATGAAGACCTGATGCGCCGGGCATCGCAACTGTTCGACAAGCTGTTGCTTGCCGTGGCGGTAGGCCACCACAAACGCACGATGTTCACCATCGACGAGCGGCTCGACATTGCGCGCGAGATCGCCAAGCCCTACCGCAACATCGAGGTGGTGGCGTTTCGCGGCCTGCTGCGCGATTTTGTGGTCGGCAACGACGGCAATGTGGTGGTGCGCGGGCTGCGTGCGGTCAGTGACTTCGAGTACGAATTCCAGATGGCCGGCATGAACCGCCAATTGATGCCCGAAGTCGAAACCCTGTTCCTGACGCCGTCCGACCAGTACCAGTTCGTCAGCGGCACCTTTGTGCGCGAGATCGCCACGCTGGGCGGTGATGTCTCGAAGTTTGTCGCCCCGCTGGTACTCGACCGGCTGAAAGAACGCGTGGCCCGGCTGCCCAGCGACACCGCCTGAACATGCAGCCTCGGCCACGGTCACTGCACGGCGACGGTCCGGAGGCCCCATGGCCCTGATGATCACCGACGAATGCATCAACTGCGACGTCTGCGAGCCCGAATGCCCGAACCAGGCCATCAGCATGGGCGTGGAAATCTACGAGATCAACCCGAGCAAGTGCACCGAATGTGTCGGCCATTTTGACGAGCCGCAGTGTGTGCAGGTTTGTCCGGTGGCGTGTATCCCGGTGGACCCGATGCGGGTCGAGACCCGCGAATTGCTCTGGTCCAAGTACCGCCTGCTGATCGCCGGCACCACGACCTGAGCGGCGCCAGCCGCCAACAAACCGCCGCAGCTTCAGCGCGGTGCCGAAGCTGCCTTGGACGGCTGGGTCGGCTTGGCGGGCTTGACCAGCTTGTGCGCCTTTTTATGGCGGCTGGCTTGGGGCTTGGACGCGGCTTTGGCAGGGGGCTTGGCTGCGGTCGGGCCCAGATTGGCGGCACCGCCTCGGGCTGTGGCACGCTCAGTGGCCAGTCGTTCGGCCTTCAGCTGGCGGGCCAGATCGGCCTGGCGCTGACTGGCCTCGCGCGCCTCGCGCTGCTGGGCTGCGCTGCGGGGATCGGCCGCGTCCACCGCTGTGCCGCCCGGACAAGGCTGGGACGAGTAGCTGTTGCCGCAGCGGTAGGCTGGCGCATCGGCGCCCTGCGCCGCCACCTCCAGACTGACCAGGCTGGCCAGGCTGAACAGCAGCGCTGTGGCCGACCTGCGCCACCCGGTGCCTGGCGCAAACCCTGGGTTTGATGACGGATGGAGGTCAGGAGACAGGTGCATGACGGCTACTCCGGGCTACGGGTTGGCAAATCGGCCGGCGAGGCAGCGAGTCCGTCGGCAGGCGCAGCGCCGGCAAGGTCGGCAGGCTGGCGCGGCGGCAGCTTGGGCCGGGGCGGTTTGGCATGGATCTTCATTGTTGCGCGGTCCATCGCGCCAGCCAGCAACAGCGGCAGGGTCTCGACCGAGGCGGCAATGCACTGGTTGATGCTCAGCCGATCCTCCAGCGGTGGGCGCTTGAGCACCCAGTTGGCCACTTCGGCGCGGTCGCCGGGGTGGCCAATGCCGATCCGCAAGCGCCAGAAGTCGGGCGACCCGAGTTGCGCCAGGATGTCCTTCAAGCCGTTGTGCCCGGCCGCGCCGCCGCCTTGCTTGAGCTTGATCTGGCCCGGCGCGAGGTCGAGCTCGTCGTGCACCACCAGGATCTGCGCCGGCTCGATCTTGAAAAAATGCGCCAGCGGCCCGACCGACTTGCCCGACAGGTTCATGAAGGTCATGGGTTGCAGCAGCCAGACCGGGCCGTCTGGCAGCACCAGCCGCGCCAGCAGGCCCTGGTAGTTGCGCTCGAATCTCAGCGCTGCGCCGAGCTGGTGAGCTGCCGCATCCAGCCACCAGAAACCGGCGTTGTGCCGGGTGTGCTCATACTCGGGGCCAGGGTTGCCGAGGCCAACGATCAATCGGATCATGGTGCCGATTATCCCGGTGGCCGCAGCGCCGTGCGGGCGCCCTCGGCCAGCGCGCGGCCAATGCGGTCGAGCGCGCTGGCGCGCAGGGGCGGCGCGGCGTCTGGCGGGGTGGCCTCGGTGCCCAGCAGCCGCCACTGGTGCCAGTGCAGGCGCACCTCCACGTACACCCCGGCATGCACCGCTTGCAAGCTGCCGTTGGCCAGGCAAGGCGCCGCCATCTGCTCGGGCATCACGGCCAGGCCCCAAGCCATGGCCGCAGCACGGGCATGGGCCTCGGTAGAGGGCACGTGGCGCTCAACCAGGCGCGCCTCCGCCACGCCAAAGGCTTGCTCGACCCAGGCCGACGCCATGTCGTCCTTGCGGTTGAACACCAGCCAGGGCAGCCGGGCAAAGTTGGACCGGTCCAGACCCTGAGGCATGAACTGCGAGGAGAAGTCGGGGCTGGCAACCGCCACGTATCGCATGCAGCCCAGCGACGTGACGCTGCAACCGCGCAGCGGCTCTGCCACGGTGCTGACACAGCCCAGCACCGCGCCTTCTCGCAGGCTCTGGTGCGTAAAGTCCTGGTCATCGACCACCAGCTCCAGGCCGTAACCGGCACGTTGACCGTCACGCACCACCGGGTCGAGCGCCGGCAGCACCCAGGTCGCGAGGCTGTCGGCGTTGACGGCAATCGGCAGCCGCTCCACTTGCAGCAGGCCTGCACCCAGCTCCCGCGCCAGGTCGGCCCGCATCGCCTGCATCTGGCGGGCGTAGCGCAGCAGCACCTTGCCCGGCTCGGTCAGGCGCAGCGGACGTGAGCGCACCACCAGCAGGCGGCCGAGCCCGGTCTCGAGCGTGCGCAGCCGTTGCGACACCGCCGATTGGGTGATCGCCAGTTGCTGCGCCGCCCGCTCGAAGCTGCCTGCATCCGCTAGCGCGGCAAGGCACTCCAGCGCAGCGGGGTCGAAGGCGTTCATGGTCGGACAGGGGTCATGATGGACCCCACTGTAAGCCCAGCCGGCGGCTGTCTGACCCCTGCGCGCACCCTGGGGTCGACGCGGACGGCAGGCGAAAAAAAACCCCGCCAAGGCGAGGTTCTGCAGCCGACGCAGCCCGGGTGGGCTGCGGTGCGGCCCTTACTTCTTGGCCGCAGGCGTCTTGGCGGCGGGCGTCTTGGCGGCAACCTTCTTGGCTGCACCCTTCTTGGCCGGAACGGCTTCAACCGGCGCAACTTCTTCTTCGATCTTCGGCGCGGTAGCGGCGACGATCACCGGGTTGTTCTTGCCGTGCTTGACGATCTTGATGCCCTCAGGCAGCACCAGGTCGGACGCATGCAGCGACTGACCCTTGACCAGGCCGGCCAGGTCCACCGGGATGAACTCGGGCAGCGCGGTGGCCAGGCACTCGATCTCGACCTCGGTCGAGACGTGCGCCACCAGGCACTTGTCGGTCTTGACAGCGACCGAGTTTTCTTCGCCGGAGAAGTGCAGCGGCACCTTCTTGCGGATACGGGTGGTCTCGTCGACGCGCTGAAAGTCAACGTGCAGCACTTGCTGCTTCCAGGGGTGCATCTGGAAGTCGCGCAGCAGCACACGTTGCTTGGTCTCGCCCAGTTCCATCTCGAGGATGGAGCTGTGGAAGGCCTCTTTCTTGAGCGCGAAGTACAGCGCGTTGTGGTCCAGCTCGACCATCTGGGGTGCGCCGGCGCCAAAAACGATGCCAGGCACCTTGCCCGAGATGCGCAGGCGGCGGCTCGCTCCGGTCCCCTGCAGATTGCGCTCGAAAGCGGTGAAGTTCATGGTTGCTCCATGGATGGTGTCCGCGACCAGACACCGGGGTTGAACAGCCTTGCGGCTGCCGAAAAGCCGCCAGGCTCGTGCGCCCGGTGGCCCTGCACCACAGTCAACCGGCGCCCTGAGGCCCGGATGCCTGCGGCATCAGAAGTTGTTGTTTTGCTCCGAGAACAGCGAGGTCACCGACTCGCCGTCCGAGATGCGGCGGATGGTCTCGGCAAACAAGAAAGCCACCGACAACTGGCGGATCTTCTTGCAGGCCCGGGCCGCGTCGGACAGGGGGATGGTGTTGGTGATCACCACCTCATCGAGCTGGCTGTTGGCGATGCGGTCAACCGCCGGGCCCGACAGGATCGGGTGGGTGCAGTAGGCAAACACTCGCTTGGCGCCGCGCTCCTTGAGCACTTCGGCCGCCTTGACCAGGGTGCCGGCGGTGTCGATCATGTCGTCCATGATCACGCAGTTGCGGCCGTCGATCTCGCCGATCACATGCATCACCTCAGACACATTGGCCTTGGGCCGGCGCTTGTCGATGATGGCCAGTTCGCTGCCGAGTTGCTTGGCCAGCGCACGGGCGCGCACCACGCCGCCCACATCGGGGCTGACCACCACCAGGTCGGGGTAGGCCTTGCTCTTCAAGTCGGTCAGCAACACCGGCGAGGCGTAGATGTTGTCGACCGGGATGTCGAAAAAACCCTGGATCTGGTCGGCATGCAGGTCCATCGTCAGCAAGCGCTCGACGCCGACGGTCTCCAGCAGATTGGCCACCACCTTGGCGCTGATGGGCACACGCATCGAGCGCGGCCGCCGGTCTTGCCGGGCGTAGCCGAAGTACGGGATCACTGCGGTGATGCGGCGCGCACTGGCGCGCTTCAAGGCATCGACCATGATGAGCAATTCCATCAGGTTCTCATTGGTCGGTGCGCAGGTGCTTTGCACCACAAACACATCGCGGGCGCGCACGTTCTGGTGCACCTCGACCGTGACTTCACCATCCGAGAACCGGCCGACGGTGGCCTTGCCCAGTTCTACCCCAAGAATCTTGGCCATCTCCTGCGCGAGGGCGGGATTGGCGTTGCCGGTGAACAGCACGGTGTTGAAAAGCACGGTACTTTCTCCGTCAGGCCTGAACAAATTGGGGTGGACAAGCAAAGATTTGGCAGGGGAGGAAGGACTCGAACCCTCGCATGTCGGAATCAAAATCCGATGCCTTGACCAACTTGGCGACTCCCCTACGCAGGATGCAGCTTGCGCCACAGCCTCAACCCATTCAGTCGGCCCAACCAACCAGCGGATGGTGGTCCAGACTGCGGCATCTTTGACCGACCCAACCCTGCGGCAACTGCTGCAGGATTTGCGACGGGCTTTGCGGCTGGCTTTGCGACAAATCCCGCAAAGTTGCTGCCACGCTGCCCGGCGCCGGTGGCTGATCGCCGGTGCCTGAAATTTTGTCTATTCTTGCAAACACTGCACTGCCAGAACCCGTCATACGGCTGTTGCCAAATCGGTCTTGCAGCCAATTGGCCACTTGCTCCAGCTCAGGGCAACTCAGCTGCGCTGGGTGCTGCAAATCATTTTTGCCGTACCCGTTCTCCAGCACATTCTCAAGCCTATGCTCCAGTTTTCTTTCCAGGTTTGCGTCTGCAAGAAAGCTCATGAGTGTAGCAGCTTCAGTGTCTCTGGCCAAGTGTGGGCTGCCAAAAATGGACGCAGTGGCGATGGACTGGGCCGGTTTGACCACTGCGTAATCTTGCAGTGGCAAGGCCGGCAACGGCGTCAGCCGCTCGCCAATGCCCTCGACAAAAGCGTTGTGGCCGCCGACAAAAAACGGCACGTCAGCCCCCAGCGGCAGCGCGAGTTGCTGCAGCCGGGCTCGGGGCCAGTTCAGACCCCAGAGCCGGTTCAGGGCCAGCAACGTGCTGGCCGCGTCCGAGCTGCCGCCGCCCAGGCCGGCGCCCCAGGGCAAGCGCTTGTGCACCGACAAGTCGGCACCCAGCGATGTGCCGCTGGCTTGTTGAAGTGCCCGCGCCGCCCTCAGGCTCAGGTCGTCGGGCGGCAGGGCTGGGCCGAGATCATGACGCTGCAACAGGCCATCGTGCCGGCGCTCGAAGTGCAGCGTGTCGCACCAGTCGATCAGCACCAGCACCGACTGCAGCAGGTGGTAACCGTCGGGGCGCCGTCCCACCACATGCAAGAACAGGTTGAGCTTGGCCGGCGCGGGCACGTCGTAGAGGGCAAGCAGGCTCATTCCGTCATGTCCAGCCGAACCCGCACGCTGACCCGGGGCGGTGCGACCCGCCTGGCCTCGACCCAGCCCTCGGCCCAGCGCGCCAGGTCGATCTGCCAACCCAGTTGGGCAAAGCCCGGCACGCCGTCGCCGCGCAACTCCGAGGCTGCGGCAGGCCAGGGCCGGCCGCGCAGCCAGTCGAACAGCGCGGCCATCGGCAAGGGCTCGCCCAGGGCGGCGGCGGCCAGGCTGTCGAGGTCGGGAAACCGGGTTTCGCTGCCGGCGCTGACCAGCACCGCCTGGCCCGGCGCCCAACTCGCCTGCGCCAGCGTGGTGCCCAACGGGCCGCTCAAGCGCAGCCGACCCTGCGGGGCGGAGCCGCTCAGCTCGAAGTCGGCGTTCAACCCGCGCTCGGCCTGGCCGTCCACCCGAACCGACAGGCGGCCGCTGAGGGTCTCCCCCGGCGCAGCCCGGTCGCTGACGCCCAAGCTGGCACACCCGGCAAGCCCGCCAGCGGCCGCAGCCATCAGCACCGCCGCCAGCAGAACCGCCGCCAGCAAGCGCCGCCCCAGCGGCGCCGCGCCCAACCCGCCAACACCGCCAAAAATGCCCGGACCACCCAGGGTCACAAACCGACCTTCAGCCGCGCCAGGGTTTCACGCAACACCTCGTTGGCGGCATCGCGGTTGCGGGCGTCCTGCCAGACCGTGCGGGCCTCGGCTTGCTGGCCGTCCGCCCACAAGACCTCGCCCAGGTGCGCGGCAATTTCGGTGTCGGGCCGTGCAGAGTAGGCCTGGCGCAGCAGGCGCAGGGCGACGTCGCGGCGGCCGAGCCGGTATTCAACCCAGCCAAGGCTGTCGGTGATGAAGGGGTCGCCGGGCGACAACTCCAGCGCACGCGCAATCAGGTCACGCGCCTCGGGCAGACGCACACCGCGATCAGCCAGCGAGTAGCCCAGCGCGTTGTGGGCATGCGGATGCTCGGGCTTGAGCGCGATGACACGGCGCAGCAGCCGCTCCATCTCGGGCAGGTGGTCGAGCTTTTCTTCGACCATCGCCTGCTCGTAAATCAAGTCGACGTCGTCGCTGAAGCGTTGGCTGGCTGCGGTCAGCACCTCCAGCGCCTCGCGCCAGCGCTTGACATCGCGAAGCATCTGGGCCTCGGCCATCAACTTGGCGCGGGCATCGTCACCGGTGCGCTCGGGCACGGCCTGGATCAGCGCCCTCGCCTCTTTGATCTTGCCTTGACGGGCCAGCAAGCTGGCGCGGCGCGACTGCACCTCCAAGGCCCGCTGGGGGTTGTCCACCTTGGCCAGCCAGGTCTCGGCAGCCTTGACATCGCCGCGCTGCTCAGCCGATTGGGCCAGCAGCAGCCAGGCCTGGGTCAGGTCACGGGCCGAGCCAGCGGGCGCAGCACTGGGCTCGTCGTCATCGTCTTCGGCGACGGCGGCCCCAGCGGCAGCGGTGGCGGCGGCAACTGCAGCGGTGGCGGCGGCAGCGGTGGCGGCGGCAGCGGCGGAGGAAGAAGAGGCGGACTCGGGCGGTTTTGCGCCGGCCTTGGCCGCATCGGCTGCGGCGCTGCCAGGGGCTGGCGTGGCCGAGGCCAGTTCGACGTATTTCAGCAGCGCGGTTTCGGCCTCGCGGGGTTGCTTGAGCTCCAGGCGCAGCGCACCCAGCATCAGCCAGGGTTCGGGGATCTGAGGCCGGTCGGTGGTGAGGCGGTCGAGTTGCCGGCCGGCATCGGCATAGCGCTGCGACTGGGTGAGCTGGCGCACATAGGCCATACGCACTGCAGGTTCGGCCTCGGGCCGGGCCAGGTAGTCGGTGACAACCGTCTCGGCCGCCGGCGTGCCGGGCAGCAGCTCCAGCGCCAGCAAGGCAGGTGCGGATGCGGCCAGATCGTCGCTCTGGGCAGCGCGCGCCAGGCCGAGCGCCTGTGGCAGGTTGCCGGCGGCCAGATGAGCGCGACCCAACGTCACCCGGCTGGCGGTGCGGGTGCCAGGTTTGTCGAGGTAGGGCAGCACCAGCTTTTCAATGAGGGACAGCGCCCGCTGGCGGTCGGGCAGGCCTTGCAGCAAGCGCGGCAGGCCGGCGATCAGCCCGGGTTGCTCCATCGTCGGTACGCTGGCGAGCCACGCAGTCAGGGGCTCGATCACGTCTTCGGGCTTGTTCAGGGCAAGCAGGATCTGGGTCTGGTAACGCAGCGGCGCCACCGAGCTGGGTTTGGCAGTGCGCCAGGCGCGCGCAGCCTCCAAGGCCTGGTCGCCCGCCCTCGCCTGCACGGCAATCTCGACCGCGCGTTGGAACAAGGCCTCATCACCGTGGCGCCGCGCTGCGTCAAGGATCACGCCATACGCATTGCCGGCACGGCCGGCGTTGAGTTCAAGCTCGCCGATCAGCAGTTGGTAAAACAGCAGAGAGTCGAGCGTTGAATTGGCCGCAACAGGGTCTGGCGGCAGCACTGCAGCCGAGCCGGGCAGGCTGGGCGCATTCGGATTTACCGCCTGAGCCCAGGCCGGAGCCTGCCCGGCACCGCAGGTGATCAGGGCGGCCAAGGCGACAAGCCCGGCCAGGTGGGCCGGGCGCGATGGCAGGCGGGACACAGGGCCGGAGGGGCGGCAGCGAAGGCGGGCAACGATGCCGGTCATGAACACTCCTGAAAACAAGACTGATTCTAGGCGGCACCGATAATTCCCCTTGATGCCCGAACTGCCTGAAGTTGAAGTGACCCGCGCCAGCCTGGCCGACCGGTTGGTGGGTGCCCGGGTGCTGTCAGCCCGGCTGGGCAAACCGCTGCGCTGGCCGCTGGGACTGGCGCCCGAGCGCTTGCAGGGCCAGCGGGTCGGCCTGCTGCAGCGGCGTGGCAAGTACCTGTGGCTGCCGCTGGCCGGGCCGACGGGCAGCGTTGACGGCGCGGCGGGAAGTCCGAGCCCCCGTCCGGCCGACACCTTGCCTCTGGACAGCGGCCTGCTGTTGCACCTGGGCATGTCGGGTTCACTCAAATTCACCGAGTCCGTCGAGCTGACGCAGCCACCGCCCGAACCCGGCCTGCACGATCATTTTGATCTGCTCACCAGCCGTGGCCTGTTGCGCCTGACCGATCCGCGCCGCTTTGGCGCAGTGGTCTGGTCGCCCGGTCTTGCGCTCGACCCGGCGGCACGGCTGCTGGCGCGGCTGGGGGCCGAGCCGTTTGATGCCAGCTTCACGCCAGCACGGTTGCACGCAGCGTTGCATGGCCGCAAGACCACGGTCAAGGCCGCCTTGCTGGCCGGCGACATCGTGGTCGGCGCTGGCAATATCTACGTCAGCGAGGCCTTGCACCGGGCGGCGATCGACCCCCGCACCCGATGCGACAAACTGAGCCGGCCGCGTTGCGAGCGCCTGCTGGCGGCGCTGCGCCTGACCCTGGCCCGCGCCATTGAACTGGGCGGCTCGACCTTGCGGGACTTTCGTGACAGCCACGGCATGAGCGGCGGCTTCCAGCACGAGGCCCTGGTCTATGGCCGAGAGGGCCAGGCCTGTGCCCGTTGCGGCGGCACGGTGCGTCGCATCGTGCAAGGCCAACGCGCCACTTACTTCTGCGCGGGTTGCCAACGGCGTTGACAAAATCACAGGCTCTGCCGGCGAACATGTCAGAACATGTATCGGGGGCCACTGCAGCGCGCGGGCCTGCGCTAGGATCGAATTCAGCCCCCGCCCAGCCGCATGTCAAACGCCCTGCTCTCCAGCCTGGACTCGCTCGCCGTGTGGCGAGGCGGACTCGACCGCGGCATCGCGCAGCTGGTCGCGCAACTCACTGACGCCAAGTTGCAAGACGAGCAGGCGCTGGCCGTGGCGGCATCGCTGCGCCAGCGGCTGGGCTCAGACAAGCTGGTGCTGGCGTTTGTGGCCGAGTTCTCTCGCGGCAAATCCGAGCTGATCAACGCCTTGTTTTTTGCCGATACCGGCCGGCGCGTGCTGCCCGCCACGCCGGGCCGCACCACGATGTGCCCGGTCGAGCTGGCCTGGGATGCGCGGCAAGCCCCTACGTTGGCGCTGCTGCCGATCAGCACCCGTGCCGGGGGCCAGACGCTGGCTGCCCTGCGCGAGCAGCCCGCACTGTGGCGCAACGTGCCCCTGCCCACCGCCGACGCCGATGCGATGGCGCAAACCCTGCAGCAGGTGATGCGCACGATCTCGGTGACGGTGGACGAGGCGCGGGCACTGGGCTTCTGGAACGACGAGCAAGCCGACGACAACCCGCCGCATGATGCCGAGGGCCGGGTCGAAGTGCCTGCCTGGCGTCATGCCCTGATCAACTACCCGCACCCGCTGCTCAAGCGCGGCCTGGTGGTGATCGACACGCCCGGGCTCAATGCCATCGGCGCAGAGCCCGAGTTGACCTTGGCGCTGCTGCCGTCGGCCCATGCAGCGGTTTTTTTGCTGGCCGCCGATGCCGGTGTCACCCGCTCTGACCTGGCGGTCTGGCGCGACCACCTGGGCGACCGGGGGCTGGAGCGCTTTGTGGTGCTCAACAAGATCGACACCCTGGCCGACCCGCTGCTGGACGCGGCGCAGATCGAGGCCCAGATCCAGCGCCAGTGCGAACTGGTCGGGTTGACCCTGGGTGTAGTGCCTGGCCGGGTGTTTCCGCTGTCGGCGCGGCAAGCCTTGACCGCCGGTGTGCAGGGTGACGAAGCAGCCAGAGTCGCCAGCCGCCTGCCGGCGCTGGAGTCGGCCTTGCTGGCCCAATTGATGCCGCAGCGCTGCGAGGTGATCGGCCGGCTGGTGGAAGACGGTGTGCGGGCGCTGCAGCAGTCCGGCCTGCGCCGGCTGGGTGAACGCCAGCGCCAAACGGCCGAGCAACTTGCTGAACTCAGCAGCTTGCAGGGCAAAGGTGGTGCCCGGCTCAAGCTGATGAATGGCCGGCTCGAAGCCGAGGCGGCCGACTTCGAGCGCTGCGCACCCAAGCTGTTGGCGCTGCGCTCGGTGCTGGTGCGGCAGTTGCATGAGGTGCTGGAGGGCCTGGCCACCGAACCGGTGCGCCTGCTGGTCAAGCGCATGCGCGACGACACCCAGTCCAGCCTGCTCAAGCTGGGGGCCGGTCGCGCCTTTGGTCTGTTGGGCCAGCGTCTCAAAGCCTTGCTGAGCCAGGCCGACCAGCGCAGTGCCGAGATCGAGCAGATGCTGCAAGCCAGCCAGCGGGCCTTGAATGCCGAGTTTGGTTTCAGTCTGGGCTGCGCCCCCCGGCCGACGCTGGAGCACTTTGAGCGCGAACTGGCCCGTATCGAGGACAACTACCGCCGCTACGTCGGCGTAACCCAGCTCTGGCGCTTGACCCAGGCCGGCTTCAATGAACGTTTTTCGCAGATGTTGCTCTCCCGTCTGCGGGTGGTTTTTGAAGGCGCAGCCGGTGAAATCGAGCAGTGGGCGCGGGCCGTGAGCCACCAGATCGACGAGCAACTGCGTGAGCGTCGGCAAGCAGTTCAGCAGCGGCGGCTCGCGTTTGAGCGCATTCGAGTGGCCGAAGACGGGCTCGAGCGCGGCATCCAGGACCTGGCGTCCGAGCAAGCCCGGTTGCAGGCCCTGGCCAAGCACATCGACGCGGCGGTGGACAGCCTGCTCAGGCTGGCAGCCAACCCCGCCGCCGCTGAAGGGGCGGACCGCACACCCGGCTTGCAGCTCGTGCGCCCGCAGCCGCAGGCACTCAGCCTTGTCTGACGCTGTGGGCTGGCCCGGCGCAACGGGTCAGCGCACCTCGGCTTGACGGTGCCGTCCCACCTGTCCCGCCCGCCACTTGCTGCCACCCTGATCGCCTGGCAGCGCCAGCACGGCCGCCACGGCCTGCCCTGGGTCGGCAGCCGCGACCCTTACCGGGTGTGGCTGTCTGAAATCATGCTGCAGCAAACCCAGGTCAGCACGGTGCTGGGCTACTACGACCGCTTTCTGCAGCGATTCCCGGATGTGGCCGCGCTGGCCGCTGCGCACCAGGACGAGGTGCTGGCACTGTGGAGCGGTCTGGGCTACTACAGCCGGGCGCGCAACCTGCACCGCTGTGCGCAGGCGGTGGTGCAGCAGCACGGTGGGCGCTTTCCGGGCCACAGCAGCACGCTAGCCGCGCTACCAGGCATAGGCCGGTCCACCGCCGCAGCGATTGCTGCTTTCTGCTTTGGCGAGCGCTGCGCCATCCTTGACGGCAACGTCAAGCGGGTGCTGACCCGGGCGCTGGGATTTGACGGCGACCTGGCCGAGGCACGGCAAGAAAAAGCACTCTGGCTGCAAGCCGAGGCTTTGCTGCCTGCGGCCGGTGTCGAGGGCGGCATCGAGGCCTACACCCAGGGCTTGATGGACCTGGGCGCCTCGCTTTGCAGCCGGCGCCGGCCCGTCTGCGACGCCTGCCCGCTGGCCGGGCTGTGCGTGGCACGTGTCCAGGGCCGGGCCGAGGCGTATCCGGTCAAGACCCGAAAACTCAAGCGCGGCCAGCGCGAGCATGTGCTGTTGTGGCTGGATCACGGTGACCAGGTCTGGCTGGTGCAGCGGCCGCAGACCGGCGTCTGGGCCGGGCTCTTTGCGCTGCCTGAATTTGACAGCGAAGAGGGCTTGTGGGCCCTGGCGGCCGGCTGGCCCGGCATTGGCCAGCCCATGCCGGCAGTGCAGCATGCGCTGACCCATTTCGACTGGACCTTGCGGCCCTGCCACTGGCCACTGCCGGCCGGGCTGAGCACCGCCGCACGCGCCCGCATCGAGGCCAGCCTGCCCGCCGGCCGCTGGATTCTGCGCAGCGAGGCACTGGCCTTGGGCCTGCCGGCACCGATCCGGCGCCTGCTCGAAGCCGGGCCGCCGACCTGCGCTAGCCGGGCGGCGCTAGACCATTCCCCTGCCGCGTAAAAACTCATCCACCCGCTTGAGCCGCAGCAGCGGGTCGTCCAGCACCATCAACCGGTACTTGGCCTCGACCGAGATCGGCAAGATCTCGCACCAGCGGTTGGCAACCCAGCCGGCGTCGTCAAGCCGGTACGGCCGGGCAAAAGGGTGGTGGTCTTGAGCGGCCAGTGAGCCAATGGCCTGGCCCAGCGCGCGCGCGGTGGCGTCCAAGTGATCCGGCACTTCGGCGGGCAGGTCATCGGCGCGGGCTCGGGCCGTGGACAGCCACAGGCCGTCGTCGCGCTGCCAGGTTGTGCTGAGCTGCACCCGTTGGCCGCCGACACAACGCACCAGCAGGATGCCCGGTTGCTCGGCGTCAACCTCTTGCAAATGGGCCAGCACCGCAACGCCTTCAATCCGGGGACGGTCACCGCCGCCCCGCACCTCGCTGCCCTGGCTCAGGCAGACCACGCCAAAGGCTGAGCGCTCGCGCAGACAGCGGCTGATCAGGTCGAGGTAGCGCGGCTCGAACACCTTGAGCTGCAACAGGCCGCCCGGAAACAACACCGACTGCAGCGGAAACAGCGGCAGCTCGGTCGAGTGTTGCGTGGCGGCGGCAGCGTCAACGCTGCCGGGAGGGTCAGTGCTCAATCGAAAGCGTCCAGTTCACGGTGGCGGATCACGGTGGCACCGTGGTCGGCAAATCGCCGGCCGAGCTGCTCGACCATGTAGACCGAGCGGTGCTGGCCGCCGGTGCAGCCGATGGCCACCGTGACGTAGCCGCGTTGATCGGTGGCCAGCGCCGGCAGCCAGCGCCGCATGAATCCCTCGATCTGGTCGAGCATCTCGCCGGCTTCGGGCTGCTGGTCGAGAAACTCTGCCACCGGAGCGTCGCGGCCCGACAGCGGGCGCAGCTCACGGATGTAGTGCGGGTTGGGCAGCACCCGCACGTCAAACACGTAGTCGGCGTCGAGTGGCACGCCGTACTTGAACGCAAAGCTCTCGAACACCAGCGTCATGCGGCCGGTGCTGGCCGCCACCAGTTCGCGCACATGGTGGCGCAGGCCGGCCGGGCGCAGGGTGCTGGTGTCGATCACGGCGGAGACCTCGCGCAACTCGGCCAGCAGCAAGCGCTCCAGCTCGATCGCCTCGATCAGCGCATGCTGAACGCTGCCGCCGGCCTCGGGCTGGCTCAGCGGATGCGGGCGCCGGGTCTCGGAGAAGCGCCGCACCAGGGTGTCGGTGCTGGCGTCGAGAAACAGCGGCCGGATCGTCACGCCTGAGGCCCGCAAGTCCTCGATCAGCGGCACCAGGGCTGGCAGCGAACCGGCAGCGCGCACGTCCACAGCAATCGCCACGCGTTGGGTGTAGCGCGGATGGGCCAGCTGCATGTACTCGCGCAGCAACTCGGGCGGCAGGTTGTCGACGCAAAAATAGCCTGCGTCTTCCAGCGCATGCAGCGCCACAGACTTGCCCGATCCTGAAATGCCGGTAATCAACACCAGCTCACGCAGCGAGGGCTTCACGGGGAGGCTTTCAGGGTTGTTCATGCCTTGCTGCGCTTGCGTGTCTGCGAACCGGCAGGCCCTGGCAGCTTGCCAGGGTTCGGGTCGATTGTCAGGCTGGGCGCCGACGTCAGCGCAGGCTGCAAGCCGGCTTGCTGCAGCATGGCCTGGGCATGGGCCAGGCTGGTGCCGGCCAGGCGCTCGCCGCCCAGCATGCGTGCAACCTCGCTGATGCGCGCCTCACCGGACACCGGCAACACCGTGCTGGCGGTGCGGCCATCGGCCTGCAAGGCCTTGCTCACCACGTAGTGGTGGTCGGCGCAGGCGGCGACCTGGGCCAGATGGGTGACGGCCAGCACCTGGCGCTGGTGGCCAAGCTGCTTCATCAGCGCGCCCACGGTATTGCCCACCGCGCCGCCAATGCCGGCATCGATTTCATCGAAGATCAGCGTGCCGACGCCGCCCTGGGCAGCTGGGACTTCACCCGAGCGGTCACCCGGGCGCGGCGCGGGCTTGAGCGTGCTCACCACGATCGCCAGTGCGAGACGGGACAACTCACCGCCCGAGGCCACCCGGCCCAGCGGCCTGGGCGTGCTGCCGGCATGGCCGGCCACCAGAAAGTCGACCGCCTCCAGACCTTGCGACTGCGCTTGCGCCAGTGGGCTGAGTGCCACCTCAAAACGACCGCCGCCCAACCCCAGGCCTTGCATCGCCCGGGTCACGGCGCTGGCCAGTGGTGCGGCGGCAGCATGGCGGGCCGCGCTGACGCGCTGCGCTTCATCCAGGTAGTGTCGATCCGCATGGGCTACGGCGGCCTGCAGCGCAGCGGTATCGGCTGCGGCGTCTTGCGCCTGCAACTCGTCCCGCCACTGGGCCAGCAGCGCGGGCAACTGGTCTGCCGGCCGGCGGTAGCGCCGGGCCAGGCCCATCCAGGCGGACAGGCGTTGGTCCAGGTCGGCCAGGCGATCAGGGTCGAGATCAGCCCGGCCGAGGTAGGCATTGAGCGAGTGGGCGGCGTCTTGCAACTGCGCCACCGCGCCCTGCAGCGCCTCGACGATGGGACCGATACGGGCATCGTGGTGCGACACCGAAACCAGCGCGTCCACCGCACGCCCGGCCAGGGCCTCGGCGTTGTGGCGGTCCTCGTCGGCGATGGCGTCCAGCGCCAAGCGCGCCGCGTCCATCAAGGCCTGGGCATGGGCCAGGCGTTGATGCTCGGCCGACAACGCGGCCCACTCGCCCTCAGCAGGCGCGAGCTTGTCCAGCTCGCTGATCTGCCAGACCAGGCGTTCACGCTCGTGGCTGATCTCGTCGCCTCGCGCCAACGCCAACGCCAGGGCATCGGCCGCCGCCTTGCGCCGGGCAAAACGGGCGGCCAGCTCGGTGGTGTCAAGCCCGGCCTGGGCGTCGAGCCGCTCACGGGTGGCCGCTGCCCGGGTCAGGCTTTGCCAGGCATGCTGGCCGTGGATGTCGAGCAGGTGATCGGCCAGCTCGCGCAACTGGGCCAGCGTGGCCGGGCTGCCGTTGATCCAGGCGCGGCTTTTGCCCTGGGCGTCGATGCTGCGGCGCAGCAAGAGCATGGGCGCAACAGCGCTGGTGTCGGTGGCAAAACCTGCCACGTCCAGCCAGCCCGCCAGCACGGCGGGGCTGTCGAACTCGACGCTGACCTCAGCCCGGCTGGCGCCTTCACGCACCACCCCGGCGTCGCCCCGGCCGCCCAGCGCCAGCTGCAAGGCGTCGACCAGAATCGACTTGCCAGCGCCGGTCTCGCCAGTCAGCACCGAGAAGCCGGCGTGAAAGTCCAGCTCCAGGGCCGGCACGATCACAAAATCGCGCAGGGCGAGCCGGCGCAGCACCTCAGCGCCCCAGTACCAAGGCGGGCGACACGGCGGTGGCCGGGCCCGGCAGCGACGCTGGCACGGGGCTCAAACCACGCCCTCGTACCAACGCAGCTTGCGCCGCAGCGTGGCGTAGTAGCTCCAGCCGCGCGGGTGCAAAAAGCGCACCTTGTGGGCCGAGCGCTGCACCCGAATCTGGTCGCCGTGCAGCAGGCTGGCCAGGCCTTGCATGTCGAAATTGGCCGAGGCGTCGCGCCCGGCCACCACAGTGATGCGCACCGCCGCAGTGTCGGGCAGCACGATAGGACGGTTGGACAAGGTGTGCGAGGCAATCGGCAGCACCACCCAGCCGGCGATGCCAGGGTGCAGGATCGGCCCGCCGGCCGACAAGGCGTAGGCTGTCGAGCCGGTGGGAGACGCCACGATCAGGCCATCGGCCCGCATGTTGGCGACAAACTCGTCGCCGATGTCGACCCGCAACTCGACCATGCTGGCGGTGGCACCCCGGCTGACGACCACGTCGTTCATCGACAAGCCCTCAAAAATGCACTCGCCGTCGCGCCAGATCTCGCCCTCCAGCATGGCGCGGAAGTCTTCTTCGTAGTCACCGGCGATCATCGGCGCGAGCGCCTCGCGGAAGTGCCCGATCGGCACATCGGTGATGAAACCCAGCCGGCCCTGGTTGATGCCCACCACTGGCAAATCAAACCGCGCCAGCTCGCGCGCAATGCCCAGCATCGTGCCGTCACCGCCCACCACCACCGCCAGATCACACTGGGCACCGATCTGGTCGAGCGTGAGCGCATCAAAATCGGTCACGCCGGTGTTGAGTGCGGTCTGGTGCTCGAACGACACCTCCAGACCGAGCCGGACCAGAAACTGCGCGATCTCCTCAAGCAGCGGCCGGATGCCATCGGCCTGGTATTTACCAACCAGCGCAGCATGATGGAATCGACGGGACATGCGCTGAATTACACCACAGCGCCCCCGACGGCAAGGCCCGGGCGGGGCGCTGTCCGTACAATGAAAACGCACTTGAAAAGCCCATGGACGAGCGCTCCCGCACCCTGCTGAAAACCCTGGTCGAACGCTACATCGTCGACGGCCAGCCGGTGGGCTCGCGCACGCTGTCCAGAGCCTCGGGGCTGGAGCTGTCGCCGGCCACCATCCGCAACGTGATGGCCGACCTGGAAGAACTCGGCCTGATCGCCAGCCCGCACACCAGCGCCGGGCGCATCCCCACGGCACGCGGTTACCGGCTGTTTGTCGACACCATGTTGACGGCACAGCCGCTGGACCTGATGCACGCGTCGCCCGAGATGGAGGGTGCGCGCCAGCAATTGCACCCCGACCAGCCGCAGCGCGTGATTGCCCAGGCCGCGCAGCTGCTGTCGAACCTGTCGCACTTTGTCGGTGTGGTGACCGCGCCCAAACGGGCCAGCGTGTTCCACCACATCGAGTTCATGCGGCTGGGCGACCGGCGTTTGCTGGTGATCCTGGTTTCGCCCGAGGGCGATGTGCAAAACCGCGTCGTCTTCACCACGCGCGACTACGCCGCTACCGAGTTGATCGAGGCCAGCAACTACCTCAACACCCACTACGCCGGGCTGGCAATCGACGAGGTGCAGCTGCGACTGCGCCACGAGATCGACACCTTGCGCGGCGAGATCGCCCTGCTGATGCAGGCTGCCGTGCAGGCCGGCACCGACGCGCTGGCCGACAACACCGAGCAACTCGTGGTCTCTGGCGAACGCAACCTGCTGGGTGTGCAAGATTTTGGCAACGACCTGGGATCGCTGCGCAAGATGTTCGACCTGTTCGAGCGAAAGACCGAGCTGATGCGCCTGCTCGAAAACTCCAGCCGTGCCGAGGGCGTGCGCATCTACATCGGCGGCGAGTCGGGCGTGGTGCCCTACGAGGAGCTGTCCATCGTGTCGGCGCCCTACGAGGTGGACGGCCGCATCGTCGGCACGCTGGGTGTGATCGGACCTACGCGGATGGCCTATGAACGCATGATCCAGTTGGTCGACATCACGGCCCGGCTGGTGGGCAATGCGTTGTCGGGGCCGAAGTAGGCGCAGTCGGCCTCAGCCGGTCAGCGGCATCCGGTTCAGCGCCACCCGTCCAGCGTCAACACCAGCGCGCCACCAGCGCCCGGGTACGTTCGGCCTCCTCCACCAGCCAGGCCACCAGTTGCTGCCGTGATGCGGTATCAGCCCCCTGGCGCGGGATCAACCAGTAGGCAAAGTCGGGCAGCAGCGGCGTGGTGCGGGGCCGCAAGGCCGTCAGCCTGCCATCGGCCAGCATCGCCGCCACCAGCGGCGCCCGGCCCAGCGCCACACCATGGCCGGCCAGCGCTGCGTAGATCACCTGGTCGTACTGGCTGAAAGCCAGCCGCGCACGCGGTCTGGCCAGGGCAGCCGACAGGCCCAGCGCGGCCAGCCACTCGGTCCAGTCCATCCAGGGGCGCGCGGCATCGTCGTATTCCAGCAGCGTGAGTCTGGCCATGTCATTGGCCTCCAGCTCGGGCTGCAAGCCCAGTGCCGGGCTGGCCACCACGACCATCTTTTCGTCGAACAGGCGCAGCGCCTCCGGCGGCTGGCTGGTGGCCGGGCCGTAGCGCAGGGCCAGGTCAATGCCCTCACGCTCCAGATCGACCAGCCGGTTGCCGGCGGACACCCGCACGTCAATGCCTGGATGCGTGGCCTGAAACTCACCCAGCCGGGGTAGCAGCCACAGCGATACCGCGCCGATGGTGGCGGTCAGCGTGACGGGCGGCAGGCCGGTGCGCTGACGCATCGCATCAATCTGCGCGCCCAGCTGCGTCAACCAGGCGTCACTCAGCCGGTACAGGCGCTCACCGTCGGCCGTCAGCGCCAGTGCACGGTGCTGACGGATGAACAGCGGCCGTCCCAGGTGATCCTCCAGCGCGCGTATCTGGCGGCTGACCGCCGATTGCGTCAGGAACAAATCAGCAGCGGCCTGGGTGACCGACAAGCGCCGCGCCACCGCGACAAAGCCGCGCAACAGGTCGAGCGAGGGCAGCCGGGCGAGTGCGTTGTCCATGGAAATTGCGGAGTGATCTACACATTCTCGCAGCGCATGCGAGGTGGGCGTATTTCTCGTTCGACAAGCGCCCAAAGCCGGAGTGAAATTGCCTTCTCCTCAACCCAGATCGGAGCTGAACCATGATCATCACGCAACCCAAGCCAGACTGCGGCGCCCCCCAGCCGGTGCGCACCACGCTGCAGCTCGGTGCACACGACATGCTGACCGTGCAGCTTCGCGCAGGCGACCAACTGCGCGGCGAGCGCGGCACGGTGTGGATCACCGAAGACGGCATGCTTGAAGACATCTTGCTGGCGCCGGGCGACTGCCACCGCGTGGCGCAAGACGGCGCGTTGAACGTGTCAGCGTTGCGCGGTGGCAGCAGTGTGCTGGCTGGAAGCGCCTGCGTGTCAGTAGCGGGCCGCGCGCCACTGACCTGGCAGCACATCAATGCCCGCCGACCTCGCTTCTACAATCGAGTTTCTGCTGGTTTTGCAGCGGGCCGTTAGCTCAGTTGGTCAGAGCAGAGGACTCATAATCCTTTGGTCGTTGGTTCAAGTCCAACACGGCCTACCAAGTATTCATGCGGGTTTGCGGGCGATCCGACCGATCGCCGACGTACCGAAGGAGGGCTTTCGGTACAGGTTCAGTTCTGCTATCTTTGCTTATATAAGCCCTATTTGTCTGGGCCGCAAAGAGCCAGGGAGGCTCACCTTGCCAAGAGATTCGCAACAGCTCCGCGACGATTTGGTCGCCTGCCTGCCAAGCCTCGTTATCGATCGGCCGCTAGCAGAGTCGGGGCAGCGGGTGGTGTACCTAGCGCACTTCGTGGACGCCAACATACCGCCAGACGTGAGTCTGCCGGACGGCGAGACCCCGGACGAGAAGCCTTTCCTCCATGGCTGGGAAGCATGGGGGAGGATCGTGGTGAAGGTAGTGTCTGGGGCTGACAACACCAGCCTAGCCCGCCTTCAGGCCGAGACCGCGATCCTCGAGGAAGTCAAACCCGCCAGCTTTCCCAAGCTGCTGTTCTGCGACTTGTTTACGGCGAACCCGGTCACTGATGAGCGTCTTGCCGAGCGTCTGTATGTATCCGTCGAGGAGTTCATCGATTCCACACCCCTCTGTGACATTGCGGACAAATACAAGGGCGACGAGAAGGGGATCGGCGCGCTTGCATTGGGTGTTTCCAACGCGCTACTCCCACTATGGGTACACCCTCGAAAGTTCGTGCATCGCGACATCAAGCCTGCGAACTTGCTTGTTCGGCCGTCGGGCGAGGTGGTGGTCATTGACCTTGGGATAGTTCGGGAGACCGGTGCGCCTGGTGTCACGCATGACGGTCCTGGTCCAGGTCCGTTTACTCCTGGGTACGGCGCGCCTGAGCAGATGGCCAACGAAAAGGAGGCAGTGACCTTCAAGACGGACTTTTTCTCTATCGGTGTGGTCATGTATCGCCTGATGGCTGGCGTTGAGCCCTTCGCGTCCAAGCCTGGTATGCAGATACACGAAGTCATGATTGCCGCCGCCGGGTACGAACCTCCACCGTTGGCAAAGGTTGCCGGGGCATCACAGGCGTTCTCCGACTTCGTGGCGAAGGCAATGATGAAGGTGCCGTGGCAACGGCAGCGCACGCCAGTGCTATTCATCGACGAACTGCGGACGATGCTGGCGAGCTAAACGAGGAGCACATATGGCGCTGGGACTACTTCATCAGGTTGGGCACAACAGCAATTGGAACGTCGAATCGTTTGAGGAGGACGGGTGTGGCGACGGACTGATCCTTAGTCCGCTGCATCAGGCAAAGGGCACGGTTGAGAAGCTGCCTCTTGCGACTCGCGCCGTGTCAATCTTCGACCCGCAGTTCTATCTGCCAAGCTCTCGAAAGCCGAAGCTGCTGACGTATCCTTTTTTCCCTGAACAGGTCGATGGGGGCTTTCAGACGGCAACCTTCGTGGCGCACGCGTCCGAAGTAGCAGCAGCCTGCATAGACTTTCAAGTCGAGCAGCGATTCCGGAAAGTCGTAGTACCCACCAGGTACATCAACCAGATGTATCCGTCGTACTTCGATCAGCAGCGGATGTTCACGATCGACGCCTTCATGGAGCACGCAGGAAATCGCCCACTGTGTCTGTCGGTGGCCCTGACGGCGCCCATGATTCAGGATTCAGATTGGCGCCGGCGCGTCCTGAACTGGATTACCTCGTTCCCGAATGTCGACGAGGTGTATGTGATGTACGAACACGAACGCAGCACCAAGCAGATTCAGGATGCTCAGTTTCTGACTGATTGCGTGGCGTTCTGCTCCGATGTCTTGAACACGGGCCTAGCCCTGGTTTTGGGCTATACGAACACCGAAGGGCTGCTCTATTCCGTGGCCGGCGACCTCACCATCACCATGGGGGCGTTCGAAAACACGCGCATCTTCTCTGTGGACAAGTTCCTAGAGTCGGAAGGGGAGCGACGCGGACCTAAGGCGCGCATCTATCTTGCCGGGCTGTTCAATTGGGTCCAGTTCGAGGATGCCAAGCGAATCCGCGATCGAGCCCCGCGTGTCTGGCAGCAGGTCTACCGACCGACGCCTTGGGCGGATGAGGCATTGACTCGTCTGGTCGAGCCGACTTTCAACCAGTCGCCGCTCTACAAGCACTATTTCCGCAACATGCAGGACCATGTAGACGAACTTCGCTCTCTGACAGCTATGGATCGGCGAGCATTGCTCATTCGAAAGGTCGACGCTGCGTTGGCCGCGTATCGAGAAATCGACCGCATCGGCGTCCGCCTTGAGAAGCATGGACAGGCTGGCCACTTGCAAGAGTGGCGGCGTGCCCTAGCCGGCGTTTGAGGCAATCCTTCGGGTCAGAACGCGAGACGCGAGGACGGCTTGCGCCTGCCATCGCTTTGCCGGGCTCATAGGGCCTTGCGTAGTCGCAGCGTGGTGGATGAACAGGCCCCGCCCCCGCTCAATGGATGCAAGGCCCACGCCAGCGACCCGAAAGCGGTCGATCTGAGCGATTGCAGGCCGGGAGAAGACGTAGTCCAACACGACCCAGGACTCATCAGCAAACTGAAGATTCCGGTAAGCCTGGGTTAGTACTCGCCGCCAGTCGCTGATCTTCGCCTCGACCGCAATGAGTCGCGCATACGGCGGCGTTCTAAGCCCGAAGATGGTCAACGAATCCCGTGAATGCGCCGCTACTCCCGCCGCCGACAACTGCGCGATGACCCGTTGCGCCGCGCCCTCCGATGTGCCGAGAAGTGCCGCGAGTTCGGCGCGGCTCTTGATTGCGTCGCCCACGCCTTGACTCAAAAGAACCGCGAGGCGTGGTGAGACCATCGCGACGGACCGTAACGCTTCCGCGCTGCGCGGCGAGCGCTTGGCTAGAACTAGGTCGGCCACTCCTACCCCAGCGTCCACTTCTAGTTCCACACGATAGTCACGGCGTCTGGCTCGCGCGACGCATGCAATGATTCCCTTCACAAGGGCTGCTTCCGATTCAAATCCAGCGCTTCTCACGTACTGATCTCATATCTTCGTTTGTGTGCCATGTCGCGCCACCTTGCCGCCGCTGCCAACGCCCCGGGCTGCTCTATGGGCGGTGGCTAGGCATCTCGGCGATTGCGTCACCAGAATCCAAGGGCTGGGGCAGTTCACTTCAATGTGGATGTGGACGAGGGCGGTTTCAAGCTTGAAGCGCGACGCCTCTGATGAAATGTAAGCGTCCGGCAAACCCCATCCTTGCGCCGTTGCTGGAGGTGTGCTGAGGGTTGGCCTACGGAGGTGCAGGTGCAGTCTGGGCGACAGTGCCGGGTTCGGCGACGGCGCTGGCCGGTCGCCAGTTGTGCGGCAGCAACTGCGCCAGGTCGCGATTCTTCAGCGTGGGCAGCCGCTCAAAGACGTCTTTGAGGTAGGCCCACGGATCGTGCCCATTGAGCTTGACCGATTCGATCAGGCTCATCAGGACCGCCGCGCGCTCGCCGGCCAACTGTGAGC
>JANYKR010000141.1 GCA_025358155.1 Betaproteobacteria bacterium
ATCCCCCTGAACGTGATCGATGGGCGCGCCTGCGCTTCTCAATCATCGGCCCGCTGATGGCCGCCCCGCCCGCGCCCCGGCAGTTGGGGGCTGAGTTCCTCGCCTTGGCGGCCAGGACCTGGCGCCACCCCGTCTCGGGACTGGACGTGCGCTTCGGCGCGTCCACCATCGAGCGCTGGTACTACCGGGCCCGGCGCGCGGCCGATCCGGTGGCCGCGCTCAAGGACGGTCTGCGCGGCGACGAGGGCGGCTTCCCGAGTCTGACGCCGGTGGCCATCGCCGCGCTGACGCTGCAGTACCGCGAGCATCCCGGCTGGACCGCCCAGCTTCACCTGGACAACCTGCGCGTGGCTTGCCAGGCCAGCCAACCAGAGGGCACATTCATGCCCGTGGCCTCGTACTCGACGGTGCGGCGCTATCTGCGCGCCCTGGGCATGCACCGTCAGGCACGCCCGAAGCGGGCGACCGAGGGCGCCGTGGCGGCCCGCGATCGCCTGGAGCAGCGGGAGGTGCGCAGCTTCGAGGTCGAGCACGTCGCCGCCCTCTGGCACCTGGACTTCCACCACGCCTCGCGCAAGGTGCTGACCCGCGCCGGCGCCTGGGTCAAGCCGATGCTGCTGGGCGTCATCGATGACCGTTCGCGCCTGGTCTGCCACCTGCAGTGGTACCTCGACGAGACGGCGCAAAGCCTGGTGCACGGGCTGGGCCAGGCATTCATGAAGCGCGGCCTGCCGCGCGCGCTGATGACCGACAACGGCGCGGCCATGCTCAGCGAGGAGGTCACCACCGGGCTGGCCAGGCTGGGTGTCGTGCACCAGACCACGCTGCCCTACAGCCCGTACCAGAACGCCAAGCAGGAATCGTTCTGGGGCCGCGTGGAGGGCCGGCTGATGGCCATGCTCGAGGGCGAGCAGACCTTGACGCTGGAACTCCTCAACGAGTCTACCCAGGCCTGGGTGGAGCAGGAGTACCACCGCACGGTGCACACCGAGCTCAAGGCCACGCCGCTGGCGCGCTACCTGGCGGGGCCGTCGGTGGCGCGCAAATGCCCCGACTCAGGCGTGCTGACGGACGCCTTCCGCATCGAGGTGCAGCGCCGTGCGCGCCGCGCCGACGGCACGCTCAGCCTGGGCGGCGCCCGCTTCGAGATCCCGTCCCGGCTGCGCCACCTGAGCGTGGTGCATGTTCGCTATGCCCGTTGGGACTTCAGCCGTGTCGATCTGGTCGACGGGCGCACGGGCGTCGTGCTGTGCCCGATCAAGCCGTTGGACAAGGCCGCCAACGCCAACGGTCAGCGCCGACGGCTCGATCCCGTGGGACGGGACTTGTCGCCGCTGCCGCCCACGGGCATGGCGCCGCTGCTGCGCGAGTTGCTCGCCGAATACGCCGCCACCGGCATGCCACCGGCCTACCTGCCTGCGCCCGAGCCCACACCCGCCGTCACGCCCGTCACCCTGCCCATCAACCCGCCCATCACCCCGCCCGAGGCAGACCTCGCATGAACCAACGACTCCTGGCCCTGTACGGGCTGAAGTGGAACCCCTTCTCGCCGGAATTGCCCACCGAGGCCATCTACGTGCCCCCGAAGCTGGAGAACTTCTGCTGGCGCATCGAGCACGCGCAGATCCGCGAGGGCGGCTTCGCGATGATCCACGGCGACCCGGGCACCGGCAAAAGCGTGGCGCTGCGCCTGCTCGCCGATCGCCTGGCCCGGCTGCCCGACGTCCACGTGGGCGTCATCAACCACCCGCAGAGCAGCCTGGCCGACCTGTACCGAGAACTCGGCGACATCTTCACCGTGCCGCTGCGACCGCACAACCGCTGGGCTGGCTTCAAGTTGTTGCGAGAGAGGTGGCTGACGCACCTGGAGAGCACGCGTGGGCGCGCGGTACTGCTCATCGACGAGGCCCAGGAGATGAGCCCGGCCGCGCTGTGCGAGCTGCGCCTGATGGCCAGCGCCCGCTTCGACTCGCAGCCGCTGCTGTGCATCGTGCTTGTCGGGGACGCCCGCTTGATCGACAAGCTGCGTCGCGAGGAGTTGATCCCTCTGGGCAGCCGCATCCGCACCCGGCTGGCGACCGAGCATGCCAGTCGAGAGGAACTGCTCGCCGGCCTGAACCACCTGCTGGCCGGCGCCGGCAATGCCAGCCTGATGACGACAGCGCTGCGCCACACGCTGTGCGACCACGCCGCTGGCAACTACCGCATCCTCACCACGATGGCCGCCGAACTCCTGGCCGCCGCTGCGCAGCGCGAGCTGCCCCAACTCGACGAGAAGCTCTACCTCGAAGTCTTCGCCCAGCCCGAGGCCCCCGCGCCGCGTCGAACGGCTGCGCGCCGGTGATTGCCATGCCCGCAGACCAAGACGATCCCGCCAGCGCCGCGATCCCGATGCCCCGGCTCAGTGACGACGCGGTCGTCCAGATCCACGACTTTATCGGGCACTTCCTCGACTTGTTCGAGGCGCGCTACGGCGATCAGATCCACCGCTATTACGACGACCGGTCGGCGCGCAACATGATCAACCCTCAACCGACGCACAGCATCGACGACCCACCGTTCTGAACCCGTGACCGTTCAACACCGGGCGCCGACAGCTTCAACGCTGCCGGCCCCGCTCGTACTGCCGGTCAAGGGCTTGATGGACACCGTTGATCTTGATCGCGATGTTGCCGTTCGCCAGCATGCCGCTGCCGATCACAATCAACGATGGCTTCGCACTCCATCATCAAACTCGATCGGCGGTCCATCGAATTGGGTGATCGCACTCAGTCGATGTTGTACCAACGGACGAATTCAGCCGCCCAGGCCCTGGCCTCGTCCAGGCTGGCGAAGCCCTGGGCGGGGAACTCGGGCCGGTACTTCGCCGTGCGGAACAGCGACTCGGCGTAGGCGTTGTCGTCGCTAACGCGGGGCCGCGAGTACGAGGGTTGGACGCCCAGCCAGTGCAGCATCGCCAGCACCGTCGTGGCCTTGAGGGTGGAGCCGTTGTCGCCATGCAGCACCGGCTTGGTCTGCATGCTGGCGATCCCCTCGGCCAGCGCCGTGCGGCGCACCAGGTGCACGGCATGGTCGGCGTCGTCGCTGTCGTGCACCTCGGCGCCGACGATCTTGCGGCTGTAGAGGTCCAGGATCAGGTACAGGTGGTACCAGCGGCCCATGACGTTGGCCGGCAGGTAGGTCATGTCCCAGCACCAGACCTGACCGGGCGCCGTGGCGATGTGGGTGGTGGGCGGTCGTGTGGCCTTGGGTGCCTTGGCGCGTCCTCGGCGGGCGTTCTGGCCATGCTCGCGCAGCACGCGGGCCATGCTGGACTCGCTGCCCAGATACACGCCTTCATCGGCCAGCATGGGCACGATGCGCGCCGGCGGCACCGCAGCAAAGCGCGGCTCATTGGCCACGGCCACCAACGCGGCGCGCTCCTCGGGATTCAAGGCATGGCTGGGCATGGGCCGCAATGCCTGCGGCCTGCCATCGCCCGTTGCGAGGCCCTCCCGGGCCTTCCAGCGCTGCAGGGTGCGCACGTCGATGCCCGCGATCTCGCAGGCCGGCTGCAGCCGTGCACCGGCGGCGTGAGCGGTTTGAATGTCCTGGGCCAGAGCTTGGCGATCTTCGAGGCCGATCATTCGTCCTCGCCCTTGTTGAAGATCGCCGCGACTTTTTTTGACAGCACCAGCAGCGCTGCCGTCTCGGCCAGCGCCCGATCCTTGCGCAGCAGATCGCGCTCGAGTTCCTTGATGCGCTTGCGGTCAGCACGCGTGGCCTGCGGGGTGGCGCGCACGTCCTCGGGGTCTGCCAGGGCGGTGGTGCAGCTGGCCCGCCACTTGTCCAGATCGGTGGGGAAGACGCCGTGCTCGCGGCACCAGGCGCTCTTGCCGGCCTCGCTCATGGGCGCCGTGGTGATCACCGCCTCAAGCCGGGCGCCCGCAGTCCAGGCCCGCCCTCGGGCGGGCCTGGACTGCGCATCCTCGCGCCAGCGCTCCAGGGTTCCCGCTCCAATGCCAACTTCGCGCGCCACCACCTCCAGCGCTGCGCTCTCCGGCGACAACAACCTCGCCACCGCTCTGTCCTTGAATGCCTGTCCGTATCGAGCCAATGTCTTCCTTCATCGCCGCCCCCGGGGTTGCTGTTCTATCGGGGCGACAACTATTCTGACGCGGGGGTGATCACGCGCTCGACGACTTGAGGGTGCTTGTACTTGCCGACGATGTGGCGCTCGTACCGGATCTGAGCGAGTCCATCGACGTTGTGCATGTCGACGGCTTTCAACTTCTCCTGTCGCTTGACGGCGCCCACGTCCACGCCTTGCTGAAGAAGCGCGCGGTCCTTTCGGGCGAGGTCCCTTGCGTCCTTGAGGGAGATGTCGGGGTAGCGCCCGATCACCTTCTCACGTTGTCGCCCGCCGTGTCGGTAGCGGAGGATCCAAGATGCCTTGCCCTCATCAGCGCTGGCCTCTTTTGCGACGAAAGTCAGCCCGTCGCCAACCCCCCGATCGACCGGCCCGGCGGAGAGCCAAGCCCTCAAGTTCTTGTCTGTAGCGTTCCGCGAAAACCCAGTCATAGCGCGGCCTCCAGAGGAGTTTGTGGGGTTCGGAATCGGGCGAATCGCCCGAAGCTGTGGGGTTCGCCGTCGAACCCCACAAAAAACCCCACACAAAGCGTGCGCTTCACTGGGACGGTGTGCTACCTCATGAGATCAAGTTCCATTGCAAATCAACGACTTGTCGAGCGCTTTGGGGTGGCGAGACACCCCATGAAACGTCACTCGAGGTTCTGCACCTGCTCGCGCAGCTGCTCGATCGCGACCTTCATCTCGACCGAGATGTTGGTCAGCTCCAGCGCCGCGGCCTTCGAGCCAAGCGTGTTGGCCTCGCGCAGCAGCTCCTGGATCAGAAAGTCCAGGCGCTTGCCGACCTCGCCGCCGGCCTTCAGCAGCCGCGCGATCTCGTCCAGGTGCGAGCGCAGCCGGGCCAGTTCCTCGGCCACGTCGATGCGGATCGAGTAGGCCGCGGCCTCGTTCAGCGCGCGCTCCTGCAGCGCCTCGCGCGAGATCGTGTTGGCCGCGCCGGTGGCCTCGAGTGCCTCGGTCCAGCGTTCGAGGAAGCGCTGCTGGTGGCGCCTGACGACCGCTGGCACCAGCGGCTCGGCCTGGTCGCTAAGCTCGCGCAACCGGTCGACGCGCTCCATCAGCACCTTGGCCAGGCGCGCGCCTTCGCGCTCGCGCGCCTCGCGCAGGCCGGCGATGCAACGCTTCGCGGCGTCGAGCGCGGCCTCGTCCAGCTTCTCGGACGGCGCGCTGCCCTTGCACCACTGAAGCACCTCGTGCACCGACAGGGCCTGCGCGTTCGGCAGCCAGCCCTGCACCGTGCTTTCCAGTCGTACCAGGCGATTGAGCTGGTCGGGCTGCGGCTGCGGCCAGTGCGTCTCGCTTTCGCTGCGCGTGCTCAGGCGCAGCTCGATCTTGCCGCGCTTGAAGGCGGCCGAGAGCAGCTCGCGCAGCGCCGGTTCGAGCGCGCGGAACTCGTCCGGCAGGCGAAAGCCGAGGTCCAGAAACCGGCCGTTGACCGAACGCAGTTCGATGCCGACACCGGGGCTCGCGGAAGGCGCGGAGCGCGCCGCCAAATTGTCCGCGGCGCCTGCCGTTTCATGGGCGGAACGGGCCCCGGCTAAGGCGCTGGCGAAGCCGGTCATGCTGTAGACTGCCATGCGCTGACCCTTCAAAAAATCAGATTATGTCAAAGCCAAAACCCGCTCCCTTGCCGTCCGGCACCGTGGTGGGTGGCTATCAGGTCATCAAGAAGCTGGCCGCCGGCGGCTTCGGCGTGGTGTACCTGTGCGAAGACACCGACCGGCACCTGGTCGCGCTGAAGGAATACCTGCCGTCGTCGCTGGCCGAGCGCTCGCCCGGCGAGCTGACGCCGCGCGTCAAGCCCGAGAAGCAGCCGCTGTATCGCCTGGGGCTGAAGAGCTTTTTCGAAGAGGGCCGCTCGCTCGCGCAGATCAGCCACCCGAGCGTGGTCTCGGTGCTGAACTTCTTCCGCGAGAACGAAACCGT
>JANYKR010000173.1 GCA_025358155.1 Betaproteobacteria bacterium
CGTCAGCAGCCAGTCCGGGTGCTCGCGCCCACTGCCAACCCGCAGCAGACAGCCCATCAGGTTGCGCACCATGTGGTGCAAGAACGCCGAGCCATCGAAGTCAAACCGCCAGTAGGCGCCCTGCCGGCTGATGCTGATGGCCCGCAGGGTCTTGACCGGGCTGCGGGCCTGGCACTGGGACGAGCGAAAGCTGCTGAAGTCATGCTCGCCAATCAGGTGCAGCGCCGCTGCCCGCATGGCCGCCAGGTCAAGCGCTCGAAACACCCAGCCCACACCGCCCGCCTCCAGCGCCGGCCGAACGGGCGAGTCGAGCAGCAGGTAGCGGTAGCGCCGGCCCTGGGCGTGGAAGCGGGCATGAAAGTCGTCCGGCACCGCCTGGCACCACTGCAGCGCGATGTCGGCGGGCAGGTAGCGGTTGGTGCCGCGCAACCACGAAAAGGCGTCGCGCTCTACCGGGCTGTCGAGGTGCACCACCTGGTTGAAGGCATGCACGCCGGCGTCGGTGCGGCCGGCGCAGACCGTGACCACCGGCGCGTCGACAAAGGTGCTGAGTGCCCGCTCGACCCGGTCTTGCACCGTGCGACCACCGACCTGGTGTTGCCAGCCCTGGTAGGCCGTGCCTCGGTAGGCAATGCCCAGCGCCAACCTTTGGCTCACTGGACGCTCAGCCCGCCACCGTGGGCAGCGTCGGCCACCACCCCCGGCGACATCAGGCCAGGGCGTCGAGCATGGCCTGCGCCTTGGCACGCAGCGTGCCGGCGGCCTTGGACACCACTTCTTCGAGCAGATCACGGGCGCCGTCGATGTCGCCGATCTGGCGAAACTCTTCGGCCAGTTCAAGCTTGCGCGCCAGCGGATCACCGCCCTCGATCAGCACGTCGTCCAGATTGCCTGGCGTGGTCGGCGCGGTTTCGGCCAACGAACCCGGCTCGGACATCGGGAAGCGGCTGAAGTCGAAGCTCGTGTCATCGCCAGCCGCACGGCCAGCCAGGGAGGCCGGCGAGACGGTACTGCCCTCGCCGAGGTCAAAGTCCATCGCCCGCGAGTCGGCTGACAGGGCGCCCGAAGCGGTACGGATGGCAGCCACGCCGGCCTGGGTAGTCGCTGGCCCGGAGTCCTCAAAATCAAAGTCCAGGTCGGGAACGGCCGGTCGTTGCAGGCTGGGCGCCAGCGGCCGGGTGGCGTCCATGGCAAGGGCTGACGGGCTGTCCTGAGGCTCACCCAGGTCAATGTCAATGCCCTGATCGAGGCCCAGGCTCATCGCACCGCCACCAATCTGCGGCAGGCGTGAATCTTCAGCAGGTTGCGTGGCTGGCGACAGGATCGAGTGCGGCTGGGTGGTGGCGCCCAGCGGCTCGACCACCACGCGCTCGCCATCGAGGATGATCTCCTCAGGGTGACCACCGGGCTGGTACAGCGGGTTGTCGGGCTCGAATTGCGAACCCAGTTCTTGCGCTCGCGCCCAGTCGTTGCCCACGCCCCGGGTCAGGGCGTAGAGCTGGGTCGCCAGCAACTCAAAGGCCTTGCTGTCGCGGCGCTTGGCGTAGACCTCCAGCAATTTGGTGCGTACCGCCAGCCGATCGGGGGTGGTGCGCATCGCCTCCTTGAGAATCTCCTCGGCCTGCAGATCGCGTCCGTAGGCCAGGTACACATCGGCCTCGGCCACCGGATCGACATCGCCGATGGCATCGAGCTGGCTCAGTGAATAGCCTATCGAGCTGGCGCCCGAGCGGCTGGCGTCGCGGGTATCGACATGCTGGCCACCGCTGGCGCCAAAAAACGAGTCCGGCTGCATCCGGCTTTCGAGAAACGATGTCTCGCTGGCGGCTTTGCGGAATCGGCGGCGCAAACGCCAGGCCGCCAAGCCTGCCAAAGCAAGCGCCAGCACACCCGCGCCGGGCAGCAACCAGCGCTGGCCGGCCAGGCTGTCGAACAGACCGGCAGCGGGCGCGTCAGCAGCCGGCGGCGCCGCCACCGGCAAGGCGGCAACCGGTTTCTTGACGGTGGGCGGTGCGCCATCGGACGCAGCCACGGCAATGGGTACTGCCGGCGGCGCAACAGGCGCGGGCAAGCCGACCGGCGGGGTTGCGCCCGTCACCGGTGCCGGCACCACGGGCGCTGCAACGGGTGGTGCGACAGTCGGTGTGACGGATGGCGCGGCAGAAGGCGCGGCAGAAGGCGCGGCAGGTGGCGCGGCAGGTGGTGCTACAGGCGCGGCCACGGCCGCAGGCGCCTGAGCGCCGACCGCGCCCTGCTGGAGCTTTTTCAGCTCATCGACATTGCGTGACAACTCGGCCACCCGGGCGGCGTTGTCCTTGCGCTCGACCGCCTGCGAGGCTTGCGCCGCCACGGCAGACGCTGCGCCGCTCAGCTTGAGCTTGTCGGGCGACGGTGCGGCCGACTGTTTGCGGTCATCCACCGCCGCCTGCACCTTGCCCTGGGCCTGGCGGGCCGATTCTTGGGTCTGGGCCAACGGCGCGCCTTGGGCCAGGCGACTGCGGTAAGCGCTGAAATCGACACTCTGGGCGGTGATCAACTGGCGCAGGTCAGACGGCGTGACATCACGCACCTCGTCGGCGGTGGGCACCGACAGCACCGAACCCGCCCGCAGACGGTTGACGTTGTTGGCGATGAACGCCTCAGGATTGGTGCGATACAAGCCCACCAGCATCTGGTCGAGCGACACACCGGCCGGCTGGGTGCGGCCGGCCACGCGGTAGAGCGTGTCACCCGGTCGAACCGGATAGCGCTTGCCGCTGGCCGAAACTGGCGCTGCGGCAGGTGCGGCCGCCGGGGCGCTGGCGGGCGGGTTGGCGGCGCTGTTTGCGGTGTTGTTTGTGGCGCTATTCGAGGCGCTGGCCGTGCCCGGTCCGCGCGGCGGCGCGGCGGGTTTTGCTCTTGGGCCTCCCTCCGGGGCCGGCAGGCCAGCGGTCGGCGCGGCAGCCAGTGGCATGCGCGGTGCAGGGGCCAGCCGGGGACCCGGCTGAACCGTCGGGGCCGGTGCCGCCGGAGGGGGCGCAGGTGGCGCAGCGGCCATCACCGGTGCCAGCGGGGTTGCAGCTTGCACCGGCGGCGCAGGCCGGTTGCCTGGCGGGTCAAACAGGAGCGTGAACTCACGCACCAGCCGGCCGGAGGCCCAGCTCATTTCGACGATCAGCTCGATGAAGGGCTCTTGCACCGCCCGGTCACTGCTCAGGCGCAAAAAAGCCCGGCCGTCGGCACGTCGCACCACGGTGGCCTGGGTGCCCGACAGCACCGCGTTGTAATCGACGCCGGCAGCCCGGTAGGTTTCGGGTGACGCGATGCGGACCGCCAGCGATGCGGCCTCATCGGGCGACAGGCTGGTGATGTCGATCTCGGCCCGCATGCCCTCGCCCAGCGCGGATTGCACGTTGAGGCGGCCCACGCCCAGCGCCTGGGCGTCGGGCGCAGCAGCGCTCAGGGCTGCCAACGCGGCAAGGGCCAGCACGGATCGGGCGGCGAGATCGGGGCGGTTTTTCAAGGCGTCTCCACAACAGCACCAGCAGGCCCGTGACAGGCTTGTTGCCAGGGTCGGTTTTCGGGGCCCAGCAGGGCGCCCGCAAGCCAAACTGGCATCTTCAACAGCACGGCAATTTCAAGAAAAAATCCTGGAAACCAAAACAACATCAAGCATATAGGCTGACAAGCTCATGCAATGCCTGACATTTTGAGGCCTGCCGCAAGACAGCGCCAGCCCTGGTCCCATGTTGCCATGCCGCCACGTTGCGGAGACCGGTGGCAACCATGTGCGCTGCAGGCCCGCACGCCAGCTGCCCTGCCCGTGCTGATCAAGCTTCAACCAGGATACGCAGCATGCGGCGCAGCGGTTCAGCGGCGCCCCACAGCAACTGGTCGCCGATGGTGAACGCGCCAACATACTCCGGGCCCATCGCCAGCTTGCGGATACGCCCGACCGGTATCGTCATGGTGCCGGTCACCGCCACCGGCGTCAGGTCATGGAGGGTGGCCTCGCGGTGGTTGGGCACCACTTTGACCCAGGCGTTGTCAGCCGCGATAAGGGCCTCGATGTCGGCCACCGGCACGTCTTTTTTCAACTTGAAGGTCAGCGCCTGGCTGTGACAGCGCATCGCGCCGACCCGCACGCAAAAACCGTCCACCGGCACGGCCGGGCTGCCAAAACCGTCGCCCTGGCCCAGGATCTTGTTGGTCTCGGCCATGCCTTTCCATTCTTCCTTGGACATGCCCCAACCGGGTTCATCCCGGCCTTTGCCAAGCCCCAGATCCTTGTCGATCCACGGGATCAACGAGCCCCCCAGCGGCACGCCGAAGTTGGCGGTCTCGGCGGCGCTCAAGCTGCGCTGCGTGGCGATGACCTGGCGATCGATGTCGAGGATGGCGCTCTTGGGGTCGTCCAGCAGGCTGCGCACCGACGCGTTGAGCGTGCCGTACTGGGTCAGCAGCTCGCGCATGTGCTGGGCGCCGCCACCCGAGGCCGCCTGGTAGGTCTGGGTGCTCATCCACTCGACCAAACCCGCCTTGTAGAGCGCACCCACGCCCATCAGCATGCAACTCACCGTGCAGTTGCCGCCGATCCAGTTGCGCCCGCCCTGGCTCAGCGCCTGCTTGATCACCGGCATGTTCACCGGGTCGAGCACGATCACGGCGTCGTCGGCCATGCGCAGCGTGGACGCGGCGTCGATCCAGTGGCCGGTCCAGCCGGCGGCACGCAATTTGGGGAAGACTTCGGCGGTGTAGTCGCCGCCTTGCGCCGTCAGGATGATGTCGCAGCGCCTCAGGGCCTTGAGATCGAACGCGTCTTGCAGCGTGTGTTCGTTTTTCGCCTGTGCCGGCGCAGCGCCACCGGCGTTGCTGGTGGAGAAAAACAGCGGCTCGATCAGCGCGAAGTCGCCCTCGGCCTGCATGCGGTCCATCAACACCGATCCGACCATGCCGCGCCAGCCTACCAATCCTACGAGTGCCATCTTGTGCCTTTTCCAGTTCGCGGTTCGGACCCCCTTGACCTTGCTTTGCCCGGCTCGCTTCGCCGGGGTCCAGGTGGGGCGAGTCGATCCGAAGCGGGTCAGGCCTGGGTGATCGGGGTCGTCGTTTTGCCAGCCACGCGGCCGGACAACGCTGCCACCACCGCGTCGCCCATCTCGCGCGTGCCCACCCTCTGCATGCCCTCGGACCAGATGTCGCCGGTGCGCAGGCCTGCGGACAGCACCGCGTCCACCGCGGACTCGATCCGCACGGCGGCCTCGGCTTGGTTCAAGGTGTAGCGCAGCATCATCGCAAGAGACAGAATTGTAGCCAGCGGGTTTGCAACACCCTTACCAGCGATGTCGGGCGCGCTGCCATGGCTGGGCTCGTACAAGCCCTTGTTGGCCTTGTCCAGCGAGGCCGAGGGCAGCATGCCGATCGAGCCGGTCAGCATCGCCGCCTCATCGCTCAAGATGTCGCCAAACATGTTGCCGGTGACCACCACATCAAACGACTTGGGCGCCTTGACGAGTTGCATCGCTGCGTTGTCCACGTACATGTGGTCGAGCGCCACGTCGGGGTACTGGGCATGCACCTCGGTGACCACGTCTTTCCAGAACTGGAAGGTCTCGAGCACATTGGCCTTGTCGACGCTGGTGAGCTTCTTGTTGCGACGCCGTGCCGCCTGGAAGGCCACATGGGCGATGCGCTCGATCTCGGGCTTGCTGTAGCGCATGGTGTCGAAAGCTTCTTCGGCACCCGGGAAATGCCCGTCCACCGCGACACGCCGGCCACGCGGCTGGCCAAAGTAGATGTCGCCGGTGAGCTCGCGGATGATCAGGATGTCGAGCCCGGCCACCAACTCGGGCTTGAGCGACGAGGCGGCTGTGAGCTGGGGGTAGCAGATCGCCGGGCGCAGGTTGGCAAACAAGCCCAGGTGCTTGCGCAGGCCCAGAATGGCCTGCTCAGGCCGCAGCGGGCGGTCGAGCTTGTCGTACTTCCAGTCGCCCACCGCGCCAAACAACACCGCATCGGCGGCCCGGGCCAGGTTCAGGGTCGACTCGGGCAGCGGGTGACCGTGGGCCTCGTAGGCCGCGCCGCCGACCAGGGCGGTCTCGGTTTCGAACGGCAGGTCGAGCACGGCCATGACCTTGACCGCCTCGGCCATGATTTCAGTGCCGATGCCGTCACCGGGGAGGATGGCGATTTTCATGGTGGAGTGGGGTGTTCGTTGGGATGAAGGATCTTGTGAACCAGGCTGTGCTCGCAGGCCTTGAAGACGACGTAGTTCAGCATGCTGATGAACAAGACCGTCAACAGCTCGATCAGTTGCCGCGCGCCGCCTTCGGTCAGTGCCATCCAGCCGTTGGCGGTGATGAAGTCCCAGTTGTCGCTGAACATTTTGAACAGGTTCAGCGTGCCGACGCCAAAAAACCCGAAGCTGGCGCACAAGACCAGGAAGGTCACGCCAGCGTGACCCAGCACGTAGCGCGAAAAAGCTCGGTGAAGGGCCTGCATGCTCTCAAAGCTCGCGGTGCGTCAACCAGGGCATGCGGGCGATGCGCTCGGCCTCAAAGGCTGAGATCTTGTCGGCATGGCGCAGCGTCAGACCGATGTCGTCGAAGCCGTTGACCAGGCAGTACTTGCGGAAGGGCTGCACCTCAAACGGCAGCTCGGTGCCGTCGGCCTTGACCACCACCTGGCGCGGCAGATCGATGGTGAGCTGGTAGCCGACAAAGCCGAAGACCTCGTCAAACAACTGCGCCACCACCCGCTCGGGCAGCACTATCGGCAAGAGGCCGTTCTTGAAGCAGTTGTTGAAAAAGATGTCGGCGTAGCTGGGCGCGATCAGCGCCCGGAAGCCGTACTGCTCCAGCGCCCAGGGTGCGTGTTCACGGCTGGAGCCGCAGCCAAAGTTTTCGCGCGCCAGCAGCACCGAGCTTCCAGCGTACCGCGGCTGGTTAAGCACAAAGTCCGGATTGGGGCGGCGCACCACCTCGGGCTGGCCCGGCTCGCCCTTGTCAAGGTAACGCCATGCGTCGAACAGGTTGGGGCCAAAGCCGGTGCGGGCGATGGCTTTCAAGAATTGCTTGGGGATGATCGCGTCGGTGTCGACGTTGGCGCGGTCCATCGGGGCGACCAGGCCCTTGTGTACGGTGAAGGCTTGCACGGAAAACCTCTCAAGGATTTTTGGGGGGTCAGACAACCCGGCGGATGTCGACAAAATGGCCGTACAGCGCAGCCGCAGCGGCCATCGCTGGGCTGACCAGGTGGGTGCGGCCGCCCGCGCCCTGCCGGCCCTCGAAGTTGCGGTTGCTGGTGGACGCGCAGCGCTCGCCCGGCTCCAGCCGGTCGGCGTTCATCGCCAGGCACATGCTGCAGCCCGGCTCGCGCCACTCGAAGCCGGCCGCCTTGAAAATCTCATGCAAACCCTCGGCCTCGGCCTGCGCCTTGACCAGGCCCGAGCCCGGCACCACCAGTGCCAGCTTGACGTTAGACGCCACCCGGCCGCCGATGCGGCGCACCACGGCAGCGGCCTCGCGCATGTCCTCGATGCGGCTGTTGGTGCACGAGCCGATGAAGACCTTGTCGATCCGGATGTCGGCGATCAGCTTGTTCGGCTCCAGCCCCATGTAGACCAGCGCACGCTCGATCGCATCGCGCCGGGTGTCGTCTTTTTCCTTGTCGGGGTCGGGTACCCGGCCGTCGATGGCCAGCACCATCTCGGGGCTGGTGCCCCAGGTGACTTGCGGCTTGAGGGTGCTTGCGTCGATCTCGACCACGGCGTCGAAGTGCGCGCCCTCGTCGCTGCGCAGCGTGCGCCAGAACGTTGCCGCCAGGTCGAACTCAAGGCCCTTGGGCGCAAACGGCCGGCCGCGCACGTAGTTGATCGTGGTCTCGTCCACGGCCACCAGACCGGCGCGGGCGCCTGCCTCGATCGCCATGTTGCAAACCGTCATGCGGCCTTCCATGCTCAGCGCCCGGATCGCCGAGCCGCCAAACTCGATGGTGTAGCCGGTGCCGCCGGCGGTGCCGATGCGCCCGATGATGGCCAGCACGATGTCCTTGGCGGTCAGGCCCTTGCTCAAGGCTCCGTCCACCCGCACCAGCAGGTTCTTGGCCTTCTTGGCCAGCAGGGTCTGGGTGGCCAGCACATGCTCGACCTCGCTGGTGCCGATGCCGTGCGCCAGCGCGCCAAAGGCGCCGTGGGTACTGGTGTGGCTGTCGCCGCACACCACCGTCATACCGGGCAGCGTGGCGCCTTGTTCGGGCCCGATGACATGCACGATGCCTTGGCGCTTGTCCAGAAACGGAAAGTAGGCCGCCGCGCCAAACGCCTTGATGTTGGCGTCCAGCGTGGTGATCTGCAGCTTGCTGATCGGGTCGGCAATGCCGTCGTAACCCTGGTTCCAGCCGGTGGTGGGGGTGTTGTGGTCGGCGGTGGCGACGATGGAGCTGACCCGCCAGACCTTGCGGCCGGCCAGCCGCAGGCCCTCGAAGGCCTGCGGGCTGGTCACCTCGTGCACCAGGTGCCGGTCGATGTAGAGCGTGGCCGTGCCGTCGTCCTCGGTGCGGACGACGTGCTCGTCCCAAAGCTTGTCGTAGAGCGTTCTGGCCATCTGGGTTGCGGTCGCAGAGGGAGTCGCGGCTGGGTTCATTGGGGTCACCTTTTGCGGGAGTCGGATTGTCGCGCCACAGGCGCGGTGCTGGCAGAAACAGCAGCAGCTTGCGCACGGGCGGCGCCGCACAAGGCCTCGACGAAGCGCTGCACCACCGTGGGCAAAACCTCTTGGGTGCGCACGGCCAGCAGGTAGGGCCGGCGTGCCCAGTCTTCGTCCAGCACCAGCGGCTGGACCGCAAATATCCGGGCAAAGCGTTGCGCCACCACGGCCGGCAGCACCGCTACGCCCAGCCCGGCCTCGACGAGTTGGGCGATCGCGTCGAAACCCCGCACCTGCACCCGCACGTTGAGGCTGCGGCCCAGCGCCTGGGCGCGCTCGCGCATCTGCTCGTGGGCCGCAGCGCCCAGGTGCAGGCCGACGATGTCGAAGTCGAGCAGCGCATCAAAGCGCACGGCGGGCAGGGTGGGCGCGGCGCCCGCCGTCGCCGTGGCCGTGGCCGCGACGGTCCCCAACCCGGCCCGCCCCGCCAGCACATGGCCGCGCGGCACCAGCACCGCCAGTTCACCCTGGCGGTAGGGCTGGCAACTGAGCCGGCTCTCGTGCTGCGGCGGCACAAAGATGCCGACATCGGCCCGCCCTGATGCGACTGCAGCTTGCACCTCGGCGCTGGTCAGGTCGTCCAGGCTGATGCGGATGCCGGGGTGGGCCTGGCTGAAGGCGGCCAGATCGGCCGGCAGGCACTCGGCGATGGCGCTGGCATTGGCGGCGATGCGCAAATGGCCTTTGATGCCGCGCGAAAACTCCACCACATCGCTCTCCAGCGCATGCAGCGAGGCGTTGAGCGAGCGGATGTGGCGCACCATCGCCCGGCCGGCTTCGGTCAGGTCCACGCCCCGGGCGCGGCGGTCAAACAGCAACACGCCGAGCCGCACCTCCAGGTCGGACAGCCGCTTGCTGGCGGCCGCCAGCGCCAGGTGCTCGCGCTCGGCGCCGCGCGTGATGCTCCGGGTTTCGGCAATAGCCAGCACGAGGTTGAGGGTGGTCAGGTCAAAGCGCATGGCGCTGGTGTCGGGATGGCGGGCGGCCCGCAGCGCCGGGAGGTGCCGCAGTCCAATGATGCGCGAAGGCTCTGGAGGCAGCCAACGGCGATTGCCAATTTACCCTTCGCCATCGGCGAAGCATAAGCTGAGCACAAGCTGCGGGCCGCTGCCGGCGTCCAGGAGCGTGGGGCCTGCCGCTCCGGCCAAACCTGGCTTTTACACTGTGCCTTGCGCCGTTTGCCCGGCCCTTTCCTACTGACTGCCTGACCCACCGCCCCACCATGCCGCTGTTGCCCGCTGACCCCGCCCACCTGAACCCGTCCGACCGGCAAACCGTGCTCGACGCGCTCTGCTTCATGCAGGCGCCGATCAACGTCACCCGCTTGAGCGAGCTGCTGTCCACCCAATCCACGCTGCGTGGCACGGCCTTCAACACCAACAACTTGCGCGGTTGGCTGGGCGAGTTGCTGCAGGCCAAGCAGGTGGGCTGCAATCCCCAGGGCCAGTGGTGGGCCGTGCCTGAGCTGTCGTGGCCCCGCTTTGTTGCGCTGGTGCAGCAAACCGCATCGCGAGAGCGCTGGTGGGCGGCCTGGCGCCGGCTGGTGCACTTTGACAACAGCTGGCATCTGGAGCTGTTTGGCGACGAGGCAATGATCGGCGCGCTGCGGGTGGTGGTTTACGCCGACGGCACGCCCGAGGCCTTTGATCGGCTGTGCCGGCTCAGCCGCAACGTCACGCCGCTGCAGCCCGGCATTTTGGCGGCGGCGCTGCTGCGGCCGTTCCAGCCCGTGCTGTGGGACCGGCTCGATCCAGACCTGCGCTACGGGTTGCTGGTGCAACTGCTGCGCCAGGTGGGCGGCGACAGCGAGAGCTACAGCGCGCCGCTGTGGGCCTGGCTGCAGGCCCAGAGCCGGCCCGATGCCGGACAACTGCAAGAGCTGCCCCGGTTGCGGCTGGCCGAGCGTCTGCTGCTGTCGGGCCAGCGCGACGAAGCGCGCCGCGTGCTGCGAGGCCTGGACCATCCAGAAGCCCAGGCGATCCGCGCGGCAGCCGAGATTGCCGACGGCCACTACGCCAGCGGCGCCACCGCCTTCGAGCTGGCCTGGAAAGAACAGGCGGCGCTGAGCGGCCGGCGCAAGCAGCTGTTCTCCGAAGCAACGGCCTGGTTCTACTTGCTGGCCCTGATCGCCCAGCCCGACCCGGCGCTGTGGACCAAGGCGCGCAAGTTCGCTGCTGGCGAGGCCGGCAAGCGTGATGCCGACCCCTACACCTTCTGGGGCGTCTGGCAGGAGGCCATCGACCAACGTCTGGGTGACGCGCCGCGCAACGCCCGCGCTTTTGCGATGGCGCCACTGCAAGGCCTGCGCCTGCACAGCCTGCTGCAACTCACCCAGTGGCTGCTGGCGGCCTGGCTGGGCCACAAGCCGCCGCAACCCGCCGTGCTGGGCACGCTGGCCGACAAACTCTCGGTGGACTACGAGGCCAGCGGTCAGCCCTGGCTGGCGATGATGGTGCGGCGGGCCGCTGCCCTGCTGCGCGGCGTGCCGGTCAGCGAAGCCGACGCGGCCCAGCCCTTCCCGATCGGCGCGCCGGCCGACCGCTGGCGCGAAGCGCTCACCGCCATCGTCGCGCTGGGCGGCGCGGGCGGTGCGGCAGCAACCGCTGCGGGCGCCAGCGGTGTGGTTGATCGCTTGATCTGGACCCTGAGCACCGATGCGTTGGGCCGCATCCGCAAGGTCGAGCCGTTGGAGCAAAAAGCCGGTGCCCGGGGCCTGGGCAAACCCAAGCCCGCCTCGCTCAGCGGCCTGGCCAAACGCACCGACCTGCCCGCGCACGACGCCGCCGTACTGCGCTCGCTCAAAAAGCTGCCGTTCGGCGGCAAGCTCGCGTTTGACAAGCAGCAGGCGGTGCAAGCGCTGGTGCGCCACCCGCATGTGGCCTGGCCCGAGGCGCCGCTGCAGTTCATCGAGCTGGCCGAGGCCTTGCCGCAGCTGGAGGTGCTGACCCGCGGCGAGTTCTTGCAGTTTCGGGTGGTTGATCCGATTCGGCCTGACGATGCCGCTCTCGACGAGCTCGACGATGACGATGACCTGCTCGACGACGAGGACGACTTCGACTACAGCGGCCGCCGCATCGCCGACATGAGCCGGCCGTCGGTGCTGCTGCTGCGCGACGGCCCCGAGCGCGCCCGCTTGTTGCGCATCACCCCGGCCCAGTTGCGGGTGGCCGAACTGGTCAGCCAGGGCTGGCAGGTGCCGGTGGCCGCGCGCACCGAGATGGACGCCGCGCTGCGGGTGCTGGCCAGCCATTTTCAGCTCGCCAGCGACGCCGATGCCGGCCACGAGGTGCCGGCCAACCCCAGCTTGCGGGCCGAGCTGACACCCCAGGGCGATGGCCTGAGCCTGCGCCTGGTGGCCGCGCCGTTTGGCGACTTCGGGCCGCGCCTGGCGCCTGGCCAGGGCCGAGAACGCGTCACCACCGTGCACCAGGGCCTGACCCTGTCGACCCAGCGCAACCTGGCTGCCGAGCGGGCCCACCAGGCCACCCTGCTCGACAAGCTCGACTGGCTCGACGAGACCGCGCACGCCTGGTCGCTGGACCAGCCCGACCAGGCCCTGGCGGTGGTCGAGGCCCTGGCCGGGCTGGCACCGGGCATCGTCAGCGAATGGCCCAAGGGCAAAGCGCTGCGCGTCAAGACGGTGACGGCAGCGCAGGTCAAGCTGAGTGTGGCAAGCAAGGGCGACTGGCTGGAGATCAACGGCGAGCTGGCGCTGGACGACGGCGAGGTGCTGCGCCTGCGCCAGCTGCTGGACCTGCTGGCCACCGGCAAAAGCCGCTACGTGGCGCTGGGCGACGGTGGCTTTCTGGCGCTGACCGACACCCTGCGCCAGCAGCTCGCCGACCTGCGCGCCGTGGTGAGCACCCAAGGCAAGACCCAGCGCTTGTCACCCCTGGCCGCGCTGGCCTGGGCCGGGCAGGACGGCGCACCAGCGCTGGACGGCGACGCCGCCTGGTCAAACCGCAGCCAGGCCTGGGAACAGGCGCAAACGCGCGACTTCGATCTGCCCATCACCCTGCTGGCCGACCTGCGCGACTACCAGCGCAGCGGCTGGACCTGGCTGATGCGCCTGGCCGCCAGCGGCTTTGGCGCGGTGCTGGCCGACGACATGGGCCTGGGCAAGACCTTGCAGACGCTGGCATTGCTGATCGCCCGCGCCGACGGCGGCCCGGCGCTGGTGGTGGCGCCCACCTCGGTATGCGGCAACTGGCTGGCCGAGGCAGCCCGGTTTGCGCCCGGGCTGCGGGTGGAGATGTACGGCGACACCAGTGCAGCCGCCGACAGCGACGCCGAGTCGGCCGAGTCGGCCGAGTCGGTGGAGGCGGTGGAAGGGGTAGCGTCAGCCGACGACAGCGCCGCGCCCGACACCGCCCGCCAAGCCACCCGCCGCAAACAAGTGCAGGCAATGGGCCCCGGCCAGGTGCTGATTTGCAGCTACGGCCTGCTGCAGCTCGACGGCAACATCCTCGCCAGCCGCCCGTGGCACAGCGCGGTGCTCGACGAGGCCCAGGCCATCAAGAATGCCAGCACCCGCCGCGCCCGCGCCGCGCTGACGCTGCAGGCCGATTTCAAGCTCGCGCTGACCGGCACGCCGATCGAGAACCGCCTCTCCGAACTCTGGGCCATCATGGGTTTTGCCAACCCCGGCCTGCTCGGCAACATCGAACAGTTCAACCAGCGCTTTGCCGGGCCGATCGAGCGCGACGGCGACCCCCAGGCCGGCCGCCGGTTGCGCCGGCTGGTGGCGCCCTTCCTGCTGCGGCGTACCAAGGGCGAGGTGCTCGCCGACCTGCCGCAACGCACTGAAATTGTCCACGAGGTGGTGCCCGGCAGCCGAGAGCGCGCCTTGCTGGAGGCGCTGCGCCAGCAAGCCGAAGCAAGCGTGAACCAGGTGCTGGCAGGCGGCGACGGGGGCGGCGGGGGCGGCGAAGGCCAGGCCCAGATGCACGTGCTGGCGGCGCTGACCAAGCTGCGCCGCGCCGCTTGCGACCCGCGCTTGGTCGCACCCGAGCTGGGCCTGGTGGGCGCCAAAGTGCAGGAGTTTGAGCGCCTGGCGGTTGAGCTGGTCGCCGGCCGCCACAAGGCGCTGGTGTTCTCGCAGTTCACCGACTTTCTGGCGCTGCTGCGAGAGCGGCTCGACAGTGCCGGCCTGAGCTACCAGTACCTCGACGGCAGCACGCCGATGGCTCAACGCACCCAGCGCGTCAATGCCTTCCAGGCCGGCCAGGGCGACTTTTTTCTGATCAGCCTGAAAGCCGGCGGTTTTGGCCTGAACCTGACCATGGCCGACTACGTAATCATTGCCGACCCCTGGTGGAACCCGGCCGCCGAAGACCAGGCCAGCGGCCGCGCCCACCGCATCGGCCAGCAGCGGCCGGTGACGGTCTACCGGCTGGTGACGCAGGGATCGATCGAAGACCGCATCGTCAAACTACACCACAGCAAACGCGCGCGGGCCGAAGGCGTGCTGGCCGGCCAGGACGGCGGTGGCGGCACGGTGATGCGGGCGGCGGACATGCTGGCGTTGTTGCGGGGTGAGGAGGGTGAAGGGGCCTGATCGGGCACTTGCCGGGATGCCTCACAAAACGCTTTCGTGGCGGGCTATTTTTACGCAGCTACAAATAAATCCGAAGCGATCTGTCGACGTAGCTACAATCAAAGCATGTCGACCTGGGACGAGTCGAAACGTCTTCGCAACATCAAGCGCCACGGACTTGATTTCATCGGTTGCGAAGCCGTCTTCGACGGACCCGTCGTCAGCTGGGAAGATGCCCGGGAAGCTTACGGAGAGCAAAGGATCAACTTGCTGGGATGGCTTGAGGGCATCGTTGTGCACATGACCTACACGGAGCGAGGCGATGAACCGCACATCATCAGTCTTCGCAAGGCAGAGAAGCATGAAATTCGTCACTACGCGAAAGAGTCCACCGGTTACTCCCGCTGAGTGGGAGGCACTGATCGCTGCAGCCCCCGGCAAAGACAGGTCGCTCACGGCTACAGAAAAAGAGAAGATGGCGAACGCTGTCTTCGTCAGCGGCGGTGGCTTTGCCGCTGTTCGGGCAGCGGTCGCGCAGAAACGCCAGCGCGGCGAACGCGGGCCCCAAGTGACGCCCACCAAGCAACTTGTCAGCGTGCGCTACAGCCCGGAAGTTCTGCAGTACTTCAAGGCCACAGGCACTGGTTGGCAAACTCGCATGAACGAGGCTCTTCTGGAGTGGGTCAACAAGCGTTCCGGGCGCAGCCGCAGAGGGGCCTGAGTCCCGTCTTTTCCAATCGACGTATGAGCCTGGAGCAGGCTGACCTGGGGACGCACGAGACTGCTCACCGACGCCCTGGCCATGCAGCTTGAACGGCCCGCCCAACGCCGGCCTGGGCTGCCCGTCCTTCGACGGCAACACGCCTCCGGCCTGGCTCATCCAACGCACCCAGCGCGTGAATGCCGTGCAGGCCGGTCGCGGGCATTCCACCCCGGGTGACGCCACCACACCCAGAAGCCGCGCCTACCGGCCGGCCCCCGTTGTCACGGCGACGCGCTACGCGAGGCCTGGTGGATCAGAACACGCAGGCCTGCCATGCCCGGCGGCACCCACCGGCCCGACGCAAACCGGTCCACCCGCCCGGCCGTAACCTTTTGGCGGCCCGCCGGTATCACCCGTCAGAGCCCCTCCAATGACGCCCGCAGACAACAACGCCCTCATCGCCCAGATCCTGCAAGGAGACCGCCAGGCCTATGCCCAACTGGTCGGCCGCTACCAGGACGGTGTGTTTGCGTTCTTGTGGCGGATGGGCTTGCGCCGGGCGCTGATTGAGGATCTGGCGCAGGAGACCTTTGTGCGGGCCTGGTGCCACCTGGGCGACTTCAAGCCCGAGCGGGCGGCGTTTTCGACCTGGCTGTTTGCGATCAGCCGCAACCTGGCCTTGAACGAAATCCACCGCGCCGGGCACCGGCGGGAAGTGGCCGCTGAGGACGACCTGGAGGTCGCCAGCGCCGACGAGGGCCCGCCCGAGGCCCTGGCCCGCAAGCGCAGCAGCTTGCGCTTGCACGCTGCGTTGGGTCGGCTCGACCCGGCGCAGCGCAGCGTGCTGGGCTTGTGCTGCCTCAGCGAGTTGAGCATCGCCGAAGTGGCGGTGATCGAAGGCATCAGCGCCGGCGCGGTCAAGGTCCGGCTGCACCGGGCCCGCCACGCGCTGCGCCTCAGTTTGGAGAACCTGCGATGAACCCTGACGACCTTGACGAACTGCTGCGCTCGGGCCCGCCCGGCGCACCGGCCGACTTCAGCGCCCGCGTGATGCAACAGATCAGCGGCCTGCCGGTTTTGCAGCCTCAACCTCAGCCCCAACCCCTGCCGCCGCACTGGCAAACCCTGGCCCAGTGGCTGGCCCTGATCGCCGCCGCTGCGCTAGGCATCAGCCAGGTTCTGGCATTCATCTTTGGCCTCTGGGCCGTGACTGCGGCTGCCGCCGCCTGAAAGTACCCCATGACGCCTCTCGACAACCCTGCCCAGCCCCTGTTCCAGCGCGGCCACCCACCCGCCATGCAGCCGCGCCTGCCCTGGGTTGCCGGCCTGATGTCGCTGGCCCTGCCCGGCTGGGGCCAGCTCTACAACGGGCAGGCAAACCGGGCGATCTGGTGCTTTCTGGCGTTTTCGCTGCTGTTGCTGCCCGGCACAGCGCTGCTGGGGCTGGCGGTTCCGCCGTCGCTGATGCTGGCGGCCCTGCTGCTGGGCCTGGTCGCCGCACTCGGGCTCTGGATTTTTTGCGCGGCGGACGCCTACCGGGCGGCACAGCGGGCGCCGGCCCAGCGGCTTGAGCCCTGGCAGACGTCGGGTCTGTACACGCTGGTGTTCATCTGCTGCGCGTTGCTGGTGTTGCCGGCCTTGACGCTGGCGATGCGCGCCCACCTGGTGCAGCCTTTTGCGATCCCGTCGGCCAGCATGGCGCCCAGCCTGCTGCCGGGTGATTGGGTGTTTGCCGACATGCACTACAACTGCCCCAGCTGCAAGGCAGTGCAGCGCGGCGATGTGGCGATCTTCACCTACCCCAACGACCGCACGCTGTACTACGTCAAGCGCGTGGTGGCGCTGCCGGGGGACCGGGTGCAGATCCTGAACCACCAGCTGGTCGTCAATGGCCTTGGGCTGGCCAAGCCGGACAGCGAGCCCGGCCAGGCAGGCGAGGTGCCGGCACTGGAGGCCTGGGGCGACAAGACCTGGCAGGTGCAGGGCCAGCAGGCGCTGCAAGACTCGGCGCTTGCGCAAACCGTGCCGCCAGGCCATGTCTTTTTGCTGGGCGACAACCGCGCCGCCAGCACCGACTCACGCCAGTTCGGCGCCGTGCCGCTGGCAGATGTGGTGGGCCGGGTGCGGCAGATCTGGTTTTCTCGCGGCGACGGGTCGGTGCGCTGGCAGCGCATCGGTGACCGGGTGAACTGAGCTGGGCTGCGAGGGGTGCGGCTGCTGCGGCGCAAGCCCCAGCCCGAAGCTCAGGACACCATCACCGCCAGCACCTGACCCTCGGCAACGCTCTCGCCCTCGGCCACCAGCAACTCGCGCAGCACGCCGTTGGCAGGTGCGTCGATCGGAATCTCCATCTTCATCGACTCGATGATCAGCAGCGTGTCGCCCTCGGCCAGCGTGTCACCGGCTTGCCGTTCAAGCTTCCAGACGGTGCCGGTCACCAGCGATTCAATACGGTGTTGCGCCATCAGGTTTCTCCAAAAGTGGCGTGCGCCGGCCAGCGGCACCCGGTGCAGTGTTCAACACTGCACCTGCCACCTTACGCGCTGTGGCGCTTGTCGCAGCCCCGGGAAAGCACCAGTTAATTGTTAACAACTGACAGCGGATAGTGGACCAACCCCTGTTTCGGACCGCGGCCCGCGAACCGCACCCCGCCCCTGCCGCCCCTGCCGCCCCTGCCGCCCCTGCCGCCATGATCGCCGCCACCACCGCCACCACCGGCGAGCAGATCGCCAAGCAGCTCGGCCAGGCGATCCTGCAAGGCCACTACGCACCTGGTGAGCGCGTAGGCGAGCAGGCGGTGGCCGAGATGTTCTCGCTCAGTCGCGGGCCGGTGCGCGACGCGCTGCGCATCCTGGAACGGCAGGGGCTGGTGGAGATCCGGCCCCGGCGCGGCGCCTACGTGGTGGAGTTGGCGCTCAACGATGTGGCCGACATCTTCAACGTGCGCTGCGCGCTGCTGTCGCTGGCGGTGCGCTACCTGGCGCGCAACCCCGACAAGTCGGCGCTCGCCCAGGTCGAGCCGCGCTTGGCGCAGTTGCGCCAGCTCGCGGCGCAAGAAGAACCCTCACTGCTTGACTTTGCCCAGGCCACCGGCCGTGTAGCGATCGGCCTGCTCGCGGCCTGTGCCAGTGCCAAGGTGATTCAGACCACCTACCGCGACCTGCCGCACGACGCGCTGTGGCGCATGCTGTGGGTGACGCCGCAGCCGCCTGACTACGTGCGGCCGGCGCGCCGGGCCGACACCTTTCAGGACTACGCGCTGCTGCTGGCCGCCCTGCATGCCGGCCAGGCCGACGGCGCCGAGGCGCTGATGCGCAAGATCATGGCCGACACCCGCGACGAGGTGCTGCACTACATGGCGCAGTCGCACGACGACCCGGTCGACAGTTTTCGGCAGCAGGTGTACTGATGCGCCAGCGGCCGACCGTTTGCCGCCCTTCGGACCCCGGCGATGCTTGAGGTGCGCGACCTGTCGATCTCGTTTGCTACCGGCGCCGGCCGGGTGGCGGTGACGCGCGGGCTCAACTTCAAGATCGCTGCGGGTGAGCGGCTGGGCGTGGTGGGCGAGAGTGGTTGTGGCAAGACGGTGACCGGCCTGTCGGTGCTGTGCCTGCTGCCCGCCGGCCAGGCCCGGATCGACGGCCAGATCCTGTTCGAAGGCCAAGACCTGGCGCGCTTGCCCGAACATCAGATGCGTGCGGTGCGCGGCCGCGACATCGCAATGATCTTCCAGGAGCCGATGACCGCGCTCGACCCGGTGTTCAGTGTGGGCGAGCAGATCGCCGAGGCCTACCGCTGCCATTTCCCGGTGAGCCGGACCGAGGCGCGTGAGCGGGCCATCGCCGCGCTGGCAGGGGTCGGCATCCCGCTGCCGGCGCGCCGGCATGACGAGTACCCGCACCAGTTCTCGGGCGGTATGCGCCAGCGGGTGATGATTGCCATGGCGTTGATCTGCGAGCCCAAGCTGCTGATCGCCGACGAGCCCACCACCGCGCTGGACGTCACCGTGCAGGCCCAGATAACCGAACTGCTGCGCGACTTGAGCGACCGTGCCGGCACCGCGCTGATGTTCATCACCCACGACCTGGGCGTGGTGGCCGAGGTCTGCAACCGCATGCTGACGATGTACGCCGGCGAGATCGTCGAGGACGCGCCGGTGGACGAAGTGCTGATGCGGCCACGCCACCCCTACAGCTCGGGCCTGCTGCGCTCGCTGCCGAGGTTGGCGCAGCACCGCGGGCTGCTGCCGTCAATCCGCGGCCGGGTGCCGTCGCCCAGCGAGATGCCGGCGGGCTGCCGGTTCCGCGCGCGCTGCGACCACGCGCTGCCGGCCTGCGCCGCCGAGCAAGCGCTGCACACCGTGGCGCCGGCGCACAGCGCACGCTGCGGCCGTGCCGCCGAGCTGAATTTGCCCGGGGCGGTGGCGTGAGTGCATCCGCCCAGCCGCTGCTCAGCGTGCGCAACCTGCACATCCGCTTTGCCACGCAAGACCGGGGCGAGACGGTCAAGGCGGTGGACGGCATCAGCTTCGACGTGATGCCGGGCGAGACCTTCGGCATCATCGGCGAGTCGGGCTCGGGCAAGACCACGCTGGGGCGGGCGCTGGTGTCGCTGTTGCCGCCCACCGAGGGCAGCATCCTGCAAGACGGCATCGACCCGAGCACGCTCAAGCCCAGCGCGCTGCGCCAGCACCGGCGCAACTACCAGATCATCTTCCAGGACCCGCATGCCGCGCTCAACCCGCGCCAGCGGGTGCTGGCCAGCGTGTGCGAGCCGCTGGAAATCGCCGGGGGCCTGGACCGCGCCACCCGCGAGCAGCGCGGGCTGGACGCGCTGGCCCGCGTGGGCATCGCGCCCGAGTACGCGCAGCGCTACCCGCACATGCTCTCCGGCGGTCAAAAGCAGCGCATCAACATCGCCCGGGTGCTGACGCTGCGGCCCAAGCTGATCGTCTGCGACGAGGTGGTGGCCGCACTGGACGTGTCGATCCGCGGCGATGTGCTGAACCTGTTTGCCGAGCTGCAGCGCGAGTTCGGGCTGACCTATGTCTTCATCACCCACGACCTGTCGGTGGTGGCGCATGTCAGCGACCGCATCGCCGTCACCTACCTGGGCCGGCTGATGGAGCTGGGGCCGACGCTGGCAGTGGGCGAGCGCCCGCTGCACCCGTACACCGAGGCGCTGATGTCGGCCGACCCGCTGCCACTGCCGTCGCACCTGCGCACCCAGCGCCGCATCGTGCTGCAGGGCGAGATCCCCAGCCCGATCGATCCGCCCTCGGGTTGCCGCTTCCGCACCCGCTGCCCCAGCGCCCAGCCGCGCTGCGCGGCCGAGCCGCCCGACTGGCGCGAGCTGCGGCCCGCGCACTGGGTGGCCTGCCACTTTGCAACGCCTGACGGGCCGCCGTCACGCGCCCCGCAACCGCTGCCGACCCACCCAACCGTGTAAAGCAGCGGCGCAGCCCTCAATCACCCCAGGAGACAGCCCCATGACCGACGCAAACGACGACCGCACCGCCGTCCAACCCCCGACCGGCGCGGTCAAAGCCATGACCCGTCGCGACCTGATGTTGCTGGCCGGTGCTGCAGCTGGCACTGTGGCGGGAACTCTCGCCACCGGCGGCCCGGCCTGGGCCCAGGCCGGGCCCAAGCGCGGCGGTGTGCTCAAGGTCTCGGCCAATGCCAACCCGTCCAGCCTGGACCCGGCCACCGGCGGCGCCGGCTCTGACCACACCTTCTTGTGGTCGCTCTACGACACGCTGGTCGAGTGGGACTACGACACCCTCAAGACCAAGCCGGGCCTGGCGGCATTCAGCTTCCCAGACCCGCGCACGATGGTGCTCGACATCAAGCCCGGCATCAGCTTTCACGATGGCAGCGTGCTGGACGCGGCGGCGGTCAAGTTCAACCTCGACCGGGGCCGGCAGGACGCCCGCTCCAACATCAAGGCCGATCTGTCGAGCGTGGCGGACGTGTTGGTCAGCGGCCCACTGCAGGTCACCGTCAAGCTGCTGCGACCCGACACCGCGCTGCCGGCGATCCTGTCCGACCGCGCCGGCATGATGGTCTCGCCCAAGGCAGTGCAGGCACTGGGCGCCGAGTTTGACCGCAAGCCGGTGGGCGCCGGGCCGTGGAAGTTTGTCAGCTGGTCGGCCAACGAAAAGGTGGTGGTCACCCGGGCCGACAAATACTGGCGCGCCGACCGGGGGTTGGTTGACGGCATCGAGTTCTCGATCATCCCCGAGTTGGCCACCGGCCTGCGTGCGGTGGTGGCCGGCCAGGGCGACTTTGTCTACCAGGTGCCGCCCCGGCTGATACCCCTCATCGACAAGGCCAAGAACCTGCAGAAGGTGAGCGGCCCCACGCTGTACTGCCTGCAGCTCTACTTCAACCTGGCCAAGCCGCACCTGAGCAACGTCAAGGTGCGCCAGGCGATCAACTTTGCGCTCGATCGCGATGCCTTCGTCAAGGCCTCGCTGGCCGGCGTGGGCGAGCCGGCCTACATGAACCTGCCCAAGACCCACTGGGCCTATGACGAGACGCTGCTCAAGTTGTACCCGCACAACCTGGACAAGGCGCGGCAGTTGCTGACCGAAGCCGGCTTCAAGGACGGGCTGGAGCTGACGGTGGGCAGCTACACCGACCAGGACTCGGTGCGGCGCAGCGAGATCGTGATGGAGCAACTGCGCAAGGTGGGCATCCGGCTCAAGTTCATCACCGGCACCATCCCCGAGATCAGCGGCCAGTTTTTTGGCACCGAGAAAAAGTTCGACATGCTGCTCTCGGCCTGGACCGGCCGGCCCGACCCGAGCATGACCTACAGCCTGATGTACGCCAAGGACGCCTACTTCAACGCCGGCCGCATCGACCCGGGCAAGGAGCTGACCGACCTGCTGGCCGAGAGCCGCGCCGCCGAGCGCATCGAGGGCCGCAAGCTGATCTTCTGGCGCTTGCAGCGCATCGTGATGGAGCAGGCGCTGGTGGCACCGCTGGCCTTCCAGTACGAGCTGGTGGCAGCGTCCACCAAGGTCAAGGGTTACAAGCCCAACTTGCTCGGCAAGCCGAAATACGAGTTCATCAGCCTGCAAGACTGAGGCAGCGATGTTCGCCTCCGCCCGCCTGCGCGTGATCCGGCGACGCCTGCTGCAGGCGCTGCCGGTGCTGGTGCTGGCCACCTTCGTGGTGTTCGGGTTGCTCAAGCTGATGCCGGGCGATATCGCGATCACGCTGGCCGGTGAAAACGCCACCGAGCAGCGCATCCAGGAGATCCGCGAGCTGTACGGCCTGAACCGGCCGTTCCTGGTGCAGTACGGCAACTGGCTGCTGCATGCATTTCAGGGTGATCTTTCGAAATCGCTGGCCAACGGCGAGCCGGTGGCCGAGTCGATTGCCCGGGCCTTCCCCAACACGCTGCTGATCGTGCTGCTGGCGATGACGGTGGCGCTGGGCCTGGGCATTCCGCTGGGCCTGCTGGCGGCGAGCCGGCCCGATGGCTTGCGCGACCGGGTGGTCACCTCGGTGGCATCACTGGGCATTGCGGTGCCCAGCTTCTGGCTGGCGATGATCCTGGTGGCCTGGCTGGCGCTGGATTTCGGCTGGTTCCCGGCCACCGGCGCGGTGCCGCTGCAGGACAGCCTGCCCAAGGCGCTGCACCATGCCATCCTGCCGGCGCTGGCGCTGGCTGCCGGCGGCGTGGCGGAGGTGTCGCGCCAGCTGCGCAGCTCGCTGGTCGAGATCTTGGCCTCACCGCAAGTGCGCACGCTGCGCGCCAAAGGCCTGAGTGCGGGTGTCATTTTGTGGAAACATGGTTTGAAGAATGCCGGCGTCAACCTGCTGACCGTGGCCACGCTGCTGTTCAACCGCCTGCTGGCTGCCACGGTGGTGGTGGAGGCGGTGTTTGCGATCCCCGGCATGGGCAACCTGATCGTCAACGCCGCGCTCACCCGCGACCTGCCGGTGGTGCAGGGCGTGGTGTTCGTGATGGTGCTGGTAGTGATCAGCGTCAACCTCGCGGCCGACCTGCTCTACACCGTGCTCGACCCGCGCATCCGATGACTGCCCGCCGATTTCTCCACCAGCCGCTGGCTTGGCTCAGGCACGACCTGCGGGCCGCGCTGAGCCTGGCGTTTCTGGCGGCGCTGCTGCTGCTGGCCTTGACCGCACCGCTGATCGCGCCCTACCCGGTCACCGCGCAGGATGTGGACAACACGCTGGCCGGCCCGTCGGCGCAGCACCTGCTGGGCACCGACGATCTGGGCCGCGATGTATTCAGCCGGATGGTGCACGGCGCAGCAGCCACGCTGTATGCCAGTGCGCTGGCGGTGGGCATTGCGGTGTTGCTGGGCCTGCCAGTGGGCTTGCTGGCGGGCTACCTGGGCGGCTGGGTGGACGATGCGATCAGCCGCTTGATCGACGCTTTGCTGTCCTTCCCGTCCATCGTGCTGGCCATCGCCGTGACCGGCGCGCTGGGCATCGGCCTGTCCAACGGCATGATCGCCGTGGGCATCGTGTTTGCGCCGCAGCTCGCGCGGCTGGTGCGGGCCCGCGCGCTGGTGGTGCGGCAGGAGTTGTACGTCGATGCAGCGCGCTGTTTTGGCGGCGGCACTGCGCGCATCCTGTGGCGCCATGTGCTGCCCAACACGGTGCAGCCGGTGATCGTGCAGATCACGTTGCTGCTGGCTGCGGCGCTGCTGGCCGAGGCGTCTTTGAGCTTTCTGGGTCTGGGCATCCAGCCGCCGAACCCGAGCTGGGGCTCGATGCTGGCGCGGGCCTACCAAAACATGGAGCTGGCGCCAGCGCAGATGTACGCCCCCGGGCTGGCGATCCTGCTCACCGCGCTGGCTTTCAACACCCTGGGCGAATCGCTGCGGGTGGCGCTGGACCCGACCCACAAACGCTGAGCCTCTGACCACCCTGCTTCTCACCGCCTGGGCCGCCGCCTGCGCCGCCTGCGCCACCCCGACGATCTCACCACAAGGACAACCCCGATGACCTGGCAACCCGAGCTCGACGAACTGGCCCGCCGCACCACGATGGCCCTGCAGATGGGTGGCGCCGACAAGGTCAAGCGCCAGCACGATGCCGGCCGCCTGACGGTGCGCGAGCGGATCGATCAACTGGTGGACGCCGGCAGCTTCCACGAGGTGGGCGCGCTGTCGGGCATCGGCGAGTACGACGCCGCCGGCCAGGTCCAGCACGTCACCCCCGCCAACTGCGTGTTCGGCCGTGGCCGGATCGACGGCCGTCCGGTGGTGGTGGTGGGTGACGACTTCACCGTGCGCGGCGGCTCGGCCGATGCGTCGATCAGCAACAAACCGCTGATGGCCGAGGACATGGCGGCGCAGTTCCGGCTGCCGATCATCCGGGTGATCGAGGGCTCGGGCGGCGGTGGCTCGGTCAAGACCATCGAGACCAAGGGCGCGTCCAACCTGCCGGGCGGCGTGGGCGGCACTGCCGGCTTCTACCGCATGACGGCCAACCTGGCCGAGGTGCCGGTGGTGGGGCTGGGGCTGGGCTCGGTGGCCGGGCTGGGCGCGGCGCGGTTGGCGTCGAGCCACTACTCGGTGATGACCCACAACTCGGCGATGTTTGTCGCGGGCCCGCCGCTGGTGGCGCGGCTGGGCCAGGCGCTGGAGAAAAAGGAACTGGGCGGTGCCGACATCCAGACCCGCAGCGGCGCGATCGACACGGCGGTGGACACCGAGGAACAGGCCTTCGAGTGTGCGCGGCGATTTCTGTCTTACCTGCCGGCCTCGGTCCATGCGCTGCCGCCGGTGCTGCCCTGCACCGACGACCCCGAGCGTGCCGACGCGTCGCTGATGAAGGCGGTGCCGCGCAACCGCCGCAGCGTCTACAAGATGCGGCCGATCGTCAACGCGGTGGTGGACGCGGGCAGCTTCTTCGAGATGGGCGCCAACTTCGGCCGCAGCCTGATCACCGGCCTGGCCCGGCTCGGCGGCCATCCGGTGCTGCTGCTGGCCAGCGACCCCTACCACTACGGCGGCGCCTGGAGCGCCGACACCTGCCAGAAGGTGGTGCGCTTTGTCGACCTGGCCGAGACCTTTCACCTGCCAGTGGTCTATCTGATGGACTGCCCCGGCTTCATGATCGGGCTGGAGGCCGAGCGCAGCGCCACCATCCGCCACGGCGTGCGGGCGATGGCGGCGATGAACCAGACCAGCGTGCCTTGGTGTACCGTGATCGTACGCAACGCCTTTGGCGTGGCCGGCGCCGCGCACCAGCCCGCCGGGCGCTTGTCGCTGCGTTACGCCTGGCTGTCAGCGTACTGGGGCTCGCTGCCGCTCGAAGGCGGCATCGAGGCCGCCTACCGCGCCGACATTGCCGCCGCCGCCGACCCCCAGGTCGAGCTGGCCGCCATCGAAACCCGGCTCAACGCCCTGCGCTCACCCTTTCGCAGTGCCGAGAAGTTCTGGATCGAGGAGATCATCGACCCGCGCCGCACCCGGTCGTTGCTGTGCGACTTTGCCCGCCTGGCCGAGCCGCTGCGGGTACCGGGGCGGGCGCAGTTCTCGATCCGGCCTTGAGGCGTGCAACCGTGCGCAAGCCGGGTTGGGGTGGTGTGAGGTCAGGTACGGGCCTGCCCGGGCCCGGTGACCTCAAAGTTCACCCCGCCCAGGTGGAACCGGTGGCCCTGCACCCGGTGACCACAATCGAGCGCGCGGCGCAGCGTGGCCGCCACATCGACCACCTCGACCACCACGCTGCCCAGACAGTCGGCCGGGCCGCGCTCAAAACACAGCGACACCTGCTCGAACTGCAGCCGGGCTGCGGCATCGCCCGCACCGCCACCTTCGCGACCGTCGGTCCGCAGCGGTGTTTCGAGAATCTTCGACCACAGCCCGGCCAGCGCGGCCGGGTCCGGGCTTTCCAGCACGATACCCTGCAGCCGCCGCGTGTCGGCCGTGCGCACATGGTCTTGCCAGTGCGGGCCGGCCGGCCACCAGGTGCCCATCCGGTCTTCGCCGCCCACGCTGTGGCCCAGCTCGATGAAGGCGGAGCGGCAATCACGCGGGTGCAACTGCACGCTCAGGTAACCGGGCTGGTCGATCTCATGCGCGGTGCGCACCCCCAGCGCCTGTGCCGTGGCCTGGCGCTGCCGGGGATCGTCGGTCTGGAAGATCGCCATGTAGCCGCCGTGGCCCTGGCTGCGGTGGATGAAGCGGCCGGCTGCGGTGTCGGGCTGTACAGGCGCCACCACTTCCAAAAAGTCGGTGCCGATCGGCAGCAGCGCGTTTTCAAGCCCGTAGGCGATCAACTTGGGGTCGCGGTGGCAGACCGACAGGCCAAAGATGGTTTGCAAGTCATCCACCACCGGTGCCAGGCGGGGTGCAGCCAGGCAGATCTGGCGCAGACGAAGGGTGTCGGGCATGCTGAGCGCTCCTGTGGGCAGAGTTCATCGGTGGGGCTGGGCAGCATAAGGCCCACAGCAGGCGCTGCCCCGTACTGCTGCCCCGTACTGCTGCCCTGTACGCGACAGGCCGGCCATCCACCCGCGTGCTACGGTTTGCCGGCACGCCCGCGCTGCCAGCCCTGCCAGCCTTGCGCCCCCACACCCACCCGCCCCGCCACCTGGAGACCCCCGCATGAACGAACCCGAAGTGCTGTACGACGTGTCGCAACGCATCGCCACGATCACTTTGAACCGGCCCGACCGGCTCAATGCCTTCACCGCCGCGCTGGGCCAGCAACTGCGGGCCGCCATGCGCATGGCCAGTGACGATGCCGGCGTGCGGGTGATCGTGTTGACCGGTGCCGGGCGCGGCTTTTGTGCCGGGGCCGACATGGGCAACTTGAGCCAGCTCAGCGCGGGCGGCGCAGCGGCGACCAAAGCCCAAACTGACGCCCACGCGGACACCCGCCCGGCCGCGGCTGCCGATGCGCCGTTTGATCCCGCATCCAGCCCGGACTACCAAACCCCGCACTCCTACTTCCCCGCCGTGCCCAAGCCGGTGATCGCAGCGATCAACGGCGCCTGTGCCGGCCTGGGCCTGGTCTACGCGCTGTACTGCGACCAGCGCTTTGCGGCCGACAGCGCCAAGTTCAGCACCGCGTTTGCGCGCCGTGGGCTGATCGCCGAGCACGGCATCAGCAAGACCCTGCCGCGCCTGGTGGGCCTCTCGGCCGCGCTCGACCTGCTGATGTCAGCCCGCAAGTTTGGCGCCGACGAGGCGCTGCGGCTCGGCATGGTGGACCGGGTGCTGCCCGCGCCAGAGCTGATGCCGGCGGTACGGGCCTATGCGCTCGATTTGGCCGACAATGTCTCGCCCAGGGCGATGGCGGTGATCAAGCGGCAAGTCTGGGGCGTGTCGCAGCAATCCTTGCGCGAGGCGGTCGAGCTGGGCAACCGCGAGATGCAGGCCAGCTTCGCGACCGAAGACTTCAGGGAAGGCGTGGCCCACTTTGTCGAAAAGCGGCCGGCGGCCTTCACCGGCCGGTGACAGGGCGCAGCGCAGATGCCTGACTTTCTGCCTCCCGATTTGCAGGCGCAGCGACAGCAGGTGGGCGACCTGGCCGCCACGGTCCTGGTGCCGCTGCGCGATGACCCCTCGCTGACGCCCGAGTGCCGCGCCGCCCAGGTCCGCGCGGTCAGCCAGGCCGCTGGCCTGTACGCGCTGACCCAGACCGAGGCCGCGCCCGAGCTGACCTTGCTGGTGCTGCGCGAGACCCTGGCCCAGCACGGCGTGGGCCACCTGCCCGGCCTGTTCGGCGCCAGCGCTGGCGTGCTGCAAGGCGTGGCCGAGCCCTTGCGCAGCAGCCATTTGCTGCCAATGCTTGCGGGCGACAAACACACCGCCTTTGCCTTCACCGAGCCGGCCGATGCACCGCGCGCCACCTGGGCCCGCGTGGACGGCGAGCATCTGGTGGTGACCGGCCGCAAGTCGTATGTCACCGGCGGCGCCGATGCCCAGTTTCTGACGGTACTCGTCGAGATCGACGGCCAGGGCCCGGCGATGGTGGTGATCGACACCCACACGCCGGGCGTCACGCTGACCCGGCGGTTTACCTCGCTCGACGGCAGCCACCATGCGGCCTTTGCGTTTGAGCAAGCCCGGGTGCCGCGCCACCATGCCATCGGCGCGCCGGGCGATGGCCGTGGCCGCGCACTGGCCAAGATCAGCGCGCTGCGGCGGGCGATAGCCGCCGATTGCGTGGGCACGATGGCGGGGGTGATCGATCTGGTGGCGCAGGAGTTGCAACGCGAGCGGCGCGGTGGCGCCCGTGCTGCCAGCGAGCGGGTGCGTCTGCGCTACGGCGAGCTGCGCATCCAGGCCTATGCGGTGCGGGCCACTGTCTACCGCACCGCCAGGCTGGTGGACGCCGGGCTGGACGCGGTCAACGAGAGCATTGCCGCCAAGGTGCTGGCCACCGAAGCGGCCAACCAGGCGGTGGACACCGCCATCCAACTGGTAGGTGGCGAGGCGCTGGTGGATGGCCACCCGCTGGCCGCCGCGCTGCGCCGGCTGCGCGTGCTGCGGCTGGCCGAAGGCGAGACCGACACCCTGCGCGTCAATGTGGCGCGGGGCCATCTGGACCTGGGCAAGGGGCGGCTCTGAGCACCCGTCAACCCGGGTCGCGGCCGTCCATCGGCAGCTTGCAGCCGCGCCGCCGAACCCCGTTTGCTGGAGACCCGACCCCATGACACCCGACCCCATGACACCCACAAGCCCCCTGCCACTGGCCGGCATCCAGGTGATCGAGATCGGCGGCGGTGCCGCTGGCGCCTACTGCGGCCGCTTGCTGGCCGACGCCGGCGCCCAAGTCCTCTCCATCGCCCCGAGCGAGGCCCACCGGCAAGCCGGCATCGTGCGGGCCGATCTGCCGACCGAGCACGCCTACGCTGCCTACCTGGCCGCCGGCAAACAGGGGCTGCCGGCCAACGCCGATGCCCAGGCGCTGGCCGCGCTGTGCCGCGCGGCCGACCTGGTGCTGGTGGGCGAGGCCTCGGGCTTTGACGCCTTGCGGGCAGCGCCCAAAGTCGCCAGCATCGCGCTCAGCTGGTTTGGCCACCTGGGCGAGCGCCGCCACTGGCAGGGCAATGACCTGACCGTGCAGTCGCTCACCGGCATGCCGCAGATGGCCGGTACCACGGCTGGCCCGCCACTGGCCGGCGGCGACCGCCAGGCCACCACGCTGGGCGGGGTCACCGCCTACATCGCCGCCTGTGCCGCCTTGCTGGCCAGGCCGGCGCGAGGCGGCAGCGCCGCACCGCGCCGGCTGGACGTGAGCATCCTCGAAGCCAACCTGGTGCTGGCCGAAATGCACATGCATTTCTTCGAGCGCGACGGCCTGCCGATGCAGCGCTGGGGGCTGAACCGCTTTGCGCCCAACAGCCCGGTCGGCATCTACCCCTGCCAGGACGGCTTTGTCGGCATCACCGTGTCCACCCCCGACCAGTGGCGCGCACTGTGCCAGGCGCTGGACCTGCAGGCCCAGGCCGCCGACCCGCAACTGGCCACCCGAGAGCTGCGCTTTGCCCGGCTCGACGAGGTAGAGCAGGTGCTGTGCACCGCCCTGGCCAGCCGCAGCGCCGACGAGTGGGCAGCCGTCGGTCGGCAATTCCGGGTACCGATCGTGCCCGTGCCCGACGCGCCCGGCATCCTGTCGCACCCGGTGTTTGGTGTGCGCCAGTCGCTCGCCGGGCTGGTGGTGGACGGTGTGCGGGTGCAAGTGCCGCGCACGCCGTTTGGCTTGACTGCCACGCCGATTGGCACTGAATTGCTGGCAGCGGCAGCGCCGGCTGGCCGAACCGACCTTGCCCACACGCGTGCCGACAGGCCTGCTGACCTTGCAGCCAGCCCGCCCGCTGACCCGCTTGCCAACTTGCAAGCTGACGGCCTTCAAGCCGCGACACCCCCTGCCGAGACCACCGCTGCGTCCCCGCCCCCCCACACCGCACCACCCCTGCAAGGCCTCACCCTGGTCGACTTCTCGATGGGCTGGGCCGGCCCGCTGGCCAGCCGCTTGATGGCTGACCTGGGCGCCGAGGTGATCAAGATCGAGGCCGGGCGTTATCCCGACTGGTGGCGCGGCATGAACTGGACGCCGGAGTTCATCGCCACTCGGCAGTACGAACTCTCGACGATTTTTTGCGGCCTGAACCGGGGCAAGCGCGGCGTCAGCCTGGACCTGACCACGCCCACCGGCCGCGACCTGGCGCTGGCCCTGGTGGCCGGCGCCGACGCGGTGATCGAGAACCAGGCCGCCGGCGTGATGGACAAGTTCGGCCTGGGCTATGCCCAACTCGCCCAGGCCCGGCCTGACCTGGTGATGGTGTCGATGTCGGCCTTTGGCACCGGCAATGCCTGGTCCGACACCCGAGCCTACGGCTCGACCCTGGAGCAGGGCTCGGGCCTGCCCAGCTTCACCGGCCTGCCCGGCGCCGTGCCCACCATGACGCACCTGGCCCACGGCGACCCGGTCGGCGGCCTGTACGGCTGTGCCGCGCTCCTCACCGCGCTGGTGCACCGGCGCCGCACGGGCGTGGGCCAGTACGTCAACCTGAGCATGGTCGAGGCGATGCTGCAGTTCACCACCCCGGCGCTGCTGACGCACCAGATCAGCCCCGCGTTGGCGTTGCGACAGGGCAACCAGCGGCCTGCGCTGTCGCCGCACGGCATCTACCCCTCGGCCGGGATCGATCAGTGGGTGGCGGTGGCGGTGCAGGACGACGCAGCATTTGCCGCGCTGGCCGGCTTGCTGGACCGCGCCGACTGTGCGGCGAGTGGTGCGGCAGGTTGTGCGGCAGGTGGTGCGGCAGGTTGGGCGGCAGGTTGGGCGGATGACGCCGGCCTGCGGACCCTGGCCGGGCGCCAGCGGCACGCGGCCGAGATCGACGCCGCGATCAGCCGCTGGACCCGGCAGCACAGCCCTGGACACGCTGCCCAGGTATTGCAGGCCGCAGGCATCGTGGCCGCTCCGCTGCTGCATGCCGAGCACCTTCCGCAAGACGCTCACCTGGTCGCAGCAGGTTTTTTCATCGACCTGGACCGGGCCGTCTCCGGCCCGCAGCGCCAGGGCGGCCTGGCCATCCAGCAAGACGGCCAGCGTCTGGGCGCCCGCAGCCCGGCGCCCTTGCTGGGCGAGCACAGCCAGGCGGTGCTGCAGCAACACGCCGCCATCGGCCCGGCGCAGTTTGCGGCGCTGCTTGCAGCAGGCGTGGTCAGCTTTTCGCCCAAACCGGCGCGCAACTTGGTGGCAGGTGCCGACCAGGTTGCCGCCTCCGGGCGCTAGTCCTGCGGCAGCGCCGGATGCTCATCGACGTAGCAAGTGCTGCGCAGCATGCAGCCCGCCAGTGCACTGAGGCGCTTGATCACCCCGCTTTGCTCGTCGAACTCGGCCGCCATCAAGTCCAGCGCGCCACGCCCGGCGTAAGTTTCGACCGCCTGCCAGGGCGAGCCCAGCGCCGCCCAGCGCTCATCGCAGAGCGCGAGTTCGCCGCTCAAGAAGATCTGATGGCAGTCGTCGCCCGACCCGAAGCTCGCCGCCACGGCCTGGCCCTGGTCGCGCGGCCGGCACAAACCATGCGCCAGCGCCGGGTCGAACACGACCAGGTCGCCCGGCTGCAGCGCCAGCCGCAGGCCGGCATGCGGCATCACCAGCTCCACATCGGCCGCCACCAGGGTCAGGTTCCAGAACAGGCAAGCAGTCCAGTGACGGCTGACGTCGTTGTGAAAACCCGCGCCACAGGCACCCAGGTAGTCGATGCGGGCCGCCACCTGGTGGCGATAGCCGTCACTGTCATCGCCGAGCACGCCGGTGGATTGCAGCGCTGCGCCGATCCGGCCGGCCAGATCCTCCACACCCGGCGCGGCAGCGGCCAGTTCGTCCAGCGTGACCGGGGCGTAGTCGATATCGGAAAACGTGTTCACCGTCATCCGCGCCCGGCCCAGCGCCGCCAGGCCAGCCAGTGCGCCGGTGTCCAGAAACCGGGTTTGCACCCGGTGTACCCAGCCGTAAGGCGCCCGGGCCTGGCTGGCATGCGCCGCTTGCTCGCTGCGCACTGCAAAGCACTTGAAGGGACTGGGCACCCGCAAGGCATGGGCCGCGAAGGCCTGGTGGTCGGCGGGGGTGGCCGTCACGGTGTCTCCCTGCAGCGCATGCCAAGATCAGCCAGAACAGTGTAGGGTCGGGTTTACTGCCAGTTCTGTTGCCCGTCCCGCCCCGCCCGCCCCACCTGATTCCGACTCCACCCTCCCCATGCCATTGCCTGCCCCTGACTGTGCCCGCCAAGCCTCGCACCAACGCTCGATCACGGTGCGTGCCTACCACCGAACCGATGGCCTTTGGGACATCGAAGGCCAGCTCACCGACGCCTGGCCCGCGCCCATCCGCAAAGCCGACGGCATGCTGGCGGCGGGCGAGCCGATGCATTCGATGTGGCTGAGGCTGACGGTGGACCGCACAGCCACCATCGTCGCGGCGCTGGCGGTGCTCGATGCCGGGCCTTACGACCAGGCCTGCCAGAGGATCGCGCCAGACTACAGCCAGCTGGTGGGCGTACGCGTGGCGCGGGGCTACCGCGAGGCGATCCGGCGCCTGTTTGGCCGCACCGCCGGCTGCACCCACATGAACGAGCTGGCCACCGTGATGGGCAGCGCCGTGTTGCAAGCCCTGTGGGAGGTGATGACGCAAGACCCCGAGGACAAACCCTTCAGCATCGACGGCTGCCACGCCCTGAAATCCTCAGGGCAGCAAGTGGCGCTGCACTTTCCGCGTTGGTACCGGCTCACGCCTGAAGCCGGTTGAATTGCGGCGGCTCTTGCAGACAAAGCTGTATGGATATACAGTTGTTCGCAGGAGATTGCCATGAAACACCAGTTCCGCCAGCTCTACCAGCCCCAGACCAGCCGCGTCCCCGAGTGGCTGCGCCAGATCTGGCTGTGGTTCTGACCTCGCTTCAGTGCCCGGCAACTCAGGCCAGAGACCGCCCTTTCAGGCGCGGTGTGGCCAGGCTACAGGCCGGCCTCAAGCCCGCTTTTCAACCAACGATCAGCCAGCCTATTGCCGTCCCGGCAACGCCAGGGCGATGCCTCAGAGCGGCCGGCTGACAAAGGCCGCGTGCCCCTGCACCGTGCGCTCAAGCTGACGCGCAATGCTGCCGCACACCAGATCACACAACGCGTAGACCGACTCGTCGGCAATGCTGTAGATCGCACTGTTGCCCCGGCTCTCGCGCGCCACCAGTCCGCGCTGGGTCAGCAGCGTCAGGTGTCTTGAAATGTTGGCCGAGCTGTAGCCACAGAGCTGGGCCAGCTCGCCCACGCTGCGCTCCTGCTGCCGCAGCAGATTGAGGATCTGCAGGCGGGTCGGTTCGGACAAGGCCTGGAAAAACGCGGCCACCTGCGCCAGCGCCTCGTCGGGTAAGCCTTCCATGGTGGGGCAGACCGGAAGTGGTTGGACCTTCATGATGCCTTGGCCTGAAATTCTCTGCTCATCAATGCAGATACCTACTTGACTATTTAACTATGTGCGCAAATAATAGTCAACATCGATTCATTGCCTCCCCGCCAACACGCCTGACCACACGCCTGGCCACCCTCCAGGCCACCCTCCGGAAAGCTCGCCCCCCATGTCGCTACGCCGTCACAGTCCTGCCGCGCTGGCCATCCTGGCCGCCGCTCTGGTGCTGGGCCTGCCCGCAAGCGCGCTGGCCCAGGCCCTGAAAACTGCGCCGGCGCAGGCAGCGGCCGGCATGGCCGCATCAGCCTTTGACGGCGTGGTCGAAGCAGTACGGCAGACCGTGGTGGCCGCGCAAGTGTCCGGCGCGGTGGTGCAACTCGGTGTCAAGGTCGGCGACCGGGTCACCGCCGGCCAGTTGTTGCTGCGCATCGATGCCCGTGCTGCGGACCAGAACGCCGCTGCCAGCGATGCCCAGGTGCAGGCGGCCCGCGCCGCACTCGCCCTGGCGACCCAGGACTTTGCGCGCCAGCAGCAACTGTTCCAGAAAAGCTACATCAGCCAGTCGGCCCTGGACCGCGCCGAGTCGGCGCTCAAGTCGGCCCAGGCCCAGGCCAGTGCCCAGCTGGCCCAGGCCGGCGCAGCCCGCACCCAGAGCGGTTTTTATGCCGTGCGCGCACCGTTTGCCGGCGTCATCGCCGAGGTGCCGGTGGCGCTGGGCGACATGGCGATGCCCGGCCGGCCGCTGCTCACCCTCTACGACCCGGCGGCGCTGCGGGTCACCGCCGCCGTGCCCCAGTCGATCGCGTCGCAGTCCGCCGCCGAGCTGTCGCCGCGTATCGAGTTGCCCGGCCTGCCGGCCGCAGCCGCGTGGCTGACACCGGTGCGGCTGCAGCGCCTGCCCACGGTGGACGCAGCCACCCACACGGTGCAGCTGCGTGCAGACCTGCCCGCCAGCACGCCCAGCGCCGCAGCCGGGCTCGATCGCATCGTGCCCGGCATGTTCGCCCGCCTGTGGCTGACCCTGCCGACCGCGCCGGCCGCAGCCGGTGCCAGCCCGCCGGCGGCAACCCTGTCGGTGCCGCTGCAGGCCATCGTGCGGCGGGCAGAAATGACCGGTCTGTACGTGCTGGCGCCGGACGGCAAACCGGTGCTGCGCCAGGTCCGGCTGGGTCGGGTGGACGGTGACCGGGTTGAGATCCGCGCCGGCCTGATGGCCGGCGAGCAGGTGGTCGCTGACCCGCAGCAGGCCGCCCGTGCGCGCTAGAGCGAGCCCATTCAGCCCGTCATGAACCTGCCTTCTTCGCCCCACGACAGCGCCAGCACGCTGGGCATCTCCGGCCGCATCGCGGCCTACTTTCAACGCGCCCGGATCACGCCGCTGCTGGCCCTGGTGGCGCTGCTGCTCGGTTTTTTTGCAGTGGGTGTGACGCCGCGCGAGGAAGAGCCGCAGATCAACGTGACGATGGCCAACGTGCTGATCCCGTTCCCGGGGGCGGCGGCGCGCGATGTCGAACAGATGGTGGCCGGCCCGGCCGAGCAGGTGTTGGCACAGATCGCCGGCGTCGAGCATGTGATGTCGGTGTCGCACCCCGGCCTGGCCATCATCACGGTGCAGTTCAAGGTGGGTGTGGCGCGCACCGAGGCTTTGGTGCGGCTGTACGACACGGTCAATTCCAACGCCGATTGGCTGCCCAAAGGTCTGGGCGTGCTGGCCCCGATCATCAAACCCAAGGGCATAGACGACGTGCCCATCGTCACGCTGACCTTGTTCAACCCGAACCCGGCCCCGAGCGCCGAGCCGCCACAAGCCGGGGCCAGCCGCCCTGGGGGGCCGGAGCCGAAGGCGGCTGGGGGGTCCCGGTTCACCGGGCCTTATGACCTGGAGCGCGTGGCGCACAGCATCGAGGCTGACCTGAAGCGGGTGCCGGGCACGCGCGAGGTCAACACCATCGGCGGCCCGGGCCGTGCGGTGATGGTCGAGATCGACCCGGCACTCATGTCGAGCGTCGGCGTGACGGTACCCGACCTGCGCCAGGCACTGCTGTCCGCCAACCTGGGTCTGCCGGTGGGTGAACTCATCGCGGGCAACCGCGCCGTCGCGATCGAATCCGGGCCGTTCCTGCGCCAGGCCAGCGAGGTGGCCGATCTGGTGGTGGGCGTGCGGGCGGGCAAGCCAATTTTCCTGCGTGACGTGGCCACGCTGCGCGACGGGCCCTTGCCGCCCAGCCGCTACGTCTGGCACGGCGTGGCCGCCGCAGCCAACGCCACCCAGGCCGCCAGCGCGCCGGCAGCCGCAAGCTCGGGAGCCGCCAGCCCTGCAGCCGCCAGCCCTGCTGCCGAATACCCGGCCGTCACCATCGCCATCACCAAGAAGGCCGGTGAAAACGCCATCGACGTGGCCAATGCGGTGATGCGGCGCGTGGCGGCGCTGCGCAATACCGTGATCCCCGGCGATGTGCAGGTGGCCGAGACCCGCAACTACGGCGCCTCGGCCAACGACAAGGCGCAAAAGCTGATCACCAAGCTGCTGTTCGCCACCGCTTCGGTGGTGGCGCTGGTGTTTTTTGCCTTGGGCAAGCGCGAAGCGGCGATCGTCGGCAGCGCGGTGATCCTGACCCTCACTGTCACGCTGTTTGCGTCCTGGGCCTGGGGCTTCACACTCAACCGGGTGTCGCTGTTTGCGCTGATCTTTTCGATCGGCATTCTGGTCGACGACGCGATCGTGGTGGTCGAGAACATCCACCGCCACCAAGCCCTGCACCCGGGCCGCACGCTGACGCAGATCATCCCCGGCGCGGTCGACGAGGTCGGCGGCCCCACCATCCTGGCCACGCTCACCGTCATCGCGGCGCTGCTGCCAATGGCCTTTGTCTCAGGGCTGATGGGCCCGTACATGAGCCCGATACCGATCAACGCCAGCATGGGCATGTTGCTGTCGCTGGCGATTGCCTTTGTCGTCACGCCCTGGCTGGCGCGGTTGTGGATGAAGGCCGCACCCGCTCCCGCTCCGGCATCGGCACCCACACCCACCCCCGCACCCGCTGCCGATGGCAAAGGCGTTGCGCACCCCCTGCCACAGCCGGCAGCCCAGCACGGCCTGCCGGCCTGGATCACACAGGTCTTCGAGCGCATCTTTCGCCCCTTGCTCGACGAGCGTCGCGGCGGCCGCAACCGCAGCCTGTTGGGCCTGGGCGTCGCGGCGCTGATCGCCGTCTCGCTGCTGCTGCCGGCCACCGGCCTGGTCCTGCTCAAGATGCTGCCGTTTGACAACAAGTCCGAGTTCCAGGTCATCGTCGACCTGCCAGCGGGCACACCGCTGGAGCAAACCGCCGCGGTGCTGCACGAGCTCGGCAGCTACCTGCTCACGGTGCCCGAGGTCACCGACTACCAGGCCTACGCCGGCACCGCCGCACCGATCAACTTCAACGGCCTGGTGCGGCAATACGGCCTGCGCGAGGGTGGCAATCTGGGCGACCTGCAGGTCAACCTGGTGGGCAAGCACGAACGCAAGGCGCAGAGCCACGCCATCGCCACCCGGGTGCGGCCGGCGCTGCAGCAGATCGGCCAGCGCTTCGGCGCCAACATCAAGGTGGTGGAGGTGCCGCCGGGCCCGCCGGTGCTGTCGCCCATCGTGGCCGAGATCTACGGGCCTGAAGCCGCGGGTCGGCAGCAGGTGGCCAAGGCGGTGCGGGCGGTGTTCGAGCGCACGCCGGGTGTCGTGGACGTGGACGACAGCAGCATCGCCGCCGCGCCCAGGACGATGCTGCTGGTTGACCGCCAGAAGGCCGCGATGCTGGGCGTGCCGCAGCAGGCCATCGTCACCACCCTGCGCGCCGGCCTGGCGGGCGAGGCCACCGCCTACCTGCACGATGAGAGCAAGTACCCTGCGGCCGCTGTCCTCCAGCTGCCGCCCTCGGCCCAAGGCGATCTGAACAGCTTGCTGCAACTGGCCGTGCGCAATGCCGACGGCAAGCTCGTGCCGATCCGCGAACTGGTGACGGTCACCGACACCCTGCGCGAGCAGCCACAGTTCCACAAGGACCTGCTGCCGGTCAGCTTTGTCGTCGCCGACATGGCCGGCGCCCTCGACAGCCCGCTGTACGGCGTGTTCAAGATGCGCAGCGAGATCAACAAGATCGCGACGCCGGGTGGCGGCACGCTGCAGGAGTACTTCATCCACCAGCCCACAGACCCCTACCGCGACTACGCGATCAAGTGGGACGGTGAATCGCAAATTACCTACGAGACCTTCCGCGACATGGGCGCGGCTTACGGTGTCGGCCTGATCCTGATCTACCTGCTGGTGGTGGCGCAATTCGGCAGCTACCTGACACCGCTGATCATCATGGCACCGATCCCGCTGACCCTCATCGGCGTGATGCCCGGCCATGCGCTGCTGGGCGCGCAATACACCGCCACCAGCATGATCGGCATGATTGCGCTGGCGGGGATCATCGTGCGCAACTCGATCTTGCTGGTGGACTTCATCAACCTGCAAGTGCGCGCCGGCATGGCCTTCAAGCAAGCCATCGTCAGCTCGGCCATCACCCGGGCACAACCGATCGTGCTGACCGGCCTGGCCGCAATGCTCGGCGCTTTTTTCATCCTCGACGACCCGATTTTCAACGGCCTGGCGATCTCGCTGATCTTCGGCATCTTTGTCTCGACCGTGCTGACGCTGGTCGTGATCCCGATCCTGTACTACGTGGCCTACCGCCACCGGCTGAGCGCGATCACCGGGCCGGACCCGGTGGATCAGCCCGACGCCGGGCCAGCCACAGCCGCAGCCGTTTCCCCTGTTTCACCCCCATCCACCTCTGGAGCTTGATATGACCTCATGGCAACTCGTTCGACTCGTCGCTGGCAGCTTCATCCTGCTGTCGCTGGCGCTGGGCATTCCTGGCAGCCCGATCTTTGTCAGCCCATGGGCGCTGGCCTTCACCGCCTTTGTCGGCGTCAACCTGCTGCAGAGCGCGCTGACCAAGTGGTGCCTGATGGAAACCATCATGCGCAAGCTTGGCGCGCGCGCCGGGGCCTGATCATGAATCTCGTCTGCCCGGGCTGCGGCGCCACCAACCGTGTGCCTGAAGCGCGATTGACGGACCAACCGGTCTGCGGCAAGTGCGGCATCGAGCTGATGGCGGCACAGCCCGTGGCATTGACTGACGCGGTCTTCAGCCGCTTTGTCGCCAACACCGAGCTGCCCGTGCTGGTGGACTTCTGGGCCGACTGGTGCGGCCCCTGCAAGATGATGGCGCCGCACTTTGCCAACGCGGCCGCGCAACTGTTCGATGTGCGCTTTGTCAAGGTCGATACCGAGGCCAACCCGCAAGCCAGTGCCGCCTATGCGATCCGCAGCATCCCGACGCTGATCCTGTTTGACGGTGGCAAGGAGGTGGCCCGCCAGTCTGGCGCGATGGCCGCCGGCGACCTGGTGCGTTGGGTGCAATCCCAACGCGCAAGCAGAGGCTGACGGCGATGCGCTGCGCCCGCTGGACACTCACTGTGGCGCTGGCCGCCGCCTGCCTGGCACCGACGGCGAGGGCCGCCGGTCTGGTCGACATCTGGCAGGCGGCCACCCAAAATGACAAGACTCTGGCCGTGCGCAACGCTGCCCATGCGGCGGCACAGCCCAAACGCGATCAGGCAGCAGCACTGTGGCGGCCCAACGTGGCCTTGAGCACGTCGGTCGGCATCGCTGGCAGCGACACCGCGACCCAGGGCGCCCAGTTCTCGGCGCCGGGCTTGGGCACCTCGCAAAACGTGGCCTTCGCCACCTCGGTCAACAGCGGCGTGGCCGGTCGCGTGGCCGTGACCCTGGCGCAGCCGCTCTACAGCCCGCTGCGCCGCGCCCAGCAGCTGCAAATCGGCCTGTCGGTGGATGTGGCCGACGTGCAATGGCTGGCGGACCGCCAGGCGCTGATGCTGCGCACCGCCGAGCGCTACTTTGACCTGGCGCTGGCCGAACAGGCGCTGCAGGTGCAGCAACGGCAGCTGGTTGCGGTGCAACGGGCCAGCGACGAAGCCCAGGACCGGTTCAAGCTCGGCGTCACGCCAGTGACCGACACCTACGAAGCCCAGGCCCGCCTCGGCAGCGTACGCGCACAGCGCATGGCGGCCGACATCGACCTGCGCCTCAAGCGACAAGGGCTGGCCGACAGCAGCGGCCTGCCCGTGGCTGACTTGCAAGCGCGCCTGCCGCTGGGCCCGATGAACGACCCGCCCGCGCCAGATCTGGACGCCGCACTGGCCGCAGCCGACGCCGGCAACCCCGGCCTGCGCATGCGGCGCCTGGCAGTCGACGTCGCGCGCCAGGAGGCCGCCAGATACGGGCTGCGCGCCTCCCTCACGGTCGACGTGGTGGCCCAACTGGCGCAGGAGCGCCTCAGCGGCCCCGGCGACTTTGGCAACGCCAGCAACCGGTCGGGCAACCGTTCGATCGGCCTGCTGCTGAACCTGCCGCTCTTTGACGGCGGCTCGCGCGATGCACGCCAGCTGGAGGCCATGCGCCTGGCCGAACAAGCTGCCGCCGAAGTGGACAGCACCCGCGAACAGGTGGCGCAGCAGGTTCGCGCGGCCTGGCTGGGCTTGAGTGTGGGCACCGAACGTGTTGCGGCCCTGGCACAGGCGCTGCACGCCGCCGAGGCACGCAGCGACGCCACCGCGCTGGGCCGCGAGGTCGGCGACCGCACCACGCTCGACCTGCTCAACGCACAAAACGACGGCGCGTCGGCGCGCCTTGCGCTGGCGCAAGGCCGGGTGGCGCTGGTGATGGAACGCTTGCGGCTGGCCGCGCTGGCCGGCGCGCTCGACGAGCCGGAGCTGCGTGCAGCCGACGCGGACGCCGCGCCAACCCGGCTGCCGTAAACCCGAACCTGCCTTGTCGCCCTGGCGGCCCCCTCAAGCTCTGGACACGCACCGATGAAACCGTTCTCCCTGTTGATGGTGCTGGGCTCGGCAATGCTCGCGCAGACTGCGCTGGCCGCCGACGAAGCCTGGGTCGCCGAGGCCCGCACGGTGGCCAGCGCCATGCCGCCCAAGCTGCTGGCCGTGCTGACCGATGCCATCGCCGCAGGCGGGCCTGAAGGCGCGATTGCGGTTTGCCGCGACACGGCCCCGCAGATGGCCAAGGTTACGTCCCAGCAGAGCGGCTGGGCGATACGCCGGGTCAGCCTGCGCAACCGCAATCCCAAGGCGGTGCCCGACCCCTGGGAGACCACGGTGCTGGCTGATTTTGATCGCCGTGCGGCAGCGGGCGAGAGCCCCGCCACGCTGGAGCGCGCCGAGACCGTGCTGACCGACGGCAAACCGATGCAGCGCTACCTGCGCGCCTTGCCCACGCAGGCGATGTGCAGCGGCTGCCACGGCACCGCCGACCAGCTGACACCCGCAGTGGCCGCCAGGCTGCGCGAGCTCTACCCCGAAGACCGCGCCGTGGGCTACCTGCCGGGCCAGATCCGGGGCGCCGTGGCCTTGAAGCGCGCGGTGCCTTGACCGCCAGTTCTCACTTTCGATGGAACACCCATGAAAACCGCCCATGACCTTGTGCTCGCGGCCAAGCGCCGGATAACAGAAGTACCGATCGAACAAGCCGACCAAGCCCTGTTGTGGGCCGACGTGCTGCTCGATGTGCGCGAGGCGGACGAGTTCGCCAGCGGCCATCTGCCCGGTGCGATCCATGTCTCGCGCGGGCTGCTGGAGTTCAAGCTCGGCGGCACGCCATCGCTCGCTGCCCGCGACCTGAAAGTGGTTCTCTACTGCAAGACCAGCGGCCGCGCGGCGCTGGCCGCAGTGGTGATGCAGGACATGGGCTATCTCGATGTGGTGTCCATCGCCGGGGGCTACGACGCCTGGGTCGCCACCGGCAGGCCGGTGGTCAAACCCGAACAGCCGTCCTTCGATTGATCCGCCAAGGTGCCCATGATGAGCAAAAACTACCGCGAAATCACTGCCGAGGTGTCGGCCGGCCTGGTCAAGCTGCGCGCCGACATGCCAGAGACCCTGCGCGGCTTTTCGGCACTGGCCGGCGCCGCCGGCAAGCACGGCGCACTCGACAAGAAGACCAAGGAGCTGATCGCGATGGCGCTGTCCGTGGCCGCGCGCTGCGACCCTTGCCTGGGTTTTCATGCCGACGCCTTGGTCAAGCTGGGCTGCAGCCGCGCCGAGTTCGAGGAGATGCTGGGCATGTGCATCTACATGGGCGGCGGGCCGGCGCTGATGGTTGCCGCACAGGCCTTGCAGGCCTTTGAGCAATACGGTGGAGCCGCTCCAGCCGACGCCTGAGTCGGATGCATTGAGACCACCACCCGCAGAGACGTTCACCACGTCAACAAACCCAGCCGCCCAGGCGGCCTCCAGGAGATCTCATGGCTCACATCGTCATCCTCGGCGCCGGCATCGGTGGCATGCCGGCGGCCTATGAACTGCGCGGCCTGCTGGGCAGCGCGCACCGCATCACCGTCGTCAACGCGGTCGACTATTTTCAGTTCGTGCCGTCCAACCCCTGGCTGGCGGTGGGCTGGCGCGAGCGCGAGACCATCACGTTTCCGATCCGGCCCTACCTCGAAAAGAAGGGTATCGAGTTCGTGGCCCAGCAGGTGCAGCGCATCGACGCCAACGGCAATGCGCTGGAACTGGCCGACGGCAGCCGCCTGGCCTACGACTACCTGGTGATCACCACCGGCCCCAAGCTCTCGTTCGATGAAGTGCCAGGCGCAGGGCCCGACGGCCACACCCAGTCGATCTGCAAGGTTGACCATGCCGAGGCGGCCTGGGCGCAGTACCAGCAGTTTCTGCTGGACCCGGGGCCTGCCGTGATCGGTGCCATGCCGGGCGCCTCTTGCTTCGGGCCGGCTTACGAGTTCTCGTTCATCTTCAACACCGACTTGAAGCGCCGCAAGCTGCGCAACAAGGTGCCGATCACCTACGTGACCTCCGAGCCCTACGTCGGCCACCTCGGGCTGGGCGGCGTGGGTGATTCCAAGTCGATGCTCGAGAGCGAGTTCCGCAACCACGGCATCTCATGGATCACCAATGCCAAGGTGACAAAGGTCGAAGCCGGCAAGATGTTCGTGACCGAAATGGATGACAGCGGCCAGCCGAAAAAAGAGCATGTGCTGCCCTTCAAGTTCAGCATGATGCTGCCGGCGTTCAAGGGTGTCGATGCGGTGGCCGCGGTCGAGGGCCTGTGCAACCCGCGCGGCTTCGTGTTGATCGACGAGTACCAGCGCAGCAAGAAGTACCGCAACATCTTCTCGGCCGGCGTGTGCGTGGCGATCCCGCCGGTGGAGCTGACGCCGGTGGCCACCGGCGCGCCCAAGACGGGCTACATGATCGAGACCATGGTCACGGCGATCGTACACAACATCGCCAACGAAATCGCGGGCAAGCCTGCCACCGCCAAAGGCACCTGGAACGCGATCTGCCTGGCCGACATGGGCGACACCGGCGCGGCCTTCGTGGCCATGCCGCAGATTCCGCCGCGCAATGTCAACTGGTTCAAGAAGGGCAAATGGGTGCACCTGGCCAAGATCGGCTACGAGAAGTACTTCATGTACAAGATGAAGAACGGCACGTCCGAGCCCGTTTATGAAAAGTACGTGCTCAAGTCGCTGGGCATCGAGCGGCTGGAGCGCTGAACCGGCCCGGCCTCCCGACGCTGGCCGGCCACCGTTGATCCGGGCCGACGGGGCAACCCGCCCGCTGGCAGCCGCTTACGCATCGCCTCGGGTCGGGTGCTGCCGTCGTCAGATCACCGCCCGTTCACGCAAGTCCGCAATCGCCGCGTCGTCATAACCCAGCGACGCCAGGATCTGCGCGGTGTGCTCACCCAGCAAGGGCGCACGCTGACGCGGCACCGCAGCAGTCTCGGTCATCCAGATCGGCACCGCAGCCACCGGCGCCGGGCGCGGCAAGCCGGGGTAATCGGTGTCTTGCAGCAGGCCCAGCGCCTGCACCTGCGGATGATCCAGTGCCTGCTGTGGCGACAACACCGGTGCGCAGGGGATCATCGCCTCACCGAAGCGGCGAACGACCTCATCGCTGCTGCGCACCTCGCACCAGCGCGCCAGCCGCTCGGTGAGGATCACGCCGTGGCGGCCCCGCGCATCGTCGTCGGCAAAACGCGGATCGTTCAGCCAGTCGGGGTCGCCCTCCACCGGACCGCCGGGGCCGGGCAGGCCCATCAGCCGGGCCCAGCGTCGGTACAGCGGGTTGCCGGTCACCGCCACCAGTACCCAGCCATCGGTGGCGCGGCAGATGTCGAGAGGGCCCGAGGTCTGGCCACGGTTGCCGGTGGCCACGCGGTCGGGTTGCACCACCGCCTGCTCGATCAGCGCGCCGTTGGTCACCGCCAGCGCGGTGGCCAGCAACGCGCCGGTCACCTTCTGGCCCTTGCCGCTGCGCTGGCGCTCCATCAGCGCCGCCAGCGTGCCAAAGGCGCAGTGCAGCGCGGTGCCAAAGTCGACCCAGTTCGCGGCAGCGCGGTAGGGCTCGCCGGGCTGGCCGGTCAGGTAGACCGCACCACTCATCGCCTGGCCGATCGCGTCGAAGCCGACGTTGTGCTGCATCGGGCCGACTGGGCCAAACGCGGTGTTGGTGACGAAGATGATGTCGGGCCTGATCGCGCGCAAGGTGTCGTAGTCCAGCCCGCTGGAGAGCAAAGTGGCCTGCGGCATGTTGGCGATCACCACGTCGGCGCCGGCGACCAGCTTGGCGACGATCTCGCGGCCCGCCGGCGTGGCCGGGTCCAGCGTCATCGAGCGCTTGTTGCGGTTCATCTGCAGGAACAGCGCGCCCACACCACCGCCCACTTGCGCCGGGAACCGGTCCTCGCTGCCGCCGCGCTTCTCGATGCGGATCACGTCGGCGCCGTACTCGGCCAGCATCGCGCCCACGTAGGGGCCGGCGATGTAGCGACCAAAATCCAGCACCCGGATGCCGGCCAGCAGAGCAGTCATGTTGAGCACGCTTTCAAGGTGAAACGGTCATCGTAGAGGCTGCGCCAGCCGCCGACCCGAGGGCTGACCCGGGTAAAACGAGGCGCTGTCACGCTGGCGACGACGCGCCGATGCCCAGACCCTGGCTGGCGCCAGCGGCGAGAATGCCAGCCTCAGCGGTTCACGCCGCCAACCCCGGGCTGCTGCCCAGGCTGGCCCCCAATGCCCGATACGAGAAGCCATGAAATTTGAACCGCTTGTTCGAGGACAGCAGCGCCAACACGGCGTGGCGCACACGGCAGGCGCCGCATCCATCAACGAGGCGGCCCTGCTTGTCGGCGTTGATGGCTGAGCTGCCACCCATCGAGTTGCTCGCTCCCGACATTGCCCACTGGCGCGCTGGCGGCACCGGTGTCGATTGGGTGCATGTCATCGACTCGGGCCGCCCCGGCCCACAGGTGATGGTGCAGGCGCTGACCCATGGCAACGAGATCTGCGGCGCGATTGCGCTGGACTGGCTGCTGCAGCAGCGCTTCCAGCCGCAGTGCGGCCGCTTGACGCTGGCGTTTGCCAACGTCGAAGCCTATGCCCGGTTCGACCCGGCCGACCCGTTCCCGTCGCGTTGCGTTGACGAGGACTACAACCGGGTCTGGTCCGATGAATCGCTGTCCGGCCCCGGCGACTCGGTAGAACTGCGGCGGGCCCGCCAACTGCGACCGTTTGTCGATGCCGCCGAGTTGCTGCTCGACATCCACAGCATGAGCGAGGCCTGCAGCCCCTTGATGGTGTGCGGCCGGGTCGACAAGAACGCCGCCTACGCCCGGGCGCTGGGTGTGCCCGGACATTTGCTGATCGACACCGGCCATCCGGCCGGCCTGCGCATGGTGGACCGGGGCGGGTTTGGCGACCCGCACAGCCCCAAACGGGCGCTGCTGATCGAATGCGGCCAGCACTGGGAGCGCGCGGCGGCGGCGGTGGCGATAGACACGCTGGTGCGGTTTCTGGGCCTGACCGGCCTGGCTGAGCCGGCGTGGTGGCAGGCCCGGCTGCAAGTGGCGCAACCACAGGCGCAACATCTGGTGCGCGTGACCGAGGCGGTGGTGGCGCTCAGCGCCGACTTCCACTTTCTGGTGCCCGCCGTGGGCTTGTCGGTGATTGCCGAGGCAGGCACGGCGATTGCGCAGGATGGCGAGCATGTCTGGACCACGCCCTACGACAACGCCGTGCTGGTGATGCCGGGCCTGCGCAATCTCAAGCCGGGCGGCACGGCGGTCAGGTTGGGGCGTTTCGAGGCCTGAGGGCCTCCCGCTTCGCTCAGGGCTTGGCCTGCTGGGCGGCGCTGGGGGCCTGCAGCGCTGCGGCCGACAGGCTCAGCGTGCCCGAGCCGAACCACACCTCGAAGTGGTGCGGCCGTGGCGGGTTGTCGGTGTAGCGGGCGCTCAAGTCCTGCAGCTTCAGCACCGGGGCAGCCAACCAGGTGTTGGCCGCCGCCAGCAGTTGGGGCGCCTCGTCGCGGCACTCGCTGGGGCGAAAGCAGCGCAGCACGCCCTCGTTGCGCTGGCCGGCCACCAGTTGCACACCCGGCACCATCAGCGGCTGGCCGCCGGGTTTTTGCTGGCCCAGCAGTTTGCGGAAGGTTTCGGCCTCGCCGCGCTGGTCCGGCGTGCCAATGTGGACGTACACCCGGGCGGCCAGGTTCTCGCCAGCGGCCGGCCCGGGAGTGGCGGGCACCCCCTTGCCATAGGCGCCGGTCGGCAGGTCTGCGGGTGTGGGCTCGGCGCCGGCCACCTCCCAACCCAGTCGGCGCACTTGCGAGTTCAGCTCGGCCAGCACCTTGGGCGGCGTGCCCGGGTTGCGGCTTGCGAGCTCGACCACCCGTTTGACACTGTCCAGCACCTGCCGGGTCTTGTCTTGCGCCGTCTGCAATTGCGCGCGGTCCGATTGGGCCACGTCCCTCTCTTCATTGGCCTTGTCCCGCGCCTGGGTGGCCGCGAGCTGTGCATCGCGGGCCTGCAAGGTCTGCCAGCCTGCCCAGCCGGCCAGGCACAGCGCACCGATGGCCACACCGACGGCGCGCAGCATGCGCTCGCGGCTCTGGTCCGCGCGGGCGCGGGTGGCCAGGGCTTCTTGCGCCTGCTGCAGCGCCTCGTCGGCACGGCTGCGGCTCTCGGTCATCAGCGCCAGCACCCGGTCCCAGCCGCCACCGTAACGTTCGGCCCAGGCCGGATTGCGGCGGCCCAGCCAGCGGCTGCGCTCCTCGGTGACCACCGCTGACAGCACGCTGCGGCGGTCGCGGTCGAAGCTTTCGGCCTGCACCAGCAGCGAGCGCCACACCAGACCGTTGCGAAACTCGTTGACCAGCCAGCCGTCCTGCGGATTGGCCAGGCGGCGCCAGCTGCGGATCAACGCCTCGTGGCCGATGTCGATCCAGGCGACGTCAGTCAGCGCCTCGGACTCGCCGGGCGCCAGCCCCGGGGTCATCAGCGACACGCCGTCGGCACGGAAGGCATCGAGCACCGGCCGCAGCGCGTCCGTCGGTACGGCGCACACGGCGGCCAGCTGGCTGAGTGGCAGCGGCCGGCGCACCGCATGGCCTTCGGCATTGACCGAGGTCAGCGCTCGCATCATGTCCTCGACCAGGCGCGGCCGGCCGGCCGGCTCGGCTGCCTGCATCACGCTGTCGGCATGGCGCGACAGCAGCGCGCCCAGGCCGCCTTCGGGGTAGTCGGCCGGTGCAAGGCGCCAGCTGTCGGGTGCGGCACCGGTGGCCGGATCGGGCGCTGCCACCTGGCGCTGCATCAGCATCAGCGCATGCTGCACCAGCGGCAGACCGTCGATGCCCAGCGCTTCGGCGGCCAGCCGCTCGGCCAGTGCCGGGTCGACCTCGCCGCCGTAGAGCGCGGCCGGCTCTCGGATGGCCCGCAACAAGTCGGCAGTGACCATCGGCGGCAGCAGGTACTGGCGCTGGTTGACGGCCTCGGCCAGGCCCGGAAAGCGCGCGCAGTGGCCCAGGTATTCGGAGCGCATCGTCAGCGCCAGGTACAGACCCGGCGGCGGCGCCTCGGCCCAGGCCACCAGCGCATCGGTCAGGCCACGGGCTTCGCTTTCGCCGCCAGGCTGGCGGGCATGCTCGAACAACTCCTCGAACTGGTCGATCAGCAGGCACAGGTGGTCGTCCGGACCGCTCAACATCGCCTCGGCCAGTGCGGCCGGCGCGTGGCGACCCAGGTTGAGTGCCCGCCGCAGGTGCAGCACCCGCTGGGCGTCATCGGCCCGGCCGTCCAGCGCGGCCAGCGCCTGCGCCAGGTTGCGCAACGGCCCGCCACGCGGCAGCGCGGTACAGGTGCGCCAGCGCGCGCCGCCGCGGGCCTGGTCTTGCAGCAGGCGCGGCAGCACGCCGGCCCGCACCAGCGAGCTCTTGCCCGAGCCCGAGTCGCCATGCACCACGATGAACCGGTCGGTCACCAGCCGGGTGACAACAGCATCGACCATGCGCTCGCGACCAAAGAAGATCGGCCACTCGGCCGCATCGAACGGCCGCAGCCCGGGGTAAGGCCGAGGCGGCAGCCGGATCGCGAACGGGTCCTGGGCCGGTTCGGTGCCTGCGTCGCCCATCACAGCCCCGCGCCGGCCTGGCCGGCCAGCCAGCGCTGCACCACCGGTGCCACGGCCTCTTGGGTGATGTCGAGCCAATCGGCTTGCAGGATGCGGGCGTTGGTGCGCCGTACCGGGCTGGCCAGTGCCGGGCCCACGCTGTCGAGCAGCGCGCAGGGCAGCTTGCGCTGGCTGCGGGCGCGGGCCGAGTGGCGGTCTTGCTTGCCGACGACGATCATGTCGCCGTCCACCGCACGGGCATCGGGCGAACCCAGCAGCAGCAAGGCATCGCAGGTCGACATCAGGTCCACCCGCTGCTCGCGGATGGCGTTGCCCTCGGCCGGGTCGCGGGGCACCGGGTCGGGGCTGCCTGGCTGCACATAAATGCCGACCTGCTGCAGGGCGTTGGCGGCACGCAACCAATCGTCATGGCGGTCGGGCCGGGCGTGCAGGTACAGCGTCTGGCCACCCGCATCGGCCAGTCGCTGCTGGTCGGCCTGGGCAGCGCGAAGGCGATCAGCCACGGCCTTGACATCGGCCAGGTGGCGGAAGATTTCGCGCGCCAGGTCCAGCACCTTGCCCAGCACCGTGGGGTCGAAACCGGCCTGCCACTGCGTCCAGCCCAGCGGACGGGGGCCAAAGGCTGCGCCGTCGTGGAACGCAAAGCCCAGCAGTGGCTCGCCGGCGCGGTCGCTCAGTTCGGGTGGCCAGCGGCCGCCAGGCCAGTCGGCGGCATCCACCGGCCAGGCCTTGACCATCGCCACCCGGCCCGTGGCGGGCAAACCCAGCGCAGCCTGCTGCGACACCCACCAGTCGCGCTCCTTGGCGCACCAGGCCGAGCGCTGGGTGTCGGGCGACATCAGCACCAGCAGCAGCGCGGCGGCGCCCACGTTGGCTTGCAGTTGCTCGGTCAAGGGCAGCATCGGGTCAAGCCGCTGCCCGGGCCGCTCGCTGGCGTCCATAAATAGTGACAGCGTGTTACGGAAGGCCGGCTCGGCGCGCAATTCTTTTTCGAGCGCATGGACAAACGCTCGCGACCAGTCGGCCAGCATCGGCTGGCCTGCGGCATCCGCGCCATGGCTGTAGCTGACGAACAGGTCATGCTGAAAAGGCAGGCCGACGTAGCTCACGGCAGCCTCAGGCAAAAGGGGTAGGTGTTCACCCCGTGAATGCTCGGTGTTTCGGGCCGATTTGCCTACCCCCAAATGCACCCATTCGTCGGCTCACCCAGCCCACCCGATGCCGACGCACGGCGCGCTCAGGCCCTGCAAGCGGCCTGATGTCAACCCCGCCCGATCTCGGCACCAGCGCGCCCGGGCGGCGGCCAACCACGAGGGCCGCGCTGCAACCTGGGCCGTCCGGCGTCAAACCCTGGCCCCTAGGTCTAGGGGTTTGTGCAGTGCCGCGCACGGGCCTACAACCTGATCACCGTGATCGACACCACCCTCGCCTTCCTGGCCGCTGAGGTCAACGCCCACCTGGTCAAGCGCACCGGCACTGAACTGGGCGCCGTCAGCGTGGGGGCCTTGTGCGACGACCGCGGGCTGTGGACGCAGGCGGTAGACACCACCCGGCTGACCCTGTTCCAGATCGACGAAGAACGCAGCACGCGCGAGCAAATGCCCGAGCGCACGATCATCGGCGGGCGCGAAGTGGTGCTGCCGCCACCGCTCAAGCTCAACTTGGTGCTGCTGTTTGCGGGGCGGTTTCAGCAGTACGACCAGGCCCTGCGCACGCTGTCCCTGATCCTCAGTTTCTTCCAGGCCCGGCCGCTGTTCACGCCAGCCAGCAGCCCGGCCCTGCCCGAGGGAGTGGAGCGCATGGCGATGGACTTGCTCAGCTACGGGCCTGAGCAGATGAACCAGATGTGGGCCTGCCTCGGGGCCAAGCACCTGCCCTCGGTGGTGTACCGGCTGCGTCTGGTGGTGCTGCAAGACCTGGAGCCGACCCGCACCGGCGCGCCGATCACGGTGATCGAAACAACGCTTGCGGGCAAATAGCGGGCAGACAACATGGCCCGCATCGCTTTTCACCTGCTCTGGACCGTCACGGTGCAGCACGGCTTTTTTGGCGGCAGCTGCGACGCACTGGGCTTCACCCTGCCGCCGTCCGCCGAGCGGGCCCTGGCGGGCTCGCATGCCCTGCTGCGGGTACGGGACGGCGCGCTGCAGGTGCTGGTTGAAGTCGACGAGGCCCACACCCCCATCTCCGACCTGAGCGGCCTGCGGCTGCTCGTCGCCCTGAAACCGCGCGAGGCCTCGTTCGACCTCATCACCACGCCAATTTTTGGAGATTCCGGCCTGCCGCGCGGCGATGTGGCGGTGTGGGACAACGCGGCCAATCCCAACGCCCTGGGCGCCCCCCGCGCAGTGCGCATCTGCGCCGAGCAACTGCGCATCGAACCCCGCGCCACCGAGCGGCCGCTGACGCTGCGGCTGTTCGACGCCACCAACACGCTGCAGGCGCAAAACGTGCTCAACATCGGCGACGAGGCCTGGACCTTGCCGGGCCTCTACGCCCGCGGCGAATGGCGGGTTGAAGAGCAAGGTGCAGGCCCGGCCGCCGCCTGGGCGCTGTGGGTCGAACCTGAACTGGTCAACGCCTGGGGTGTGCTGGCGCTGCGATTCGATGCGGCCCATCTGCCCGCCGGGCAGGCCTTCAATTTGAGCTTTGGCGCCCGCAGCGACACCTTGCGGTACTACGTGGTGGCCCAACGCTTTGGCGTGGCCGAGTTCAACAGCCTGAGCGTTCAGGACACCGGCTTTGCCGCCGAGGCCAGGCCTGCGATCGTGTTCAACCGCGTGGCTCCTGCCAGCTTCAACGCCGGCCACCTGGCCCCCGCCCTGCTCGACCCCAGCGGCAGTGCCCGCATCGCCTTGTTTGAAGCCCAAGCCACCGTGGCCCGCCGTGCGCGCGGCCCGCTCGGCCTGGCATTGCACCGCAACGGTGACGTGCTGATCGGCAACCTGCCGCAGCCGGGTGCCGAGCGCCACGACGCGCAATTCGTCGTTCACCTCAGCCTCAGCTAAATCCCGAGGAGCACCGCCCATGCCGACCTACCGCACCCCCGACGTCTATGTCGAAGAGATTTCGACCTTCCCGCCCTCGGTGGCCGAGGTCGAAACCGCGATCCCAGCCTTCATCGGTTACACCGAACGGGCCACCAAGATCGTGACCAGCGACCTGCACCTCAAGCCCACCAAGATCTACAACTTTGCCGAGTACCAGCTCTACTTCGGCATGCCCGTAGCGCCGGCGATTGCGGTGGCGGTCACCACCAACGCCGTCACCCATGTCGTCACCGGCACCACTGTCACACCACCCACGGTGGACTACTTGCTGTATTACGCCGTCAAGATGTTCTTTGATAACGGCGGCGGCAAGTGCTACATCGTCTCCTGCGGCCTGCACACCGACACCGTCATCATCGGCACGCCAACCACCGGCCTGAGCGGCGGCCTCGCCATGGTGGCGCTTGAGGACGAGCCGACCCTGCTGGTGTGCCCCGACGCCCTCAAGCTCGGCGGCGCCGGCTACGACACCATGGCGCAAGCCATGCTCGCCCAGTGCGGCAACCTGAAAGACCGCTTCACCATCCTCGATCTGTTCGCCGGCAGCACAGCCCAGGACAACGCCGCCCTGACCGCCAACCGTACCCGCGTGGGCAACAACAACCTCAAGTACGGCGCGCTGTACTACCCTGACCTCAGGTCCAGCTTCAACCACTATGTGGATGCCACCGAGAGCAACGTCAACGTCACCGTGGACGCCCTGCCGACGATAGCGCTGGGCCTGCTCGGCGACCCGGCCAACCCTGCCTGGAACACCGCCGCCTACAACGCCGTCAAGGCGGCACTGCTCGACCACTTCATCGTCGTGCCGCCCAGCGGCGCGGTGGCCGGGGTGTATGCCGCCGTCGATTCGTCGCGCGGGGTCTGGAAGGCCCCCGCCAATGTGGGCGTGGCCGACGTGGTCGAGCCGATGGTCAGGCTCGACAACGCCCACCAGGACGAGCTCAATGTCGATGCCACCACCGGCAAATCGATCAACGCGCTGTGTGCCTTTGCCGGCAAGGGCACGCTGGTCTGGGGCGCGCGCACGCTGGCCGGCAACGACAACGAGTGGCGCTACGTGCCGGTGCGGCGCTTTTTCAACATGGTCGAGGAGTCGGTCAAAAAGAGCAGCTACTGGGCGGTGTTCGAGCCCAATGACGCCAACACCTGGGTCAAGGTGCGCGGCATGATCGAGAACTACCTGACGCAAAAGTGGCGCGAGGGCGCGCTGGCCGGCGCCACCACCAAAGACGCCTTTTTTGTGCGCTGCGGCCTGGGCACCACGATGAACGCACAAGACATCCTGGAAGGCCGGATGAATGTCGAGATCGGCATGGCGGTGGTCCGCCCGGCTGAATTCATCATCCTGAAGTTCTCGCACAAGCTGCAGACCAGCTGATGCGCCACGAGTGAACCACCGGAGTCCTCACCATGCCCCAGAACTACCCCCTTCCCGTCTTCCACTTCACCGTCCAGTGGGCGGGCAACCGCATCGGCTTCTCCGAAGTGAGCGGCCTGACGCAAGAGAACCAGGCGATCGAATACCGCGACGGCTCGTTCCCCGAATACTCATCGATCAAGATGCCGGGCCTGCGCAAGTTCAGCAACGTCACGCTCAAGCGCGGCATCGTCAAGGCCGACAACGACTTCTTCAAATGGCTGTCCACCATCAAGCTCAACCAGGTCGAGCGGCGCGATGTGGTCATCAGCCTGCTCAACGAAGAACACATGCCGGTGATGACCTGGAAGATCCACAACGCCTTCCCGGTCAAGGTGGAGGGGCCGGGGCTCAAGGCCAGCGGCAACGAGGTGGCGATCGAGTCGATAGAGATCGCGCACGAAGGCCTGGAACTGCAAAACGAATGACGCCGGTCTAGCGTCACCTGACCATGTTCACGCCACCCGTTGGCTTCCACTTCAAGGTGGAAGTGCTGGGACTCACGCCGGTCGCCGACGACTTGCGCTTTGTCGAGGTCGGCGGCCTGGCCATCGAGGTCGCCACCGAGGAGATGGCCGAGGGCGGCGAGAACCGCTTCGTCCAGCGCTACCCCGGCCGCAGCAAGTACGGCGACCTGGTGCTCAAACGCGGGCTGCTCAAGGGCAGCAAGGTGTGGGAATGGGCGCAGAACTGCATCGAGAACCTCGACATCGACCCGCGTGATGTCAACGTCACCTTGCTGAACGAGGCGCACGAGCCGCTGATGACCTGGCACCTGGTCGGGGCCTTCCCGGTCAAGTGGTCGATCTCCGATCTCAGCGCCACGGCGAACGCTTTTGTGGTGGAAACGCTGACCCTCAGCTACCGCTACTTCCGTCGCAACGAAACCTGAAGAGGCCCGAACCCCATGCCCATCCTGATTGACGAGATCGTGATCCAGGTCGAGGTCAGCAACGCCGCCGGTGGCGGCACGGCCACCCCGGCCGCACCCGCGCAAGACAAGCAGGCCCTGGTGGCCGAGTGTGTCGAGCGGGTGCTCGACATCCTGCGGCAGCAAAAAGAGGCTTGAGCCGTGGCTTCAGGGCAACTCAACAAACTGCTGGTCCGGGCCTACTCGACGCCCGACTTTGCCGAGACGAGTTTGCTCGCCACGTTCGAGTCCTATGTCAACCCCAGCGAGATCACCCTGGCCTACGAGATGGAGTACGACGCGGCCCAGGGCTCAGGCACGACTGGCAGCCGCATGGACTTCAAGAAGGTCAAGCCGGGCGACATGACCCTGGCGTTTTTTCTCGACGGCACCGGGGCCAACGGCGTCAAGATCGATGTGCAGACCCAGGTCAACAAGTTCCAGACGGTCACCGGCTACAACGGCGACATCCACCGCCCCAACTACCTCAAGATTGCCTGGGGCACGGTGGCCATCAAGCGCTGCGTGCTCAAGAGCGCGTCCATCGTCTACAAGCTCTTCAAGCCCGACGGCACACCGCTGCGCGCCACCATCACCGCCGTGTTTGTCGATGCCGTGGCCGACCAGACCCGCGTGGCGCTGGCCCAAGACCAGTCGCCCGATCTGACCCATGTGCGTGTGCTGCGCGCCGGCGAAACGCTGGCCGGCCTGTGCGAGCAAATTTATGGCGACCCGGGCCTGTACCTGAAGGTGGCGCGGGCCAACAAGTTGACCGGCTTGCGCCACCTGCCGGCAGGCACGCGGGTGCGATTTCCGCCCTTGCAGAAATAGCCTCGATTTCAAACCCAGCATGCCCGCCGAACGCACCCTGCCCATCGCCGCCGAGCACCGCGAGTTCAGCATCAAGGTGAACGGCGAGGCCGTGCCGCGCGAGCATGCCTTGCAGGCCCTCAGCGTCACGGCCGCCGCCAACCGCATCGCCTCGGCCCGCCTGACCTACGTGGACGGCGCGGCGGGCCAGGGCGACTTTCCGTTGAGCAACCAGGCCTTGTTTGCGCCGGGCGCGGCGGTGGAGATTTCGGCCGGGGCCGGGTCCAGCACTGCGCTGGTGTTCAAAGGCACCGTCACCGGCATCCGGCTCAAGGTGCGCGAAGCCTCGCCCAGCACCTTGATCGTCGAATGCCGCCATGCCGCGAGCCGGCTGACCCTGGTGCACCGCAGCGCCAACTTCTTCGACAAGACCGATGGCGATGCGATATCTTCGCTGCTCAGCGCGGCCGGCCTGAGCGGCGACGTGGACAGCACCAGCGTCAGCCACAAGCAACTGGTGCAGCACGATTGCAGCGACTGGGACTTCATCAACGCCCGGGCGGCGGCCAACGGGCTGCTGGTGCTGACCCGGGCGGCCGACCTGGTGGTCAAGAAGCCCGAGCTCGCCAGCGTGGCTGCCGAGCTGCGATTTGGTGCGACCCTGCTGGAGATCGACGCCGAGGTCGATGGCCGTGGCCAGACCGCCGCCGTGCAGGTGCTGACCTGGGTTGCAGCCGACCAGGCGGTGAGCACCACCGACGGCGAGACCCCGGCCTTCAAGCCGCCCGGCAATTTCGACCCCGACAGCCTGGCCGATGGCGCAGGAGCCGCCGCGCTCTTGCTGCGCCACGCCGCGCTCGACGCTGCCGAGGCCAGCGCGCTGGCTGCGGCCACCTGGCAGACCACACGGCTTGACCTGGCCAGCGGCCGGGTCAAGTGCGCGGGCATCGCCACCTTGCTGCCTGGCGACACCGTCAAGCTCAGCGGCGTTGGCGAGCGCTTCTCGGGCGATGTGCTCATCAGCGGCGTGCGGCATGAGTTCGACACCACCGGCGGCTGGAAGACGCACCTGCAGTTTGGCGGCACTGCGCCCGACCCTGCGCTGCGCGAGCGCCTGCAAAGCCACCGCACCGCTGCCCTGCTGGCCCCGGTGGCGGGGCTGCAAGCGGGGGTGGTGACCGACAACGAAGACCCCGACGGTGAGTTTCGTGTGCGCGTGAGGCTGCCCCTGGTGGTGGACGGCGACGACGGCGTCTGGGCCCGCGTGGCGGCGGTCGATGCCGGGTCAGACCGCGGATTCTTCTTCCGCCCCGAGCTGGGCGACGAAGTGCTGGTCGGCTTTCTCGATGACGACCCACGCCAGCCGGTGGTGCTGGGCATGTTGCACAGCAGCGCCATGGCCGCGCCGCTGTCGCCCAGCAACGACAACCCGCAAAAGGGCTACAAGAGCCGCAGCGGCATCGAGTTGCTGTTCGACGACGAGAAGAAAGTGCTCACCCTGCTCACGCCCGGTGGCAACAGCCTGGTGCTCGACGACGACGCCAAGGGCATCACGATCAAGGACCAGAACGGCAACAAGATCGTGCTCAGCAGCGACGGCATCGCCATTGAGAGCAGCAAGGCGCTGACGCTCAAGTCGGGCACCGAAGCCAGCGTCGAGGGCGGCACCTCGCTCGATGTCAAGGCCGGCACGGCGCTGACCTGCGAGGGCACCGCCAGCCATGACATCAAGAGCGGCGGCGTGGTCAAGCTGGCCGGCTCGGCCATCCAACTCGGATAGACCCGCAAGACCCGCAAGACCCCAAGACCTCCACCATGGCCAGCTTCGACGATCACCCCAACTTTCTTGGCCGCGGCTTTGCCTTTCCGCCCAGCTTTGCAGGCGGGCAGGTGGCCATGGTCGAGGACGAGATCGACATCCACCAAAGCCTGCAAATCCTCTTCGGCACCTTGCCCGGCGAGCGTGTGTTGCAGCCGCAGTTCGGGCTCGACATGAGCCCCTTGCTGTTCGAGCCGCTGACCACCACCTTGCGCACCCTGCTGATCGACCGCATCACCACCACCTTGTTGGTGCACGAGCCGCGCATCCGCGTGATCGAGCTGGTGGTGGACGACAGCGAGGCGCTGCAAGGCCTGCTGCAGATCCGGCTCGACTACAGCGTGCGCAGCACCAACAGCCGCTTCAACCTCGTGTACCCCTACTACCTGGGCGACGCCAACGAGTTGCGCGACCGCGTGCTGCCAGGAGCCGGATGATGGCCGCCGCACCCACCAGGCCAGACCCCGTCATCAGCGCCTTGATCGCCGAGCCGGGCTGCGCCCAGCCCGAGCGCGACGCCGCCGCCCGCGATCCCGCCACCGCACCGCTGGACGACCGCGACGCCGACGGCCTGCTCGACAGCCTGCGCGCGCTGGCGCCCAAGATTCGTTTTTATGCCAACAACCCCGCCACAGCGGTAGGCGACTGGCTGCCCTACCTGCCGTCCGGCAGCATCGCAGCGCTCAATGCCTTGGCGCTGGGCACCGACAGCAACCCGCCCGGCAGCCTGGCTCCGCACCACGCGCTGATCCTGGCCTTTTTGCGCCAGCTGGCCCGCCCGCAGGCCTTGCTGAACCAGTTCACCGCCGAGCATCTGCAGTTCCAGATGCAGCAGGTGCTGGGCTTCAAACCACTGCCTCCGCAAGCTGATCGCGCGCACCTGGTGCTGGCGCTCAAAAAGGGTGCGCCAGCCGTGGCGCTCACGCCCGACCACCGCTTCACGGCGGGCAAGGACGCGCTCAAGGTCGAGCAGCAGTTTGCGCCGCTGCGCAGCACAGTGGTGGGCGCCGCGCAGGTGGCTCGGTTGGCCAGCATCCGGCGGGACGGGCAGCGCCTGCTGTTTGCGCCGGTGGCCAATTCGGCCGACGGCCTGGGCGCGCCGCTCGACAAGGCCGCGCCGCGCTGGCCGCCCTTCGGCCGCAACACCCTGCCGCCCGCGCCGATCGGCTTTGCCCTCGCGTCATCGGTGCTGCGCCTGGCCGAGGGCGAACGCCGCATAGGCTTGAAGTTGCGGGTGGGCGCTTGGCCGGCCAGTCTGACGCCCGCAGCCTTTGCCGCCAGCTTCGACGCCCACCTGAGCGGCCCCGCGGGTTGGCTCGGCCCGCTGTCGATCACGGCCAGCTTGGGCGCCGATCTGCTGAGCCTGGAGATTGCGGTCGGGGCTGGCGTAGCGGCAATCGTCGATCACGATCCCGCTGTTCATCTGCACGACTTCCCGGCCCGCTTGCCGGTCATCCAGTGCCTGCTCAAACCCGATTCAGCGCTGGGCTATGGCGCGTTGGCCTCCATCACCCTGGCCAGCGCGCAGGTCACGGTGGCGGTGACCGGCTTGCGCGGCCTGCTGCTTGAAAGCGACGAGGCCACGCTCAGCCCCAAGAAGGCGTTTTTGCCCTTCGGCCCGCAGCCGGTGGTCGGCTCGCGGTTTTACGTGGGTTGTGCCGAGGCGCTGGGCAAGCCGCTCAGCTCGATCACGCTCAACATCCGCTGGCAGGGTGCGCCGGCCGATCTGAGCGCCCACTACGTCCACTACAGCAAAGTGGCGCAGATGGCCAACGGCATCGGCGCCACCGCCACCTGGCGCGATGTCACCGGCGCCTCGCACACCTCCAGCACCGTCACGCTGCTGCCGCGCCTGGCCGCGCCCCTGGTGCAAATCACGATCAACGCGAGCGGTGGTGTCAGCAGCACGGCCAACCCCGGCATGCAGAACCTGGCCCTGCATGCCAGCGGCAGCGCCAAAGCGCAGCGATGGGCCGAGTCTCGCGAGCGTGCGCAGCCGGTGCACCGCCGATCCCTTGCCAGCGCGCTGGGCGAGCACAGCCGCTTTGGCGGCACACCCGCCGGCTTGACCACCGCCGCGCCCACCGCACGCGGCGGCTTTGTCACCCTGAGCCTGGTGGAGAGCCTGCTGCACGGCGACTTCCGGCGCGAAGCCCTGCAAGCCGCGTTGCCTCCGGCCGACGTCGAAGCCCGCAAGACCTTTGTACCCACCCTGCTCAACGAGCCCTACACCCCCAAGATCCAGGAGATAACGCTCGACTACGCTGCGCAAAGCGACGCCAGCCGCATCGCCGACCCGGCGCTCGCCGCGCTGACCGACACCGATGTGCAGTTCTTCCAGATCGACGCGCTCGGCTTGGCGCGCGAGCAGGCCTGGCTGACGCTGAGCCGCCCCTGGGCACCGCAGGCGGCCGTCAACCTGCTGCCGGCGCATCCGGCGGCGGCCGAGTTGCTGATCGGCCTGAGCGGCGTGCAGGCGGGCGATTCGGTCAGCCTGCTGCTGCAACTGGCCGAAGGCAGTGCCGACCCGCTGGCCGCTGCGCAAAAGCTGCAATGGTCGGTGCTGGCCGACAACGCATGGCGCGCCCTGGTGCCCAGTGAACTGGCCCTGGACAGCACCGCCGACCTGCGCCACAGCGGCCTGGTGGCGTGCGTGCTGCCCAAGGAGACGACCACCGCCAACAGCCGCGCGCCGACCGGCCTGGTCTGGCTGCGCGCCAGCACACCGGCCGAGCCCCGGGCCGCCTGCGACGTGATCGGCGTTTTTGCCAACGCGCTGGAGGTGCAGTTCAGGGACGCCGGCAACGATCCGCAGCGTTTGAAGGCTGCCCTGCCCGCCGGCCTCATCACCCGGCTCAAGACCCCGCTGCCCAGCGTCAAGTCCATCGCCCAGCCGTTTGCGTCATTTGGCGGCGCGCTGGTCGAGAGCGATGCGGCCCTGGCGCGCCGGGCTGCCGAGCGCCTGCGCCACCGCAACCGGGCGATCACACCCTGGGACATCGAGCGTTTGGTGCTGCAGGCCTTTCCAGCGGTCTACCGGGCCAAGTGCATTCCCCATGCCAAAGCCACGGCGGGCGAAACCTCCTGGCTGGCGGCCGGCCACTTCATGGTGGTCGTCGTGCCCGATCTGCGCAACATGAACGCGGTCGATCCGATGCAGCCCCGCGTGGACCTGGACACCCTCACCCGCATTCACGACTTTCTTTCGGCCCGCGTCGGCCCGCAAGCCCAGGTCCATGTGCGCAACCCCGGCTACCGGGCGGTGCAGGTCGATTTCAAGCTGCGGCTGCGCAGCGGCAACGGCCTGGGCTTCAACTTCCTGCAGCCGCAGATCGACCTGGCCTTGCGCCAAGCCTTGTCACCCTGGGCCTTTGACACCCAGGCAGCCGGTGCGGCCAAGCTCGGCTTTGGCGGCCGGGTGCTGCGCTCCGCGCTGCTCGACTTTGTTGAAAAGCTGCCCGAGGTCGATTTTGTGACCGACTTCCGTCTGAGCCTGCAAGGCTCGCGCGAGGACCTGGCCGAGATCGTGCCGGATGCGCCCGACGTGATCCTCGTCTCTGCCGCGCGGCACCGGATTGAGGAGCTTTGAGATGAGCACGCTCGACCGCCTGCCGCCGATCTCACCCCTGCCCGACGCCAACCCGGCGTTTGATGCCCGCGCGTTGTTCAACGATAGCCTGGGCGAGGCACGGCGCCTGTCCGGCGCGCTGTGGACCGACCACAACACCCACGACCCCGGCATCACCACGCTGGAGTTGCTGTGCTACGCGCTGACTGAGCTGTCCTACCGCCACAGCCTGCCGATCGCTGACCGGCTGGCCGGTGATGGCGACGGCAGCGCGCAGTTTTTTGCGCCGCGCGACGTGCTGCCCAACCGGGCACTGACCGAGCTGGACTGGCGCAAACTGGTGATTGACCTGCCGGGCGTCAAGAACGCCTGGATCGAGGTTGTGAGCGACGTGCTGCTGTATGCCGATTTGCGGCGCAAGCTGCTGCGCCAGACGCCGCCCGAGCACCCGCAGTACCAGGCCGTTCCGCTGGCCGGCCTGTACCGGGTGCGGGTCGAGTTCATGGATTCGGTCAACACGCAGGCCGAGCGCAACAGCGTGCTGGCCGACGCGCGCCGCGCACTGGAGTCGTCTCGCAACCTGTGCGAAGACTTTCTTGAAGTGCGTGCCGTGCGGGCCGAGTACTTTTCAGTCTGCGCCGAGCTCGAATTGACGCCCGATGCCGTCGTCACCGAAGTCGCCGCGCAGCTGCTGTTCGACCTCAGTCAGGTGCTGGCACCGCCGGTGCCCAACCACGATCTGGCCACCTTGATTTCGCGCGGCCAGACCCTGGCCGATGCCTTTGACGGCCCGCTGCTCGAGAACGGCTTCATAGCCGACGCCGACCTGCTGGCCAGCGCCCTGCCCAGCGAGATCCATCTGTCCGATGTGATCAGCGCGGCGATGGCGGTGCCCGGCCTGCGCTCGGTGCGCAGCCTGACCGTCAACCCGCTGCGGCGCAGCGATGAAGCCGACGAGAACGCTGCCGACGCCGACCCCACCGAGGTGGTGGCCGACCCGGTGTCGGTGCCCAATGCCTGGCGGGTTGCCGTGCTGCCCGGCCGCCTGCCGCGCTTGTCGCTCAACCAGGGCCGCCTGGTGTTTTACAAGCGCGGCCTGGCGGTGCAAGGCTGGAACATCGCCGACATGCCCGGCCCCGTGGCCGTGCGGCTGGCGGCGCTGCGGGAAGCAGCCCGGCTGGCCGTTGAAACACCGATGGGCACCCTCACCCCCGCACTGCGCCTGGGCCACAGCCGCCCGCTGGCAGCCTGGGACTCGGTGCAGCGCGACTTTCCGGCCTTGTACGGCATCGGCGCGGCAGGCCTCGGCCGGCAGGCGACACCGCAGCGGCAGGCCCAGGTGCTGCAGTTCAAGGGCTTTTTGCTGCTGTTCGACCAGTTGATGGCGGATCAACTGGCGCTGTTGTCGCAGGCCCGGCTGCGGCTGTCGGTGGCCGATACGGCGCTGAAAGACCTGGCCCTGCGCTTTGGCGCCGGGGCCACCGCCCTGCCGCATGTGCTGGCCTCGCAAGCCGTGGACAGCGTGGTCGATGCGGCCAAGCTCTATCCGCCAGGGCCAACGGCCACAGAACTGCCGCCCGATCTGGTCCAGACCTTGCTGGACGCGCTGGAGCCCCCCGCCGCTGCGGCTATCCGCCAACACCGCCTGCTCGATCACTTGCTGGCCCGCATCGCCGAAGATTTTTCAGACTATGCCGGCGCAATGGCCTCGGCCTTTGCCACGCCGGACGGCCGCTTGATCGGTGACAAGGCACGCTTCCTGGCCACTGCAGCCGAGGTCACGATGAACCGCGCCGCAGCGATGCGCCAACGCCCCGCCAGCGCTGGCGAGATCTGGAACACCGACAACGTCAGCGGCCTGGAGCACCGCCTCGCTGCCCTGCTGGGCATTGCCGATTTCAGCCGCCGCGACCTGGGGCTGGTCAGCTATGAGGCCTACAACGAGATCGACCATGTGCCCGACTCGGTCACCGAGTACCGCTTCCGGGTGCGCCACAACGTCACCCACAACATCCTGCTGTCGTCCAGCACCCGCTACCCCACGCCCGAGGCGGCGCGTACCGAGATGGTGCTGGCGATCGAGCGCGGCCAGCGGCCCGAGGGTTACCAGCGCAGGGTCAACCGACTCGGCCGCCCCTACTTCAACATCATCGACGCCGGGGGCCAAGTGCTGGCCCGGCGCATCCGCTACTTCAGCAACCGCGACTCGATGGAGGCCGCGATTGCCGAGTTGATGACCTACCTGCAGGGCCACTACGGCGGCGAGGGGCTGTACGTCGTCGAGCACCTGCTGCTGCGGCCGCTGCAAGCCGACGACCCGCTTTTTTCGATCTGCGCCGACCCGGGATGTGACGATTGCCTGGATGTCGATCCCTACAGCTACCGGCTGCAGATCATTCTGCCGGCCTACGCCGGGCGTTTCCAGAACGAAGGCTTTCGCCAGTTCGTTGAACACACGATCCGCCGCGAAGTACCAGCCCACATCCTGCCCACCGTTTGCTGGGTCAGCCCCGACGACATGTCGCTGTTCCAGGTGGCGTGGCGTGACTGGCTGATGCTGGCGGGCGGCTTCAGCAGCACCGACCGGGCAGTCAAGCTGAAAGCCCTGCTGCAAGCACTGGTGTCCGTGAAAAACGTCTACCCGGTGCGCGCGCTGTTTGACTGTATCGGCGATGAAACCAAGCCGCCGTTCATCCTGGGCCGCGCCTCGCTGGGCAGTGAACCGCCGCCCGCCGCCTGATCCCCCCAGGCTGCCACCCAAGCCGCCACCCAAGCCGCCAAATCCTCTGGAGCAAGCACCATGGCTGATCCGCTTCAAGTTGTCCGCAGCCTCGACTCGCTGGCCGACCACTACGCCGTCTTCGAGCCCGACCAGGTGCTCACGCACGGCCAGCTCAACAGCGTGTCCGACTACCTCGACGACCAATTGCGCCTGGGCCGTGTGCTACTCGACGGCGTCGGCCTGATCGCCGGCCTGCATGTCTCTGTGCAGGCCGACAACACTGTGCGCATCAGTGCGGGCTTTGGCCTCAGCACCGATGGCGATTTGATGCGGCTGGGCACCGACACGGTGTACGACCGCTTCCGGCCCTATGACGCCACCGCCGCCGTCTATCCGCCCTTGCACCCGGGCGAGACGATGCTCGATCTGCAAGAACTGGTGCCGGTCGGCGAAAGCGATGTGCTGGCCGTTCCGCTGGCCAACCTGAGCGGTGGCCTGTCCGACAAGGCGGTGTTGATGCTGATGGAGACGGTGGTCAACGACCCCGATCTGTGCAGCGGCACCGGCTGCGACAACCTGGGCCGCGACGCCCTGCACCGGCTGCGCTTCTTGCTGATATCGCGCGCTGATGCGCAGGCGCTGCTGGATACCCGTCCGCTGCAGCCGGTCAGCACCCGCGCCCAGGCCCTGCCCGCGCTGGCCATGCGCCGGCCGGCCCTGGGCCGCGACATCACCAGCGTGGGCATGCTGGCCGCGCGCTACCGCGACACCGCCAACTTGAGCCTGCGCGACCTGCTGAGCGCCTTGCCGCTGCTGGCGCAGCAATGCCCCGAGGTGCTCAACGACATGTTTGGCACCGACCCGACCGGGCGCTGGCAAGCCGCCCTGCAAGGCAACGCCAGCGGCGTGGCCAACTCGGTCGCCAGCGGTGAGTGCCAGGTCTGGTACAGCTTCATCAAGGACCTGATCGCGCAGTGGAGCGAGCTGCGCGAGGCGCTGCTGGCTGACGACGGCGTGATGCTGCCCGACGTGGCGGCCTTCCCAAAGCACCTGCTGCTGGGCGCGCTGATTGACGCGCGTGCGCAGCGCACCGGGCTCTACCCGTCGCCGCTCGACGCCGCGGCTCGCCAGAGTGCTGCCCACGGCCGCTTTCTGGCCTGGAAGCTGGATGCGCTGATCCAGGGCTTTGCCCCGCCCGGCGACCAGACCACCGTCATCACCCCCAGCCTCAGCGAGGCCCGCCCCCTGGAAGAGCGTGCCATCCCCTGGTACTACGGCGCGGCCAGCGCGGCCAACCCTGAAACCAGCCGTGGCGATGGCCAAGGCCCACCGATCCACCTCGCCTGGAACTTCCGCCTCTCGTCCGGCCACCGCGAGGGCCAGAACCTGGGCTACCGCAGCGCCACCTGGGCCAGCAGCGCCCAGGCCCGCGACCCGCTGGGCTTTGCGATCGCCGGCTTTGATTTCTTCCGCGTCGAAGGCCATCTGGGCCGGCCGGTGGAGACCGTGGGTGACGAGTTGCGCCGGCTGATTGTCGACCGCAACCTGCCGCTGCAAGTGCAGGAGGTGCTGCTGCACAACGACCGCCGGTTCATCAAGCGCCGCCCGCCTGTCCGCTACACGCCGCTGCACAGCCTGCACTACCTGGTGCGCCAGGACGTGAGCCTGCGGCTGGACGAAGGTCTCAGCTTTGGCGGCCGGCATCTGGCCGACATGACAACCGCCGTGGCCACCGCCCAGGTGCCCGCCATCACCGACAGCGGGGCCTCCGTGATCACGGTGGCGGGGGCCGCGATGGCGGCCATCGGCAACATGCAGGCCGCCGCAAGGCCGTTGCTCGCCCAAACCAGCCACAGCGGCTACCAGGCGCAGCTGGCAGGCAACAGCGCGGGTTGGCGCGCCAGTTACGCCACCGGCATGGAGACGGTGGGCAACACCCGGGCCAGCCTGGGCCATGTCTCGCGCACTGATTTTGTTTCGCCCTACGACTCGCTGTTCCACACCAACCAGCCGCACTGGATCGACTGGCTCGACACGCTGATCGGCGCCCATGACGACCGCGCCGACGACAAGCTGCTGTTTGCCCAGTTCGTGCAAGACCACACCGGCCTCGACCACCTGGGCGGGGCCTGGCGTGGCGGCACCCTGGTGCTGGTGTACGACGATGGTGGCCGGGTGGTGGGCGACTTCACCCTGCCCTACCCGGCGGCCGAGGTGGTGGCACCCGAGCCGGTGGAGCCGCCGCTGAGCTTGCCGCCGTACCGCCCGCCCTTTGTCGTCAACGGCGGCCTGCGGGTGCTGCGGCCGGTGGAGCTGAAGGTCAGTGACCGGGTGCTGGTCGAGCGGCAAGGCTTCCAGTTCGACCTTGAAAAACAGGCCGCCAACATCCAGGGCCTGGTGCAGGGCGTGTTTGTGCCCAACAACGCGGTGGTGCCCAAACGCGGCGTACTGCCGGGCCTGGCCGGGCTGGACGGGCTCAAGGGCGACAGCTACCTGGAGTTCAACGCCCGCGACATGGCCGGCAAGCTCGACCGGGTGCAGGCCTTGAAAGACATGCTGACCCAGCCCGCCTTGCCCGATGAGAGCCGGGTGCTGTTCGAGCGTGACCTGACCGCCGCCCAGACCGACCTGGCCAGTGCCGTTGCCACCGTGACCGAGCGCGTGGTCACCGGCAACATCGACCTGGCCAGCGACGCGGGCGTGGCGCTGGCGTCGCAGTTGGGCCGCAGCGTCTCGGTGATCCAGGACGCCGCGGCCAAGGCAGTGCTCGATACCCGGCTCACCGGCATTTCGTCCGGCGCAGGCGTGGGGGCCGGCCAATCGGTGTTGATCGGCAGGCTGCGCACCCTTGGCGGCATCGGCCGGGGCTGATCACCGTGCTGCACGCTCATGACTGATTCGGGCCTGCACCGGGTGCGCCGCTTGCGCTGGCAGGCGCGTGCGCCCAGCGCGGCCGACGCCTTTGCCTTGCAAAGCCTGCTGCACCGCCGCAGCGAGGCCGTGGTCGCGGCCCTGGAACAAGCCCTCGGCCAGATCGGCCTGGCCGACCAGGTCTGGCATCTGCCCTCGCTGAACTTGCAGCTCGATGCCAGCAGCCTGGCGCAGATGGACCAGGATTTGCCCGCGCAGGTGGCCAGCGCGCTGCAGCAAGCGCTGCAAGCGGCCTTGCCCGCTGCCACCGCCGGCCCTGTCGGCCCAAAACCAGCCGCAGCGCCGGTCGCGGTCGCCGCCCGGAACAGCGCCAACACCAGCGCCAACACCAGCGCCAACACCAGCGCCAGCATCAACGCCAACACCGGAGGCAACTTCAGAACCAGCACGGCCGAGGCCGCGCATGCCGCCCTGCGCCACTACCTCGCCACCGCCAGCCTGCCCTGGACGCTGGCGGGCCTGAGCACTGACGCCCAGCAGCTCTCGCTGCAAGGCGCGGCGCAGGCGGCGCTGGAGACCTTGCTGGCCCAACCCAACAACAACACGGCTGCGCTGGCTGACCTGCTCGGGTCCACCACGCCGCTGCGGGCGCGCATCGGCGCCTTGCTGCGCTGGCTGCCGCTGCTCAGTGCGGCGCAGCGGCAGCACTGGCGGGCGCACAGCCCGCGCCCGACCGGCCTGGCCCCCAGCCTGGTCGATGCCTGGCTGGGCTTGTTGGAAAGCCCGAACACCGCCACCGAATGGCTGGCGCTGTGGCTGGTGTGGCCGACGGTGCAAGGCCTGCCCTCGCCCAACGCGGGCAGCAGTGCAGCCACCCTCTCGGCGGATGGCCTCGCTTTGGCCCAGTGGCTGGCCGACCTGCCCGCCCCCATCGCAGTCACGCAAATCATCGGCCTGCCTCCGACCGTCGCGCCCGGAGCGCGCCTGGTGGTCACCCTGCAGCAGGCCTTGGGCTGCTCTGCGGCCAACGGCCTGGCCGCCGCTGCACCGCCCGAGCGCCAGCGCCTGGCCGTGGCCGCGCCTGTTGCAACCAGCCCCGACAGCCAACTCGTGCCCTTGGCCGGCCTGGTGCTGCTGCACCCCTACCTGCCTCGCTTGCTCAAAGGCTGCGGCCTGATCGATGCCCCGGGCCGCACCCTCTCCGAGGCCGCTCTGCCCCGCGCCTGTGCCCTGTTGCACGCCCTGGCCTGCGGCGACGCGGCCCCGGCCGAACACCAGCTTCCCCTGATCAAGCTGCTGTTGGGCCGGGCACCCGATCACGCCTTGACCGGCACTATGCCCCATCCCACGGCCACCGACCGGGAGGAGATCGACAGCCTGCTCAGCGCCGTGCGCAGCCACTGGACGGCCCTGGGCAACACCAGCGCAGGCGGCCTGCGCCTGTCGTTCTTGCAGCGGCGTGGCCTGTTGCGCAGGGCGGATGGCGCCTGGCAACTGCAGCTGCAGGCCGAGGGCTTTGATGTGCTGCTCAAGCTGCTGCCCTGGTCGATCAGCCTGGTCAAACTGCCCTGGATGGCGCTGCCGCTGAGGGTCGATTGGCATGCGCCATGAAACGCGCCGAGCCTGCGCCCATCGATGCCGCCACGCTGGAGGCGGAGCTGGAGTGGCTGGCCCGGGTGATCGAGCTGCGGCTGGCGCGCTACTTTGATGCCACCGCCCCCAGCTCACCCGAGCTGCCCGGCGCGCTGGTTCCGCCGCCCCAGCTTGCGGCCCGCACCGATGGGCGCGGCGGTGGCAGCTACGGCGCCGCTGTCCTGCACCACCAGCTCGACCCCACCGAGCGCTTGCTGATGGCCCTGGCGCTGACCCCGCAGTTGCGCCCGCAACTGCTCGACGTGCTGGCCACGCTCAACCCCGAAACACAGCGCCCCTTCACCGAGTTCGGCGCCTTCATCGGCCCCGGCGGCGCACTCCTGCCCACCGTCGAGACCGCCTGCTTCGTGCTGGCCGGCGACAACATCGGCGCCCGGCTGCGTGCGCTGCAGCGTTTGGCACCGATGCAGCGGCTGGCCCAGAGCGACCTGATCCATGTCGGCCCAGCGCCGGGCGATGCGGCGACCCGCGCCACTTTGCTGCACGGCCTGCTGCAAGCCTCGGCCAGCTTTCTGGCATTGGCGCTGCCCGGCCCGGCGCTGCCGCAGCTGGCCGATCACAGCGCGCTGGCCAGCCGCGTCACCACCGGCCTGTGCTGGGACGACCTGGTGCTGCCCGCCAGCACCCTGGCCCAGCTCGACGACATCGGCCTGTGGCTCACCCACGGCCCGCGCCTGCTCAACGACTGGGGCCTGGGCCGCCGCATCAGCGCAGGCCATGTCAGCCTGTTTCACGGCCCGCCGGGCACGGGCAAGACACTCAGCGCCTGCTTGCTGGGCGAGCGTTGCGGACGCGAGGTGCACCGGGTCGATCTGTCGCTGGTCGCCTCCAAGTACATCGGCGAGACCGAGAAGAACCTCTCCCGCTTGTTCGACACCGCCGAGCGCGACGGCCACCTGCTGTTTTTTGACGAGGCCGACGCGCTGTTCGGCAAGCGCACCGGCGTTGGCGACTCGCACGACCGCTACGCCAACCAGGAGGTCAGCTACCTGCTGCAGCGCATCGAGGCCTTCAGCGGCGTGGTGGTGCTGGCGACCAACATGAAGCAGAACATCGACGACGCCTTTCTGCGCCGCTTCCAGTCGGTGATTCACTTCCCGCTGCCCAAGGCGGCCGAGCGCTTGCGGTTGTGGCGCGAGGCGATACCTGCCGAGGTCCGCCTGGAACCCGCGCTCGATCTGGAGCGGCTGGCGCAGCAGTTCGAGCTCAGCGGCGGCACCATCCTCAACGTCCTGCGCTATGCCTGTCTGCGGGCGATGGCGCGCGGAGACGCGGTGTTGCGGGCCGAGGACACCAGCGAAGGCGTGCGCCGTGAACTGCTCAAAGAAGGGCGAACGGTGTGAGCTCCGCCGCACAAACCGCCCGGATGGTGCTGCGTGCGCCGGAGGCGAAATCGCCGGTCGCGATCCGCCTGCCTGCGCCTGCCGTGCGCGCTGCCCAGGCCGCCGCCGCGGTGCCGGTTTCGCGCGCCTCGGATCCGGCCGAGCGCGAGGCCGAGCGGGTCTCGCGCCGCATCGTCGCGATGCCCTCGGCGGCCCTGGCGCCGCCATCGGGAGGCTCTGCTGCCGGAGGGCCGCAGAGCCGACGCTTTGCCAGCGCGGTGCCGGCCACCACCCCTGTCCCCGCAGCGCTGGGCGTGGGCAGCTCAGCCGGCCAGCCCCTGCCCCGCCGCCTGCGGCGCGACATGGAGCCGCGCTTCCAGGCTGACTTTTCCAATGTCCGGGTGCACACCGGTGACGAGGCAGCGCGGGCCAGCCGACGGCTCAACGCGGCGGCCTTTACCAGCGGGCGCGATGTGTTTTTTGGCCGGGATCGCTTCCAGCCGGATGCCCCTGCCGGCCGCGAACTGATCGCTCACGAGCTGACGCACACCGTCCAGCAGGGCGCAGCCCCCCAGACCGTGCACCGCAGCGCCGACACCCAGGTACAGGTGCGCGCCCAGCCGCAAACCGTGCACCGGCTGGGCATCCAGGACGCGCTGGACTACCTGGCCGACAAGGCCGCCTGGATCCCCGGCTTCAGCATGCTGGCCCTGCTGCTGGGCTTCAACCCGGTGTCCTTGCGGGCCGTGCCGCGCACCGCAGCCAACCTGTTGCGCGCGATGATCCAGCTGATCCCCGGCGGCCCGCTGATCAGCCAGGCGCTGGACAACCACGGCATCGTCGACAAGGTGGCGGCCTGGGCCGAGGGTCAGCTGAGCGCGCTGGGCGACATCGGCAGCGCGATCCGGCAAAACATCGACGACTTTCTCGACTCCTTGAGCTGGACCGACATCTTCGACCTGGGCGGCGTCTGGAACCGCGCCAAGCGCATCGTCACCGACCCGATCGACCGCATCATCGCCTTTGGCGCCGGCCTGGTCAGCGGCATCATCACCTTCATCAAAGACGCGATCCTGCGGCCCATCGCAGCCCTGATCGAACCCACGCGCGGCTACCCGTTGCTCAAGGCCATCCTCGGCTTCGACCCCGTCACCGGGGACGCTGTGCCGCGCACCCCAGCCACCCTGCTCGGCGGCTTCATGACCCTGATCGGTCAGGACGAAGTCTGGCAAAACATCCAGCGGGGCAACGCCATCGGCCAGGCCTATGCCTGGTTCGAGGGTGCGCTGTCGGGGTTGATGGGCATCGTCACAGCCATCCCGGGCAGATTCCTCGACGCCTTCGTGTCGTTGCAGTTGGTCGACATCATCCTCGTGCCACGCGCCTTTGCCAGGATCATCGGCGTGTTCGGCAGCATCGCCGGGCAGTTTCTGAGCTGGGGCCTGGGCACGGTCATCAAGCTGCTGGAGATCATCTTCTCGGTGGTGGCCCCCGGCGCGATGGGTTACCTGCGGCGGGCGGGCGGGGCGATCCAGGGCATCTTCCGCAACCCCATCGGCTTTGTGATGAATCTGGTGAGGGCGGCCAAGGCGGGCTTCCAGCGCTTTGGCCGCAACATCCTGCGCCACATGCAGACCAGCATCGTCAGCTGGCTGACCGGCTCGCTGCCCGGCATCTACATCCCGCAGGGCTTGAGCTTGCCGGAGATCTTGAAGTTTGTGCTGTCGGTGCTCGGCCTGTCGTGGGCCAACATCCGCCAGAAGCTCGTCACCGCCGTGGGCGAACCGGCCGTGCGGGCGATGGAAATGGGCTTCGATCTGGTCGTCACCCTGGTGCGCGACGGCCCCGCCGCCGCCTGGGCGCAAATGCAGGAGCAGCTGGCCAACCTCAAGCAGATGGCGATCGACGGCATCATCGACATGGTGGTCAACCTGGTGCTGACCCGCGCCGTGCCCCGCCTGGTCGCGATGTTCATCCCCGGCGCGGGCTTCATCACCGCCATCATGTCGATCTACGGCACCGTCACCACCTTCATCGCCCAGTTGAGCCGAATCGCCCAGGTCATCACCAGCTTTCTTGACTCGATGATGGCGATTGCCGCCGGCAAC
>JANYKR010000224.1 GCA_025358155.1 Betaproteobacteria bacterium
CTTCGGTAAGGCGGGTCCAGTCGTCCCCAGTGAACTTACCCGTGGCCAAGTGCATGTTGTCGATGGCGCCCAGCTGGCTGATCACGCAGTCCGCGATCTCGTCGGCCGGCATTTCCTGCGAAAGCAGGAGGACAGGATGGCCGGCCTGAGCAAGGTGCAGCCCAATCGCGCGCGCCGCGCTGGACTTGCCGACGCTGGGCCGTGCGGCCAGGCCATAGACCTTGCCAGGACGCAGGCCGCCGGCCAGGATGAGATCCAACGGCGCGATGCCGGTTGCCCACCCTGGCGTGACCTTGCCATCCGCGAGGTCGCTGTAGCGGTCAATCGCGCTGGCCATCAGGTCCGACAGTAGGCGCGGCCCTTTGCGCATCTGGTCGCGCTGGACGCCGGCAAACGCCACCGAGATCCGGTCGAGCTTGTCGCCCACCGGCGCAGTCTCCCTGGATATGGCCATCACCATGTCGGCGGCCTCGATCACGGCACGCTGTGACGCCTTCTCCGCCACGATCTCGGCGTAGCGTCGCGCGTGCGCAGCGCTGGGCACGCTCTGCATCAGGTCGTTGAGGTAGCCCAGCCCGCCACAATCGTCGGCCTGCTTGATGGACTTCAGGGCCTCGAAGACCGTGATCACGTCAGCCGGCTTGTTGGCGGTGATCATGCCGGCGATGGCCGCCCAGATCGTGCGGTGGGCGGCGTGCCAGAAGCTGCGTTCCTGCAGTAGGTCGGCCACGCGGGTGAAGGCGGCGTTGTCGAGCATGAGGCCGCCGAGAACTGACTGCTCGGCCTCCTGCGACCACGGCAGTTCGATCGTCACATCGGGGTCGGTCAGGTAAGCGGGTGCGGTCTTGGCGTTCATGCGGTGGCTGCCTCGGTCTTCTCCAACACCTGCATCAATCCCTTGTCGCTCAGCAGGAAATCCAGATCGCAATTCCAGTTTTCGTGACCGACGCTGCGTGGAATACGTTTCATGAGGAAGTCGTTTCCCCTGGCGCGCTCGAAGTAGTCGCGCATCCACGCTAAGGCCTCGTCCGCGGTTGTGGCGCGGCGGGTGCCATCGGTCTTGGGCTCGGTGAAGATCCATGCCCACCGTCTGGACATTGCCCTCTTGCGGGTGTCCACCATGGTCTTCGCGAAAGGCAACTCAGGCAGCGCCTCGTTGTACAAATCCTTGATGGCGCCGTAGGGGCAGGGAGGAATCGTCGATGCCCTGCGGGTCGGTGCAGCCGACGACGAAGCCGAAGGCTTCTCAAGGGAATCAGGAATCAGTAAGAGGGAATCAGGAATCAGCACGGTTTCACCCCCGTGCTTGGCGCATTCATCACCATCAAGCCCAGGGCTTGCCTGGGGCTTGCCTGGGGCTTTTGCTTCAATGCATGGACCAGAAGCCTCGGGTTTTCCATCCGTCCCATGACCGCCTAACCCGGGGCTTTTTTCCGGCGAAGGGATGATGCTGGGTTGCTCCTTGTGGTGTGGGTTCTGGTGCTTGAGGAAGGCGGTGATCTGGATGTAGCGCTGGGCTTCGACCTGGTAGCGCAGGATGAACCCAAAGCTCGCCAGCTCGCACAGCAGTGGATCCACCTCGATGCTGTCGTAGGCAAACAAGTCGCCCTTGATGCGCTTTGGCCGATCCTCCAGGCGACCTTCGCGATCGGCAAGCGTCCACAGGCCTGCGAAGCACAGGCGGGCCCAGGACGTGCACTCGGCCAGGTCTTCGTTTTTGAAGAAGCCCGGCTTGATGTTGCGAGCGCGGGCCATCAGGATTGCCCCCACAACGCGCGGCGCTGGGTGATCTTGCGGTAGAGGCGCTTCCAGCGTGCGCATGTCAGGCAGATGCGGCCGGGGGTGAAGCAGCAGGTGCAGGCCTGCAGCAGCGGGTGCAGGCGCGCCGTGTTGGGCTTGGGGGGCTGCCGGTTCATGACGGTGCCCCCACACGGTCGGCGAACAGCGCCACCTCGGCCAAGCCGCGCATGTCAGCGGTAGCGCGGCCCCACTTGCTCGCGGTGTAGGCCTCGATCTTGGCGTCACCGCAGATCAGCACCCAACCGGCCAACACCAAGCGCGCTCGCAGCGTGGCCAAGAGCTTGATGTCGATCGCGGAAATTTGCTCGGCGGCCGGATCGGCTGCACAATTCAGGTTCTCGTTCTTCATGTGTTCCCTGGAGGCCGGCCCGCTCGCAACAGGTCGGCCTTTGTCTTTGTGGGGTGGGCTCAAGCAGAGCGGCGCAACGGCAGCGCCTGGCAGAGCGACGACTTGGTGGTCGTGCATGTCGGCCTATGCGCTGCGGGCCCGGAGCCAGGCCACGACGGCCGCCAACTCCCAGGCGGTGACGCGCTCCGAGAGCTTGATCGGCGCAGGAAACTTGCCGGCCTTCACGGCGCGCCAGAGGGTGGCGCTGGACATGGGGATCATTCCGGGCTTGCCAGGGCGGGGGCGGACGACGCGGCGATTGAGGCCGCGGTTTCCGGCAGCCTGCTCTTCGGTAACCGGGCGCACGCCGATCAGCTCGGCCTGGCGGATGTAGCCCGAGGCGGGCAAGGTGACCTGGGCCGAGCTCCGTGCACCCAGCGCGGCAGTGCCGAAGGCGACGATGTCCTGGGTGCTGAAGGCGCGCAGCTGGTTGGCCGTGCGGGCAGCCAGGTCAGCGCTGTTCAAGTTGGCCGCCTGGGCGGTTGACAGGGCGGCGATCTGGCCGGTGGTCAGCGCATTGAGGTCGTCGGTGCTCAGCGCGACCAGTTGGGCACTGCTCAGGCCCCGCAGCTGGGTCGAGCCCAGGGCCTGCAGCTGGTCGGAGCCGAGGGCGGCCAGCTGGCCGGTGGTCATGGCGCCCAGCTGGCTGCTGCTCAGGGCGTGGACTGCGCTGGTGCTCAGGCCGGCCAGGTCAGCGGTGTCGATGGCGCGCATCTGCTCAGAGCTGATCGCGGTGACAGGGGATGAGTTCATATCGGGACTCCGCTTCTTGGTGTCGCACCGCGACTTGCGGCACTGCTTTTTAAAAGATAGCCGTCCAAATCTCGGAGTCAAGCGCGGCGGTGGGGGGCGTAAAAAAAACTACAGCGTGCGGGCTTCTTCGGTCGGTTCGGTCAAGCCTTGCGATTGCGGGCGCGCCCCACCACCGACAGCGCCAGGTGAATCGCCACGGTCTGCGTGGCCTCGGTTTCGGCCATGAATGCTTCCAGGTGCTTCACGCCCTCGGGTGTCAGGTTGATCGTGATGCGCTTGCCGCCGGCCTGAACCTGGCCAGCGGCACCGGTACGCTGACCGTCTCCAACCCCCTCACCAGCAGCGACAACGCCGTCAGCGTCATCGTCATCGACGACACCTTCGCGCTGACCGCCAACAACAGCTACAGCGGCGGCACCTCGATCATCGCGGGCACGCTCAGCGTGTCCGTCGCCGGGGCCACGGCCGGTGCCGGCACCGTCGCGGTCGGCACCAACACCCTGGACATCGCCAACGGCGCCAGCGTGATCAACGTGCTGAAGGTGACCAACGGAGCGACCGTCACCAGCAGCACGGGCGGCGGCACACTGGCCAGCGCCGGCGCGCACAAGCTGGGCTCCTGTGTCGGCTTGAACCGTGGCGACCTTGCACTACACGCCGTGAGCTATTGCCTCCGAGAAAAAGCGTTGTAGTCTGGTCGGAACCCTCAAGGCATGAATATGCACAGCGCGACTTCCACCGACGATCACCCACTGGCCGACCCGCACCTCAATGCAATCGCGCTGCAAGACGCCTCAATCGTTGCAGCGCTGCTGGGCAGTGGTCTCGACGATTCGCGCAAGGTCATCGGCAGCCTGATCGAGCGCGTGGGCGCACTGCCGCAGGTCGATATGCCAGTGACGCATCACTTCGCGCCGCATGTCTACGGGCGTGAGTGCTTCATCCCGAAGGGGACCGTGGCCGTGGGCAAGATCCACCGCACCCAGCACCTGAGCGTGATGC